>NZ_BSFE01000003.1:194950-489790 GCF_027922185.1 Maricaulis virginensis | reverse complement strand
TCGCAACGCGCTACGAAAAACACGCCGATAACTACCTTGCCCTCGTCAAACTCGCCGCTATCCAGATATGGCTCAGAAATTATGAGTCTGTGTCCTAGCCGCCAGGCCGGTGCGGCACCCTCCCCTGAAGAGGGGACGCTAGTCGGTGGCGCCGTCCGCGGACGCGCCATCCGGTGCGATGACGAGCATGTAGGGCGAGCCCGGATTGATAGCGACAGGGATGTTCGCGGGCAGCGCCTGCATGAGATCGATCCCGCGCATGACCCGGTAGCGCAGCACAGTGTCGTGCTGTGCCTCGAAAGCACGGGCATAGCCATCGGCCAGAGCGCGCCGGTCGAACACGGCCAGCCGGAAGACCTGGCTGCCGTCCGGGCGGGTTTCGCCTTCGAGCGCGAGACGGTCGCCGCCCGAAACCGCATTCTCGGCTTGCGGCAGGGATTGCACATTGCCGGCATTCGCCTGGTCATACAGCGGCACATAGAAGAGCTGCCCGTCGACCAGATAGCGCAGATCCTCCGGCGCCACCTCAACCGTTCCGGCAGCCTGCGCCCGGGCATGGGCGTGGCGCTCCAGCGGCGTCGCCGGCGCCGGCTCGCCCTGGGCCAGGGGAAGATCCTGGCGCGCCTGACGCGCCCGGGCGGCGAGAAAGCGCAAGAAGACAGGATCGATCACCAGCGGCTGGTCGTAACTCGCATTGATGTACAGCACCGCTTCGCCGTCCATTTGCCGGTCCAGCAGGACCAGGAAGCCGCCGGCCGGCCCGCTGAACTCGCCCATCGGCTCGCGCTGTTCTTCGGTGAAATTTGCCTCGGCCCAGCGCAGCAGGCGTTCCGGCGTATCGAAGCCAGACAGGGCCGGCAGATCGCCCTGCCGGCCGACCAGAAAGCGGCTGCCCTGCTCCGCCCCCGGCAGGCGCACAAAGTAGAGCGTGCTGTCCATGAGGGCGTCTTCGACCGCCCGGCGTGCTTCCACCCGGCGCTCCAGAGGCGCGCCATCCTGCGCCGCAAGCGCCCGGTCGAGCGGCGTCGTACCGCCCTGAGCCGGCGCGGCGGCGGCGATCAGCGGGATCGCCGCGAGACTGGCGGCCAGTGTCCGGATCGTGCGGAGCATTCCGCCCCTCCCCTTTTTGCTGGCCGGGACCCTCGCACGCCATCCCGCCGCCCGCCATCCCCGGACTGCGGGAGGCACCGGGTTTCACGCGCTGCGGCACCACACCCGGGCGATACCCGCTGAAGAGACCGACCGGCAACACGGCGGCCCGCTCCTCGGGCCCACCGCCTCAAAAACGTACCAAAACAATGTTTTATATGCACTTTTTCTTCAGAATCCGGATCCCGCCGGTCTTTAGAAATTCATATTGACTATATCTTGTATTGCAAGATATAAAGCAAAGCATGAACAAGAAAGCCGACCCGCGCCGCGAGGCGAACCGGCGGGCGCAATGGAACAAGGGTCTCGCCGAAATGGCGCTGCTCTGCCTGTTGCGGCCCGCCCCGCTCTACGGACTGGAAATCCTCGACCGTCTCAATGGAGAGGCCGGTCTGGACGTCGCGGAAGGCTCGATCTACCCGCTGCTGCACCGGCTCGAGGCTGCCGGCCATGTGGCAGCGCAATGGCGGACCGAGACCGAAAACGGCCGGCCGCGCAAATACTATGCGATCACGCCGGCCGGCCGGGCCACTGCCACGGCGATGGTCGCGGAATGGCAACAGACCCGGGCGCGGCTCGACGCGCTCATCGAGGAGACCGGCGATGACAAACAGCGCCGATAACAGCACCGCCGCCACGGTCTGGCTGCGCGAAGTCCGGCACGGGCTGGCCAGCCTGCCCGGCAGCGTACGCGACGACATTCTGGCCGAACTGGACAGCCATATCGCCGAACGCGTCGAAGCCGGCACCGCGCCACAGGACGTCGTTGCCGCCCTCGGCCCCGCCGATGCATACGCCCGCGCCATGTATGACGCCCACCGGCTGGAAACCGCCATCACCACGCGCCGCTATGGCGACATGCTGGACGCGCTGATCCGCACGGCAGCCGGTCACGGCCTGGCTGTCCTGGCAGGCGCGGCGATCCTGGTTCTCTGGGCCGCGGCCTGTCTGGTCGCCAGCGTTGCCGCCTTCAAGATCGCCGATCCCCTGCATGCCGGTCTGTGGCGATCGGAGACGGAGTTCTTCATCGGCCTGATCGACGACCCGTCGACGGCCGACGAGTTGCTGGGCGTGTGGATCTTCCCCCTCACGCTTTTCGCGCTGGCCCTGGCCTTCCTGGCCACGCGGGCGCTGGCGATCTGGACGCTCAGGCGGATCGCCCGCCGCGGCTGAGCCCCAACCCCCTGCCTGCTTTTTTTTAAAGGAGTGCTTGTCATGACGATGAGCAAACGCACCATCCTTGTCTTCATTCTGAGCCTCTTCCTGGCCAGCTGGTCGATCCAGTCCGCCGCCATCGCCGTGGTGGGCGATCTGGAATCCGGGGCTGCCGCGCCCTGGCTGATCGTCATCATGTTCATGCCCGGCCTGTGGGCGCTGGGCTATCTGGCCCTGTTCAACCGGGCCGCCTTCCGGCGCATCCGCTTCTGGCCGGGCAATCCGGTCTGGCTGGTCCTGGCGGGCCTGCTTCCGGCCGCCCTCGCCCTGGTCACGCTGGGCCTGGTGCGCATGCTGGGCTGGGGCGAGGGCACATTCTTCGCCTTCGACGGCAGCGGCGTGGATGTGCTGCGCGGCCCCTGGCAATTGGGGCCGGGTGAACAGGGCTGGCTGTATTTTTCCGCCAATGTCGCGCTCACCGCGCTGCTCTTCGCCGCCATGAACGGCGTGGTCGCCGTGGGCGAGGAATTCGGCTGGCGCGGCGTGCTGCAGGATCATGTCATCGACCGTTTCGGCCTGCATGCCGGCATCGTCCTGCTGGGCCTGGTCTGGGCCTTCTGGCACCTGCCGTCCATCCTCGCCGGCTATAATTACCCGGAAACGCCGGTCCTTGGCGGGTTCGTGCTCTTTCCCGTAGCGCTAGTGGCCAATTCCTACGTGCTCGCCTGGCTGACGCTCCGGGCCCGCAGCTTCTGGCCTGCCGTCCTGTTCCACGGATCGGTGAACGGAATCTTCGCCGGCGTGACCGAAGACATCGCCCCGGCGGCCGGGGTCGTGCAATTGCAGATCGATCTCCTGATCCTGGCGCTCCAGATTGTCCTCGGTCTTGCCGCCGCCCTCACCCTGCCGCGGCGGACGGGACAGGCGGCGGCCGTCGCGGCGGACCGTTCCGTGTAGCCCCGCTAGCCATGAAGCGCCCGGCTGTCGGCCGGTGCTTCGGTCCGGTTGTCGAGGCCGTAATCGCGGATGACCTGTGCCACGCGCAGCCGGTAGGCGGCGATCACGCCCCCACGCCCGGCCGCCTGCGCCTTGCGATGGCTTGTCCGGTTGCGCCAGTCGCGCACGGCCGCCTCGTCACGCCAGGCCGACAGGGAGAGATAGCGGCCCGGCACGGCCAGGCTTTCGAAACGCTCGATCGAGATGAAGCCGTCGATTTGCGCCAGCTCCGGCTTGAGCGCTGCAGCCAGGTCGAAATAGGCCTCCCGGCCCCCTTCCGCCGGGTCGAGTTCGAACAGGACCAGGATCATGCTTCCACCCGGCGCAGAAAGCTGCGCGCCTCGCCCAGGATCAGCCGTTCCGCTTCGGCAAATTCGAAATTGGCCCGGCCACCCTCATCGCTGCGCAGCCGCGCACGATAGGCCTCGTAGTCCGCCAGGCTGTCGAACTCGATCAGGCCCAGCGCAACGTCATTCGTGCCCTCGTGCGGCATGAAATAGCCCAGCAGCCGGCCGCCGCAGGCCGGGATGACGCGCAGCCATTCGCGGGCATAGGTCTCGAACGCCTCCCGCTTGAACGGATCGATCCGATAGCGGATGCAGCATAGCAGGCTCATAGCCCCACTCCTTCGTGTTTGTGCAAAGCGAGACTAGGGCCGGCGCACCGGCAATGCTTCGCCCGGGAACGAAGTATGGAACCGCCGCAATCATGCTAGCGTCGCCGCCATGAGCCACGGACCGGACATTGCCCGCATCGGCGCCCTGATCGGCGACCCCGCCCGGGCCGCCATGCTGACCGCGCTGATGAGCGGCAAGGCGCTGACAGCCAGCGAGCTGGCGCGTGTGGCCGGCATCGGTGCGCCAACGGTCTCGGCCCATCTCGTCAAACTCGCCGAAGGCGGGCTGATCGCGGCCGAGAAACAGGGCCGTCACCGCTATGTGCGGCTGGCCGGCGCCGAGGTCGCCGAGGCGCTGGAAGCCTTGCTGGGGCTGGCCCAGTCACGCGGCCACCTGCCCTTCCGCCCCGGCCCCGACGACCAGGCCATGCGCCGGGCGCGCGTGTGTTACGACCATCTCGCCGGCGAGATGGGCATCGCGCTCTATCGCGCCCTGCATGCGGGCGGTGCCCTTGCGCTGGCCCCGGACGGGGTCGCACTGACCGATCGCGGGCACGGCCTGCTGGACGGGCTGGGCCTGGACATGCCGGCCCTCATGCGGGCACGCCGCCCGGCCTGCCGTACCTGTCTGGACTGGAGCGAACGCACCCATCACCTCGCCGGCGGGGCAGGCGCGGCCCTGCTGACCCGTTTCCAGGAGCTCGGCTGGCTCAGGCCGCGCCAGACCAGCCGCGCCCTGCGGGTCACGCTGGAGGGCGAACGCGAATTGCCCCGCCTGTTCGCGCGTCTCGGCGCGGGCGGTCAGGGTTCACCGGGGCCCTGACGCCGGGCTCGCCCCGCTTGCGGGGGAGCTGCCGGCGACGCCGGCTGAGGGGGCAACGCGCAGCGGTGCGGAGCGCGAAGCGCGCACTTTGGCGCCGAACCTGACTTCCCCCATCGGCCTCGCTTCGCTCGGCCGCTTCCCCCGCACGCGGGGGAAGCCGGGGATCGCGCGCCTTCGCCCTACTCCGCCGTCGCAGCCGCCTCCTCAACGGCCCGCATCACGCGCAGGATATTGCCGGACCACATCATCTCGATCTCGTCGGGCGTGTAGCCGCGGCGCAGGAGTTCCTCGGTCACGGCCGCGGTCTCGCTGGCATCTTCCCAGCCGCCGACACCGCCACCGCCATCGAAGTCCGACGCGATGCCGACATGCTCGATCCCGGCGACCTCGACGGCGTGGTCGATATGGTCGGCCAGCACGGAAATATCGACATCGCCATGTTCGGCCCGCAGCGCGGCCAGGCCTTCGCGATAGGCGGCGATGATTTCCGGCGTCGCCGCCTCGCGGCCTTCCGGCGTGTCCAGTCCCAGCTCGGCGGCCAGGGCACGCTGGCCGTCGAGCACGGCCTGCGGCATCTCGCCGATATAGCGGCGGAAGGCGACCATGTGCGCCACACCGCCATTGTCGCGGATCGCGCGCAGCTGTTCGTCGTCCAGATTGCGGGCATTGTCGTAAACGGCGCGGGCGCCGGAATGCGAGGCCATGACCGGCGCGCGCGACAGCTCGATCGCGTCCAGCATGGTCTGTTTGCCGACATGCGAGACGTCGACAATGATGCCGTGATCGTTCAGCGAGGCGACCAGTTCGCGGCCCAGATCGCTCAAGCCCGGATCCTCTGCCGGCTCGCCGGCCCCGGTATCGGGATTGGAGGAGCCGCCGAACTGGTTATTGCCGAAATGGGTGATCGACATGTAGCGCACGCCGCGCTCGGCCCACATGGGCACGTCGTCGATGCCCGGCCCCAGCGGATAGGCGTTTTCCATGCCGATCAGGGCGACCAGGCGGCCCGACGCGGCGATCGCCTCCACCTCGTCGGCGGTGGTCGCCAGGGCGATACGGTCGGGATCATTGGCCAGCATGCGCGAGATGCCGCGATACTTCTCCTCGGCCGCCTCGCGCGCCGCGGCATAGCCCTCTTCAGTCAGATCGCCCTGGCCGACATAGACAATGAAGAAAGCCGCATCGAGCCCGCCCTCGACCATTTTCGGCAGATCGACCTGGGCATGGGTGTGCTCACCCGGATCGAGCGCGTCGGTGCCATAGCCCGGACCGATATCGACATGGGTGTCGAGGGTGAAGGTGCGGTCGTGTATCTGCGCCGCGGAAGAGACGGGATAATCGTCCTGCCCCATCGCCGTGTCCGTGGTGGCGCTGTCCTGGACGCTTTCCGGCGCCGCGGCAGGCGTATCAGCGGCCGGCGCTTCGGCTTGCTCCTCGCCGGCAGGCGCGCACGCCCCCAGGACCAGAGCCAGAACCAGCGCAGACACTCCGGAACGATCAACCCGCATGACATATCCCCTCTTCAAAACGTTGACGCGAAGTCTAGGGGCCTGCGAGGCGAAGGCAAGGCCAAGCCTTTGGCATTCCATCCCGTTTTGGGTCAGCGCGGTGACCTGTTTTGAGAGCCGGTTACCGGAAAGCCTCGAATACGCCGGGCTATCTTCATGTTTCGTTTACGGATTTGGCGAGCCCCGCCGGTCCGCACGCCGCTTGCACCGCGACCGGGGATAACCGGGAGTGGGATCATATGAGCAAGTTCGCTTTTTTGTTCCGCGACGGCCTTGGCCGTCTTGAAGACAAGTCCAATAATTTCACCGCGATGCGCATCGTTTTCGCGCTGATGGTGCTGTACGGACACGCCATCCTGATCCCGCTGGGCAAGCCCTATACCGGCACCTGGAGCCTGACCGTCGACTTCGTCGTGCAGTGTGCGCTGGACGGTTTCTTCATCCTGTCCGGCTACATGATCACGGCCAGTGCGATGAAGACGAAAGAGATCTCGCGCTATGCCACGGCGCGCATCTTCCGCATCTTCCCGGGCCTGATTGCCGCCGTGCTGATCGTGTTTGCGGTCTACCCCTTCTTTACCTCGCTCTCGCAGGCGGAATACTGGTCGAGCGCTGAAACCTGGGCCTTCCCGCTGAAGCTGATCGGCCAGGTCGATCCGCTGGCCGGCCTGCCGGGCACGTTCGAGAACTCGCCCGTCGGCCACAGCGCCAACGGTCCGCTCTGGACGATCCGCTACGAGCTGATGGCCTATCTCGGTGTCGGCATCCTGGCCCTGATCGGGCTCTATTCCGACCGGCGCCTGGTGGTGTTCTGGGCCGCACTGACCTGCGTCTTCGGCGCCCTGGTCGCCACCTTCGGCTATAGCGGCATCGGCGAAGGCACGATCACCACGCTGGCGCGCTTCGGCCCGGCCTTCATGATCGGCGCCTTCTTCTTCGCCGCCCGCGAGATGGTACGCATCACCCCGGCCTTCATCGCCCTGGCGGGCGTGGCCGCGCTGGCCGCCCACGAGCTGGCGATCGGCTGGATGATGCTCGACATCTTCCTGGCCTCGGCCTTCCTGTGGCTCGGCCATGCGCATATCGGCGGCCGGATCGGCCATGCCGTGCGCAATGTGGAAGACGTCTCCTACGGCATCTACATCCTGCACTGGCCGATCGGCCTCGTGGCCTTCGCCCTGATGCCGGGCCTCAACACGACCCAGCTCGCCCTCATCATGGCCCCCGCCGCCATCCTCGCCGGCTGGGTCCTGCGCGAAACCGTCGAGAAGCCGGCGCTGGCCTGGAAGGACAGACTGCAGCCGCGGCGGGAAGTGCGTGCGGCGGCGGTTAGGGACGTGGCTTGATCCCAAACGATTGTCATCCCGGCCGGATGGCCCGCGCAGGCGGGCAGCAGGGCCGGGACCTATACGCTCGCTTTTGGCCAGAAGCAGGCTTGCCGTCAGCGACAACTGGATGATCACCGGGATTATGGGTCCCGGACTTTTGCCCCGCCTGCGCGGGGCGTTCATCCGGGATGACAACGAGTGGTGCTGCCCTATCCCCTGAACGGGTCCTGCATCAAGATGACGTCTTCGCGCTCGGGGCTGGTGGAGACCAGGGCGATCGGGCATTCGATGAGTTCTTCCAGGCGGCGGACATATTTCACCGCTTCGGCCGGCAGGTCGGCCCAGGAGCGGGCGCCGGCGGTGGAACCCTGCCAGCCTTCCAGCTCTTCATAGACCGGTTTCACCTTCGCCTGGGCTTCCTTGCCGGCGGGCAGATGGTCGAGGCGGCGGCCGTCGAGCTCGTAGCCGACACAGACCTTGATCGTCTCGAACCCGTCCAGCACGTCCAGCTTGGTCAGGGCGACACCGTCGACACCGCCGACCTGCAGGGTCTGGCGGGTGATCACGGCGTCGAACCAGCCGCAGCGGCGCTTGCGCCCGGTGACGACGCCGAATTCATGACCGCGCTCGCCAAGCCGCTGGCCGTTCTCGTCGAACAGTTCGGTCGGGAAGGGTCCGGACCCGACGCGGGTCATGTAGGCCTTGGCGATGCCGAGCACATAGCCGACATCCTTGGGACCGACGCCCGTGCCCGCCGAGGCCTGGCCGGAGACGGTATTGGAGGAGGTCACGAAGGGATAGGTGCCGTGATCCACGTCCAGCAGAGCGCCCTGGGCGCCCTCGAACAGGATTTTCTGGTCGGTATCGTTGGCATTCTTCAGCACGCGCCAGACCGGTGCCGCATAGGGCAGGATTTTCGGCGCGATATCGAGCAGTTCCGCGACCAGCTTGCCGGCGGGATATTCCTCGTGCCCCAGGCCGCGGCGCAGGGCGTTGTGATGGTGCAGGATTTCGGTGACACGGCCGCGCAGCGCCGCCTCGTCGGCCAGGTCGATGACACGCACGGCACGGCGGCCGACCTTGTCCTCATAGGCCGGACCGATACCGCGGCGTGTGGTGCCGATGGCTTCGCCGTCATCGCGGTTCTCGCGCAGGGCGTCGAGTTCGCGGTGGATCGGCAGGATCAGCGCGGCGGTCTCGGCGATCTTCACGACTTCCGGGGTGATCTTCACGCCCTGTTCGGCGATGCGGTCGACCTCGGCCACGAAGGCCCAGGGGTCGACGACGACGCCATTGCCGATCACGGAGAGCTTGCCGCGCACCACGCCGGAGGGCAGCAGGGAGAGCTTGTAGACCTTGTCGCCGACGACCAGCGTATGGCCCGCATTGTGGCCGCCCTGGAAGCGCGCCACCACATCGGCGCGGTGCGACAGCCAGTCGACCAGCTTGCCCTTGCCTTCATCGCCCCACTGGGCGCCCACGACGGTAACATTGGCCATTTCTGCCTCCGCGACTGTGCCCGCCGCCCGAGAGACATCGCCTGCCGGACCGCGGGGTCCGGACGGGGGCCGCAGGGCGGCAGATGTCAGTCGTCAGATCAATGAAACGGCGGGCTCGAACGGGCGGCAGGCTTAGAACAGATTGCGGGGCCTCACAAGAGAGGGATCAGCCCCGCAACCGGTGTCCCGTGGATCAATCCACACGTTCGTAGACATCCCCGTCCCAGTCGAGCCGGACGATGGCGCCGGAGGCGTCACGCTCGAAGGCAAAACGGTCGGGTCCGTAGAAGGCATGGGCGACGCCGCCGAACAGGTCGGGACTCGCCGGCTCCAGCTGCAGCCGCATGTCGCCGAGGCTGGCGACCAGACCGCCGCCCTCCTCGGCAATCGTCACGACGCCATAGGGCTCGCCGGAGGAATAGGTGCCGGCATATCCGGCCCGCGCGGCGGCATCCGGCTGCCAGGTCCAGCCGCCCCAGGCCTCGTCGGCACGGTTCTCCGCCTCGCGATTGGTGCGGCGCTCCAGATAGCGGGCGATCTGCTGGGGATAATACGCCACCCGCGTATCTGCCCAGCGTTCGGCATCGGGATGTTCGGTCAGGAATTGCAGGAACATCACGATGGTCCGGCCCGACAGCCAGCCCGTCATGTTGTCGGAATTGGAGAAGGCGGCGATGCCGACGCCCAGATCCGGCGAGAAAGCCATAGCCGTGCGCGCGCCGGTATAACCGCCGCCGTGGATGTAGAGGGTGTGGCCGTCGAAATCGCAGATATTCCAGCCCAGCGAATAGCCCGAACAGGGCAGTTCATACGGGTTCCGGCCGTCTTCCATGTGCGTGGCCACGCCGGACGCGTGTGCCTCGGCCACCACCGCATCGGTGAGCCCGCTGCCGTCCGGTCCGTGGCCGCGCAGCTGCAGCTGCAGCCAGGCCGCCATGTCGGTCGTCGAGGTCACCAGACCGCCCGCCGACTGCATCATGCCGTCGGTCTTGGGCGGCACTTCATACCAGCCGGCCGCTTCGCCCTGCCAGATGTGGTTCCAGGACTGTTCCTCGAGCGAAAAATCGGAGGTGCGGCCCGAGGTGCGCGTCATGCCGGTCGGCTCGAAGATCACTTCGTCCAGCCAGTCCTGCCAGGTGCGGCCGGTCGCGGTTTCCAGGATGGCGCCATAGATGTTGTAGCCCAGATTGTCGTAGTCGAAGCCGGGCTCGCGGGCCTCGCCATACTGCGCGATCAGGGCGGGATAGTCTGCCGGATCGACCCGCGT
The DNA here is from genome assembly GCF_027922185.1 of Maricaulis virginensis. Lineage (NCBI taxonomy): Bacteria > Pseudomonadati > Pseudomonadota > Alphaproteobacteria > Maricaulales > Maricaulaceae > Maricaulis > Maricaulis virginensis. Next base: position 479,449 of record NZ_BSFE01000003.1, on the reverse strand, counting down.
GACATAGGCTTCCAGCATTGTGAGCTGTCCGACCGAGATCGGCACCTGGTGGGTGAGGAGATCGCGCAGCGTCCAGGCGGACGGGTCCACGCCGTCCGGGAAGTCCACATCGGGCCAGTGATCGGTGATGGTGGAATCGAGATCGAGAATGCCCTGCGCATCCAGCCAGCTCGCCAGCAGGCCGACATAGGCCTTGGTCTGCGAGGCGATGTAGAGCGGCGTGCCGGTGGTCAGCGGATCGCCGGTTGACGCACGGCGCACGCCTTCCACCCGGTTCAGCAACACCTCGTCGGCCGTCACCGCGACCACGGCATAACCCGGTTCGATGCCCTCGAAACGGTCGAGGAAAGCGTCCAGCCGGTCGGCCGCGCCCCGGGGTGTCTCGGCCTGGGCAGCAGTTGCGGCAACAAGGGCGGCCGCAGCAGCGGCCAGCGGGGAAGAAAAACGCATCTGTGTCTCCTGTCAGTCCGCTCCACACCTAACCGGCCGGCAAGCGGCGGTCTTGAACGGATGCAACCGGTTGATCCGGGTCAGGCGGCGAGGAGAAAACGGCGCAGGCTGCCGGGCGTCAGCCCGGTCTGGCGTCTCAGGCAGCGCGTCATGTGCGCCTGGTCGGCGAACCCGGCCTCGGCGGCCGCATCGCCGGGCGCCGATCCGGTGGCCAGCAGACCGACGGCGCGTCCCACCCGGCGCTGCAGCCGGTAGGCCGTCGGAGCCACGCCGTAATGGGCCGCAAACACCCGCGCGAGATGGACACGGTGCACACCGGCCTCTTCGGCAATGGCGGCGATCCCGGCCGGATCGGCAGGATCGTCCAGCCGGTCGCGGATCCGCTTCAGCCAGGCCGGCGGCGATGTGCGGTGCGTCTTCCGGCCGGGACCGAGGCGGGCCAAGAGATCGGCCACCGCATCGCCGGCCGCATCCCCGTCTGCAGCCAAAAGCGCGTGAAGCTCGCACATCCGGTCCGGCGGCGCATCCGGCGACCAGTGCCAGTCGTCCGGACCCAGGCCGGCCAGCGCGGCATCCGCGCCCGGCCGCAGATTGATGGACAGGATGAGCGCTCCGTCGCGCCCGTGATAGCGGTTGTCATGCTCGAAGCCGGCCGGTTTCAGGCCGATGCCGCGCTGATGCATTTCACGCGATGTCCCGCCATGCCCCTCGCTCAGCCCGCCGCCCAGCAGGAAGGAGACCTGGTCGAAATCATGACTGTGCGCGCCCATGCCGAGGCCGGGGCCGTAATAGCTCAGCTTCACATTGAGCGCGTCGGTCTCGTAGACCCGCCGTGTCCGGAACATGCAGCCCATCCCGCCCGTCTTGTTCTTCGGTATAGCAACCGGATGCTCGCCAAGCCCTGATTGGATGATGACATCTTCGTCATTCCGGAACGCGTGGATTTGCCGGCAAGCGGACGGGCACCCGCTTGCCGGTCTCCGGCCCGCGTGCCAGCCTGCCATAATGGCAAGCGGGGGAGGCACGGCATGACGATTTTTCGGACATTGGCGGCCGCGGCTGCGCTGGCTGCAGCGCCGGTCCCGGCAGCATGGGCACAATCCGGTCCGCCGCCGGGCTGCACCGAGGCGCAGCACGACGATTTCGATTTCTGGCTGGGCACGTGGAATGTCTACGCGCCCGATGACGGCCCCTATCAGGGCCGCAACACGATCGTGAAATCCCAGGGCGGCTGCCTGATCACCGAACGCTGGGAGGGTGCCGGCGGTTCTACGGGCGAAAGCCTGAATGCCTATGATCCGCTGGCCGGTGCCTGGCGGCAGGTCTGGGTCAGCCCCGGCAATTTCATCGACTATACCGGTGGGCTCGACGCGGCCGGCACGATGGTGCTGGAAGGCGAGATCTTCTACCCCGGCAATGGCACGCGCGCGGCCTTCCGCGGCAGCTGGACGCTCCGGGACGACGGCACGGTGCGCCAGCACTTCCAGCAACAGGGCGCAGACGGCGAATGGACCGACTGGTTCACCGGCATCTATGTCCGCGTGGAAGAGGATCCGCGGGCGGATGAGGCGGAAGCGGCGCGGGCGGGTTGAGCATTTGTCAGAGCCCATGCCCCTGAACCGTCATCCCGACGAAGGTCGGGACCCAGATCACAAAGCGAGATTTGGGCTGGATGAGGTCCGGCGCGAGTTCGCATCGTAAAGACAAGTGCGAGATCGCGACGACCCAGCCTTATGAACTGGGCCCTGACTTTCGTCAGGGTGACGGCAGATGTGGCGGATCGCGGTACAGCTTGAAGACTGCAGCGCCCCACTCACATGGGGAGGAAAATCCCTACCGTCCCCAGCGATAGCCGACACGAATACCGGCATTGTCCAGCGCCTGGTTGCGGCCGGAGGCCAGGATCTGGCCGTGGGAGATGTGTTCGTAATACGCGCCGACCGACCAGTGGTCATTGAGGTCGTAATCGAGCCCGATCGCATTGTGGAACAGGATCTCGTTGCCCATCAGGGAGCGCGTCGTGGCGAGGCGGATACGCGTCGGATCGTCCGGCGGGGAGTTCGGGTCGATATCCTCGACACCGTCATTATAGCTCAGCCCGGTGCGGAATTCGAAATTCCAGTTCTCGGAGAACGCCCAGTTCCAGGCGAGACCGGTCGCGCCGAAATTGGTCAGCCCGTTCGTGTTGAACGAACCGTAGAGATAGGGGCGCGGCGACCAGATCGCCTCGAGAAAGTCCGGCGACGCGAACAGCGCGTCGACCGTGATGTTCGGCCCGTCCTCGACATGGTCGGCCAGATCGTGGGCCGTGACGCCGAGGCGGATTTCCGTCCCGCGCTCATCATCGGCAATGGCCGGAGCAGCCAAGCATGCAGCGGCCAGTGCGGCCAGTCCCAAACGCGTCATAGATGTCCCCCTCGCTCAAGAGTGTGCCGGCGCAGCGATACAGCGCCGGTCAGAGTGCGTCCAGAGCTTCGCGATAGGCCCAGTCGAGCCATGGCCCCAGCGCAGCCAGATCGTCGGCCTCAATGGTCGGGCCGCACCAGATGCGAATCCCCGGCACGGAGGCCCGGTGCATGTTGACGTCCAGACCGGCATTCTCGCGTTCCAGCAGCGTCGTGATGCCCTTGGTCAGCGCCCATTGCTGTTCGGTATCCAGCGCTGCGGCCTCCGGCGCAACATATTTCAGCGCAACCGAGATCGGCGACCGCGCGCCTTCGTCCTCGCACAGATAATCGATCCAGTCGGACTGGCGCACCCAGGCGTCCAGCGTCTCGAAATTGGTCTTGCTGCGGCGGATCAGTTCCGGCAGGCCGCCAATGCGCGACCCCCATTTCAGCGCGGCGAGATAGTCCTCGACCGCCATCAGGGACGGCGTGTTGAGGGTGGAGCCCTCATAGAGCGCCATATCGGCCTTGCCGTTCTTGTGCAGCTGCAGGATTGCCGGGATCGGCCGGTCCGGCCGGAAGCTGTTGAGCCGGTCGATGGCCCGCGGCCCCATCACCAGCATGCCGTGCTGGGCCTCCCCGCCCATGCATTTCTGCCAGGAGAAGGTGAGCACATCGATCTTCGACCAGTCGATATCGACGGCGAAGGCGGCAGACGTCGCGTCGCACAGGGTCAGGCCCTCACGGTCGGCATCGATCCAGTCATAATCCGGAATGCACACACCGGCCGCCGTGCCGTTGAGCGTGAAGACCGCGTCGCGCTTGCCGTCATATTTCGAGAGGTCCGGCAGGGTGCCGGCCGGGGTCTGGAAAGTGCGCAGATCGTCCAGCTTCAGCTCGTCGCGCGCGTCGCTCGTCCACTTGTTGCCGAACACATCCCAGGAGAAGACGTCCGTGCCGCGCGCGCCGAGCAGCGACCACATCGCCGCTTCCATCGCACCCGTGTCCGAGCCCGGCATCAGCGCGACATGATAATCGTCCGGCAGTGCCAGCAGGGCGCGGGTACGTTCGAGCGATTCCTTGATCCGCTGGATTGCCGTACCGGCCCGGTGGGTGCGCGAGAGCGGCGCATCGGCCAGCGCTTCCCAGCTCCAGCCGGGATATTTCTTCACCGGACCGCAGGAAAAACGCGGATCGGCGGGGCGCAGCATCGGCTTGGGATTGTCGGTGCGGGCGGGGGCGGTCAGCGTATCATCGGCCACAGGGCTCTCCTGGCAGCGGGAAACAAGGGTGTATTCGTGACGGGCTGCACGTTGACGCCCTCTTCCCGCCGGGGCAAGAGGCTAGGCCATGATCCCGTCCCAGCGTGACCTTTTCGACATCCCGCGCGACCGCGTCTATCTCAACACGGCCTATATGGGGCCGATGCCGAAAAGCGCCATCGCGGCCGGCCAGGAAAGCTATGCCGCCAAGGGTCAGCCCTGGGCCTATGACGTGCAGCAGGATTTCTTCGGCCTGCCCGAACAGCTGCGCGAGCGCGCGGCGCGTCTGTTCGGCGCGCAAGCCGCCGATATCGCGCTTGTGCCGTCGGCCTCCTATGGCCTGGCCACGGCAGCGCGAAATCTGGCGCCGCAGAGACGCTCGGAAATCCTGGTGCTGGACGGCCAGTTTCCTTCCAATGTCTATGTCTGGCAGGCGCTTGCTGCGCAGCATGGTGCGCAACTCGTCACGGTGAAACGCCAGCCCGGCCAGGGCTGGACGGAAGCCCTCATCCGCGCCATCGGCCCGGCGACGTCGATCGTCGCCTGCCCGCATGTACACTGGCTGGATGGCGGCCAGCTGGACCTCGCCCATATTTCCAACACGGCCCGCCGCCAGGGCGCCGCCCTGGTGCTGGATCTCACCCAATCGCTGGGCGCCCTGCCCTTCGACATGCCGTCGATCCAGCCCGATTTCGCCGTCGCGGCGGGCTATAAATGGCTGCTGGGGCCCTATTCCACCGGCCTGCTCTACGTTGCCCCGCATCACCACGCCGAGGGCGAACCGCTGGAGCAGAACTGGATCGCCCGCAAGGGCGCGGACAATTTCACCCGTCTGATCGACTATACCGACGCCTACGCCCCCGGTGCCCGGCGCTTCGACATGGGCGAGCGCTCGGCGATGCAGCTCGCGCCGGCAGCCCTGGCCAGTCTCGACCAGGTGCTCGACTGGGGCGTCGATGCCATCTCGCAAACGCTGGCAGAACGCACGGCCGCCATCGCCGAGGCCACAGCGCCGCTCGGCCTTGCCGACGACATGATCGAACGCGCCCCGCACTATCTCACCCTGGGCCTTCCCGCCGGTGCGCCGGACGATCTGCCGGCGCGCCTGGCCGCGCGCAATATCCACATCTCCCAGCGCGGCGACCGCCTGCGCATCACCCCGCACCTGTTCAATGACGACACCGATATCGCCGCCTTCGCCGGCGGGCTGAGGGCTGTGTTGTGAGGGTGGTGCCGGGCTCAGCGCCAGCCTCCCTCTCCCGCGGGAGAGGGATCGAGGGAGAGGGGGAAGACACCGCGCCTGGCGCTTTGGGCGCCGACGCCGGGATTTTCCCCTCATCCGCCCCTTCGGGGCACCTTCTCCCCGGGGAGAAGGGGGTTTGTGCGGGAGCCGCAATGTCGCGGAGCCTCCCGTGAAGCCGGCCCATGCTCACCTGCCGGGTCTGATGGACTGGGCTGCGCTGTTATTGCTCACCGTGCTGTGGGGGTCGGCCTTTGCCTTCATCAAGCACGGGGTGGAAACCCTGCCGCCCGGCGGGCTGATCTTCGTGCGTATCGCTCTCGCGGCCATCCTGCTGGCCGGCTGGGCGCTGTTGCGCGGTCATCGCCTGCCGGCACTCAACGACAAGCGCTGGCTGTGGTTCGCGGGCCTGGGGTTTTTCGGGAACACCCTGCCCTTCTACCTGGTCAGCTGGGGCCAGCAATATATCGACAGCGCGCTCGCCGGCATTCTGGTCGCCACCATGCCGCTGGCGACCGTGGCGATGGCGCATGTCCTCGTGCCTGGCGAACACCTCACCCTGCGGCGCCTGACCGGCGTGTTCACCGGGTTTGCCGGTGTCGTACTGTTGCTGGGACCGGCCGCGCTGACCGATCTGGGCGGCGCCGATGTCTGGGCCCAGCTGGGCGTGGTCGCGGCGGCGGTCTGCTATGGCATCAATGCGATCCTGGCCAGGCTGATCCCGCCGACCCCGCCCTCGGTCTCCGGCGCCGGCATGCTGATCTGCGGTGCGCTGTTCGCCCTGCCTGTGGGACTGTTCGAACTGGCGCAGGCCGGACCGGTCGCTCCCACCGCCTGGCTGGCGGTCATCTGGCTGGCCGCCGGACCGACGGCGCTGGCCTCGGTCGTGCTGATGCAGGTGGCGGGCACGGCAGGACCCAACTTCCTCGCCATCGCCAATTATCTCACCCCGATCGCCGCGATGATCACCGGCGTGCTGATCGGCGAGACCATCGGCTGGCACGCCGTGCTCGCCCTGGCGGTTATCCTGACGGGCGTGTGGCTGGCCCGGAAACGGGCGGCGGATCCCGCTCGCTAGGCCAGGCCGCTGAGTTACGGCCGCACCACCCACATGTGATCGACCGGACCGTGGCCGGCGCCGAACCCCGGCGCGCGGCGGATGGCTTCGTGCAGATAATCCCCGGCCTTGCGCACGGCTTCCGGCAGCGGCTCGCCGCCGGCCATCCGCGCGGCAATCGCCGAGGCCAGGGTACAGCCGGTGCCATGGGTATGCTTGGTGCGGATGCGCGGGCGTTCCATCAATTCCATGCCGCGGGTAGAGACGAGCACATCGGTGACGGCATCGCCGCCCAGATGCCCGCCCTTCACCAGCGCCGCCCTGGCGCCCATGCCGACCAGCGCTTCGGCCGCCGCCAGCTGGCCCTGCACATCCTCCACCGTCAGGCCGGTCAGGCGGGCCGCCTCGGCCGCATTCGGGGTGACCAGTGTGGCCAGCGGCACGAGACGCTCGCGGATCGCGGCCTCGGTACCGTCATCGACCAGACGATCGCCGGATGTGGCGATCATCACCGGGTCGAGCACCAGCGGGATGGCCGGGTCGGCCGCCTCGAGGACAGCGGCGACGAGTTCGACAATCTCCACCGTGGCCAGCATCCCGGTCTTCACCACGTCGGCACCGATATCGTCGAGCACGGCGCGGATCTGGCCTTCGACGATGGCAAGGGGCACGGGATGGATGGCGCTGACGCCCAGCGTGTTCTGGACGGTGATCGCCGTGATTGCCGTCGCCGCATAGCCGCCCATCGCCGAGATCGCCTTGATGTCGGCCTGGATACCGGCACCGCCGCCACTGTCTGAGCCGGCGATGACGAGCACCCGGCCGGCCGGTTCGTCTGCTTGCATGATGGATGTCCTGACTGGCTGGAAGGATCAGCGCTGCTGGAGTTCGCGCAGCCGGGCCCGCGCCCGGGCGGCCTCGGCATCGGAGATGGCATAGGACGCCGCCTGCGAATAAAGCTCGCGCGCTTCAGCGGTTTCGCCCTGTTCGGCCCGCACCTCCGCCAGGGCGATCAGCGCCCTGAAATCGTCCGGGGCGAAGGCGAGCATCTGTTCATAGATGACGGCCGCCGGCTGCAGCTCGCCGGTCTGCGTCAGGCAGGCTGCGTGGCGGTGCAGGCTTTCATCATCCCACGGGTTCTCGGCAACGGCCGCGCCGGTCTCGGCACACTCGCCCGTCGCACTGGACGCAGCGGCCGCAACCGGATTGACCGGCGCCGCCGAGTTGGAAGGCGCGGACGTATGGCTTCCAGGAGCAGGACTATGCTCCGCGGCAGGCTCATGCCCGGCCTCGTCGGCCGGTGCGGGATCGGCGGGGGCATGCCCCGTCGTTCCAGCCTCGCCCGAGGCCGCCTGACCGCCGACACTAGCAGCCGGCTCGCCATGAGTGGCAGCGGCAGATGCGCTCTGACTGTCCGTTGCAGGGGCGGTCCTCGCCTCGCCCGTCGCAGACGGACCGGAAGGCGCAGGCCGGGACGTCGCGGCGACCGGTGCATCCAGACTGAAACTCACCAGAACACCGCCCTGGCGCAGTTCGGCGCGGACATCCTGCCAGCCGGCGGCCTGGCCAAGTTCCACCAGGGCACCATCGGCCACCGGGGTGATCGAGACACGGCTGACGAGGTCGGCGCGATAGGGCGACACCTCCCGGTTGCGCACTTCCACACCACCGATCATCAGACTGACACTCCCGGCCGTCCGCGACAGTTCCGCCGATCGCGGCTGTTCGTCAAAGGCGAGCCAGACCTGACCGTTCAAGCCGTCGGCGCGGGTCAGCACATCGCGCAGTTCGGCGCTTGCCGGGCCGGCGATCAGACCGGTGCAGAGCGTGGAGATCAGCAAGGCTCGGTGCATGCGTCTTGTCCTCAACCTGTCGCGCTGGCGCGTGCCGCAATGCCGCGTCTGGCGGGCTAGCCCGCAGCGGCGGCCTGCGCCGTCGTTACCGGCACCGCATTGCAGGCGTCATAGCCCAGCGCCCCGATCAGCGTTCCGTCGGCTTCGCGAACCGACTCGTAGACATAACAGCCCTCGCCGAAGTCGGGAAAGACACCGCGCACGAATATCGGATCACCTTCCCCGAACAGCGCGTCCGCCGAATCGATCTGGCGAAGCGAATTGACCGCCCGGCCCTCGTCCCGCGTGGCGCATTCCCAGGTCTGCGTGCCGGCATCGACGATCCGCACCCCCGTCGCACCGCCGCTCATCGTATAGGCCAGCGAGACATGGGCCGGCCGGTCGCCGAACTCGGCCAGGCAGGCATCGATGGCCGGCAGATAGCTCATGATATAGTTCGACCAGCGATCGTCCTGCGCCTGCTCCCGGGCGCAGCCGGCCTGGACCGTCTCGCCGATCCGCAGCGCCGCGAAATGCGTGAAGCCGGTCTCGCCCGCCACCTCGCAGGGGCCGGCCTGCAGCTGCAGCTCCGCCGGCTCGCCCGAAGCCGCTGTGCCGTGGAAACGCCGGACGCCGCCTTCCAGATAGGGCATGGCGATCTGCAGATCCGCAGCCTGTTCCGCACCATCGGCATCGGCGAGAAGCAATGCGACCCGGATGGCACCGCCGCTATCGTCCTCATAAACCAGATCGCCCGACCAGCCCGACTGTCCGGTAAGCTGATAGCCAAAGCCGCGCGGTGCACCGCGCCGGTCGGCCCGCGGATGGTCGAAGACGGAACCGGCAACATCGTCCGGTCCGCCGCCCACGCCCATCATGTCGCTGCCGGTCGTCGCGCAGCCTGCCAGCAGCACCAGCGCTGCCATCGCCAGAAGTCCCGTGACCTGCCGTCTCATGCCGTACCCCCTGCCTGGTCCACACGCATCCTTATAGCGCCTGTGCGGCTAGACGACACCGTCAAACCGCCCGGCGAGATAGTCGACGAAGGCGCGCACCCGGTGCGTCATGTAGCGGTTTGACGGGAAGACCGCCCAGAGGAAGCGGTGTTCTGGCGACCAGTCCGCCAGCACATCGATCACCTCGCCGCGCTCCAGTGCATCGACCGCCGCCCAGCGCGGCGAACAGGCCACGCCCAGACCGGCCTTGGCCGCTGACACGGCCGCCACGGCACCGTTCAGGGAGAGGCGGCCATTGACGCGGACCTCGACCTCCTCGCCCTCGCGCTCGAACTTCAGCAATTGCGGGCTGGGTTTGTTGCGGTCGATGATCATGTCGTGGCGGGCGAGATCGTCGGGATGGTGCGGCATGCCGTTGCGCTCGACATAGGCCGGCGATGCCACGCAGGACATGCAGGCCGGCGCCAGACGGCGGGCGATCAGCGCACTGTCGGGCAGATTGCCGATCCGCACGCCGACATCGAACCCTTCATTGACCAGATCGACCATGCGGTCGGCCATCGACAGGCGCACATCGACCTTTGGCCATTCGGTCATGAAGTCGGCAATGATCGGGATCAGGCGGCGGGCGCCGAAATCGACCGGTGCGGTGACGCGCAGCACGCCGGCCGGTGCCAGCCGCGCGCTCGCAACGCCTTCTTCCATTGCGTCATACTCATCGAGCCAGGGCTGGACACGGTCGAGCAGGGCCGCGCCGGCATCGGTCAGGCGGACAGAGCGTGTCGTGCGCTCGAACAGGCGGGCCTGCAGACGCTGTTCCAGGGCCGTGATCTGCTTGGAGGCCGCGCCGGGCGTCATCGCCTCACGGTCGGCCGCCTTGGTGAAACTGCCCAGCTCGGCCACCGAGCAGAACAGGCGCAGGGCATCGATCCGGTCCATTTATTCCTCACCAGAAAGAGAAAGCTTCGATCCGGCATACTTATCCCTTGCGGGCGAAAATACCAGATTGCGGGCTCGACTTTCCGGAGTACCCCTCATGCCCCTCGGCCCGCTCTTCATCTCGCACGGCGCCCCCGACGTGCTGACCGTGCCCTCGCCCGCCCACGACGCCCTGAAAGCGCTCGGCCTGGCGCCGCGGACGCACGCGGTCGCGGTGGTCTCGGCGCACTGGGAAGCGGACGCGCCCGTGCGGGTCCAGTCGGCCGCCACACCGGACACGATCCATGACTTCCGCGGCTTCGGCCCGGTGCTGGAGCGCGCGGTCTATGCCGCCCCCGGATCGCCCAGCCTCGCCGCGATCACGCTGGATCTCCTGCGCGAGGCCGGTATCGAAGCGGAAGCCGACCGGCAGCGCGGGCGCGATCACGGCGCCTGGATACCCCTCGCCCTGATGCGGCCGGAAGCCGATATCCCGGTCTTCCAGATCAGCCTGCCCGGCAGCGACACAGCTGCCGTCGCGCTGGGCCGGGCGCTGGCGCCCCTCGCGGACCGCGGCGTCCAGATCATCGGCTCGGGCTCGCTGACGCATTCACTGCGCGCATCGCTCGCCGCGGCCGAGGCGGCAGCGCCCCATCCCGGTGCCCAGGCCTTCCGCGACTGGGTTGTGCCCAAGATCGAGAGCGGCGAGGTGGAGGCGCTGGCCGGCTGGCAGGACGCACCGCTGGCCGGCTTCAACCATCCCACACCGGAACACTTCCGCCCGCTGCTCGTGGCGATGGCCGCCGCGGGATCAACCGCCGCAGAACTGATCCACACCTCCTGGAGCCGCAGCGCCCTGGCGATGGATATCTGGCGGTTCGGCGGCTAAGGCATTTTCAGCAATTAACGCCCCTGGACGCAGACGCGGAAATGCCGGCGCTCGAGCCGCACGGGCATGTCGAAATCGAGCAATTGTTGCGCGCCGATGCTGCGCAGCAATTCTTCCGCTTGCGCACGCGCTTTGCCGTCAAGCGAGGCCAGGAAATCGGTCACGCGCTGCAGCATCCACAGCGGATAGGGAATGACCGCCCGGTCGGTCTCCACGACCGTTTCGCCATGGCCGATCCGGGCCTTGTGGAAGCCCAGCACACGCGGTACTTCCGCCATATCCGGGTTCTCGTCAGCCCACACCGCGAGGCGGTCCGCCGTGTCGACGAGAACGGGCAATTGCTGCGCAGCAAACATGCGCAGCATGGGCAGCAGGGTTGCAGGCAGATCATCGTCCGGCAGGAAGTCGCCGGTCAGCGCATGCTGGGGCGCGTGACAGCGCTGCGCCCAGTCGGCAACGCGCGGCGCCAGGCGGCGCATGATCTCGCCGGACGCCGGGTCGCGCAGCAAATGCGCATAGAGCGGCCCGAGGAAGCCGTAATCGGCAATCGAGGGCCGCGAACCGAACAGGAAGCCGTGCCGGGCCAGGTGTGCCTCGAACGCAGCCAGGAAGGCCTCATAGGCGGCCTCGACCGCCGGCACGCTGTCCGGATTGATGCCCAGCCCGGGCAGGGCGCCGGAGAAATACGCCACCGGCTTTGCAACCCGCTCCCGCTGCTCCTCCGGTGACAGATCCGGGAAGGAGAAAGCGCCGAACTCGCCATGGGCAAAGTCGCGATTATAGGCCCAGCGATAGTGCATGGCGGGGATCACCAGCCATTCGTCGCCGAACAGTTCCAGGATCAGGGCGGCCAGGCGCTGGCGCACACCGTCCGGATAGACCGACGGTCCCGGCTCGTGCTGCTCGACATAATCGATGATGTCGGTCGTGTCCTGCAGGGTGACGCCCGTGTCCGAGCCGTCATGGTGCACGACCACGGGAATAACCGACCAGCCGACCCGCGGCAGGATCTCGCTCTTGTAGACCTCGCGCGTCGACATCTCTTCGCGAAACGGCACATTCTTCCAGCGCAGATAGCCGCGCGCCTTGCCGGTATAAAGCGATACGGCCGCGCCGATGAGCGTATAGGTCATGCTGTCTCCCCGTATGAGTATGGCGAGAATAGCCTTGTTGGCGGCAGATTGAACCGCGATTTCAGTGATGCGGTACCGTCAGGCCGGCTTGTGTGCGATCACCTCAAGCACCATCGGCGTCGTCATCAGGGAGACCGGGTCCTGTTGGCGGGCGTGCAGGAAGAGGCGGAAAGCCTCGGCATCGTCCGGCGAGAGAAAGCCGAGTTCGACGAGGCGGTCGGGAGCCTGTTCGAGCCAGGCGATAGGCCAGCTCCAGATCCAGTCGCCGGGGCGCGCAGCGTGGATGACCGGCGTCATCGGCCCGAGCTCCCAGCCCTGGTTGGACACGATGGCCGGCAGGCGGCGCGCGATCTCGGGATCGCCGCCGAAATGCAGCCAGCTCTGGCGCACCGCCTCGATGAAACGCTCGAAGACCGGTTCGCACGGCTCAATGCGGAAACTGCGATAGTCGACATATTCCTGGGCAACGAAGATACCGCCGGGTTTCAGTGCCCGGTCGATGCCGGCGATCACGCCGGGCACGTTGGGCACGAAGGACAGGCACCAGCGCGACCAGACCGCGTCGCAGACCGCCTCCGGCCAGTCGACATCGGCCAGATCGCTCTCGATGGTCTCGATATTGGAAAGGCCGCGCTGACGGGCACCGTCACGCAGTGCGGCGAGAAAGGCCGGCGCCTGATCGACCGCGATGACGCGGCCCTGGGGTCCGACCAGCCGGGCCAGATCGAAAGCGGCGTAGCCGGGGCCGGCCCCGACATCCATCACCGTCATGCCCGGCCGCAAACCCGCGCGGCGCCAGCCGGCAAGGGCCGTTTCGCGCCAGATCGCATGCTGCTGACCCAGCCGGGCAATTTCCACGGCATCGGTCCCGATGATGTAGTCATCGTCTTCCAGGCGGGCGTCGGACATCTCGGTCTCCTGCGTCGAGCGCAAGAAGACTAGAGTATTTTCAGCAGAAGTGGGGACCGGTTTTGCGGTCCGAAAACGCGACCGCTCAAAAGACCGGAGCCATTTCATCGTGATCGATCGCGATGAAATGGCTCTGGGACCGATGCGGCCTCTGCGGCCGCCCGGAAACTGCGCCCCCCGGCGCCCCCGGTTCAGCGAACTGTTTCGCTGTCCTTGACGATCGTCTTGAGCACCGGAACCACCAGCCCGGCCTCCTGCCGCCACGCGACATAGTCTGCGGTCTCGGACGCGGTCTGATAGCTGCTCCACGCCGCCCAGCCGAGTGCACCGGTCAATGCGAAGGCAACAGCCCAGATCGCGAATGCGACAGAGCGTATCCGCGACGGCCAGTGATATCCGGTTCTCTGCAACATCGGGTGTAGTCCTGCCCCCGGCAGCGCCCCAAGCGCTTGTCGGCCTGCATAGTGACGCCCCGCATGGTTAACGCACCGAATATTGTATTAATCCTGTCTTAATAAACTTTAATGTCGAATTTTCGAACAGGAACAAGGACTTGAACCCGCCTTGCAGGCCTTGCACACAAAGCCGGACCTTTCTCCGGAGAGGCGTCGTATTCCAGAAGCGTATGGCTTGTCCGTCCGGCGCCGGGACCGCGCGCAGGGTCCGGCTGCGCATCCCCCAAAAGCACCAACCGCCCGTCCCCGGCTCGCAAGGAGCAGGGAGGCGGGCGGCCGTGTTGCTTCCGGGTCGGGTTTTGACACCCTGTCCTTCGGCACACCCCGATCGGCGGACCGGGGCCAGCGAACCCCCGAAAGGGTCTGCTGTAATCGCGGCTTCCTGGTCACCGCCCTTGCAGGCAGATCAGTCTCTCCGGAGAGGAAGGGCGTCGAGCCGGGTGTCCTTGCGGATCCTTGCTGTCGTCCTGGCCTGGGGGAACCCGCCCTTTCGGGCCTGTTCCGGGGCCGCTCGTCCGGTCGCCGGTCCTTGCGGACCGTCTCCCCTGGAGCCTTCTTTCCCGGCGATCCCCCGGGCCCGGAGGCCCGCTTCGGTCGCTGTCGATGTCATGAGTAGACCACCGGACCGCCGTCCCGGCAACGCACGAAACACCCCGTTTCGTGGACAAGTCGGCTCAATCGGTGGAAAGGTTTTCGCTTTCTGTGGAAATCTTGGTGAAAACTTCCAACACCCCGAAAACACGCCCCGAATAGCGGCAAAGAAAAGCCGGCGCAACTCGCATTGCACCGGCTTCTACAGTCTTTATGCAGTCGCGCCCTAGGCGGCTGCGGCTTCCTTGGTGCCGAAGCGGCCGTAGAAGGTCTCGCCCTTCTCGGCCATCTCCTTGAGGAGGGCCGGCACCTTGAACTGGTCGCCATACTTGGCTTCGAGTTCTTCGGCGCGCTTCACGAAGGCCTTGGCGCCCACCGTATCGATGAAGGACAGCGTGCCGCCGGTATAGGGCGCAAAGCCCCAGCCCAGGATCGAGCCGACATCGGCTTCACGCGGATCGGCGACGATTTCCTCTTCCATGCAGCGCGCCGCTTCCAGCGCCTGGGTGTAGAGGATGCGGTCCTTGACCTCGTCGGCCGTCGGCTGTTCGGCGGCGTACTGGCCGCCCGGCGCGAACTGCTCCAGCTCCGGCCAGAGGCGTTTCGGCTGGCCCTTCTCGGACGGGTAGTCGTAGAAGCCCTTGCCGTTCTTGCGGCCCAGACGGTCATAGTCCTCGACCATCTTGAACAGGATCGGCTCGGTGCCGCTGGGCTGATACTTGTCGCCCAGATCGGCCTTTGTCTGCTTGATCAGCTTCACGCCGAGATCCAGCGCAACCTCGTCCTGCAGGGAGAGCGGGCCGACCGGCATGCCGGCCATCCTGGCGGCATTCTCGATCAGCGCCGGCTTGACGCCCTCGCCCAGCATTTTCAGGCCTTCGCCGACATAGCGCATGACGCAGCGATTGGCGTAGAAGCCGCGCGTATCGGCCACCACGATCGGGGTCTTCTTGATCTTGGTGACGAAATCGATCGCACGCGAGAGGGCATAATCGCCGGTCTCGCCGCCCATGATGATCTCGACCAGGTTCATCTTCTCGACCGGCGAGAAGAAGTGGATGCCGATGAAATTGGCCGGACGGGCCGACGCCTTGGCCAAATCGGTGATCGGAATGGACGAGGTGTTCGAGCCGAACACGGCCGTCTCGCCGATCTGTTCCTCGGCCATCCTGGTGATCTTGGCCTTGAGTTCGGAATTCTCGAACACGGCCTCGACGACCAGATCGACATCCTTGATCAGGGTGTAGTCGGTGGTCGGCGTGATCAGGGCCGCCAGGGCGTCGGCCTTGTCCTGGGTCAGCTTGCCGCGTGCGACACCTTTCTCGAAATGATCGGTGCAGTGCTTCTTGCCCTTTTCGGCGCCTTCCTGGGTGGCGTCGATCAGCACGATCTCGATACCCGCCTGGGCGGAGACCGTGGCGATGCCCGCACCCATGAAGCCGGCGCCGATGATGGCGATCTTCTTGATATCCGCCTTGGACTGGCTGGCCGGACGGCGGCCGCCCTTGTCCAGATCCTGCTTGGACAGGAAGATGGAGCGGATCATGTTGCGGCTTTCCGGGCGCAGCAAAAGCTTGGTGAAATACCGGCTCTCGATGCGGATCGCCTGGTCCATGGAGACCTGGGAGCCCTCATAGACGCACGAAAGAATATAGCGCTGGGCGGGATAGTTGCCGTAGGTGTTCTTGCGCAGCATCGGCGACGCGGCACCGAAGACCTGGGCGCCGGCGGGATGGTAGGGACCACCGCCGGGGAATTTGAACTTGTCGCCATCCCAGGGCTGTTTCGCACCCTTGGGATCTTCCTTGACGATCTCCCTGGCCTTCGCGACCAGCTCGGCCAGCGGCACCACGGCGTCGGCGATGCCGAGGCCTTGGGCCTTGGCCGCATCGAGCTGCTGGCCCTGCAGCAGGACCGGCGCGGCATTCATCACGCCGACGAGACGTGGCAGGCGCTGGGTGCCGCCGCCGCCCGGCAGCACGCCGACCATGGCTTCCGGCAGGCCGAGCTTGGCCTTGGGATTGTCGGACGGCATGACCCGGTAATGGCAGGCCAGCGCGATCTCGAAACCGCCGCCCAGGGCGAGGCCGTTGATCGCCGCGGCAATCGGTTTGCCGCAGGTTTCCAGGGCGCGGAAGGTCTTGTTGAGACGGAAGCACTGCTCGAACAGTTTCTGCTTCATCTCCTCTTCCGGCAGCTTGGCCAGCGCGTCATTCGCCCCGCCCAGCTCGGACAGGTCGGCGCCGGCGCAGAAGGCGTCCTTGCCGGAGGTGATGACGACACCCTTGATGCTGTCGTCCTCGATGATGGTCTTCGTCAGCGCGTCGAAGTCGTCCATGACATCGGCGGAGATGACATTCATCGACTTGCCCGGACTGTCGAACGTGACCAGGGCAATGCCGTCTTTATCGGTTTCCAGTGTGAAATTTTTCAGGGACATCAGGATTTCTCCTCGTCGGACGCATCGCCGTCGCTGGCGGCGTCCCGCTTGTTCTTCAATTCCTTTGCCTTGGCAGCGCCGAAGGCGAGAGAGAGTGACATGCCGAAGGCGACACCGAGAGAAATCCCGATCGCGAGGCTTTCCAGCGCCACACCCAGGGATACGCCCAGGGCCAGGCCGATCGGCAGGCCGAGGGGCAGACCCAGAGCGAGGACGTTGTCCCCGGATTGAGGGGTTTCGTCTTTGTCGCCGCTCACCGGCCTACACCCGCTCGATGATCGTCGCGGTGCCCATGCCGCCGCCGACGCAGAGCGTGGTCAGCGCGGTGGACTTGCCGGAGCGCTCCAGCTCGTCGAGCACGGTGCCCAGGATCATCGCGCCGGTGGCGCCCAGCGGGTGACCCATGGCGATGGCGCCGCCATTGACGTTCATGATGTCGTGGTCGATCTCGTAGGCCTGCATCAGACGCAGAACGACGGCGGCAAACGCCTCGTTCAGCTCCCACAGGTCGATGTCCGACGCGTTCATGCCGGCCTTCCTGAGCACTTTCTCGGTCACCGGGACCGGGCCGGTCAGCATGATGGTCGGTTCCGAACCGATCGACGCCATGGCGCGGATGCGGGCGCGCGGCTTGAGGCCCGCCTTCTCGCCGGCTTCCTTCGAGCCGACCAGCACCATGCCGGAGCCGTCGACGATGCCGGAGGAATTGCCGCCCGTGTGGACCCAGTTGAGGTATTCCACTTCCGGATAGCGCTGGGTGGCGACGGCCTCGAAGCCGACGAAATCGGAGAGATCCTTGAAGGCCGACTTCAGCGAACCCAGGCCCTGCATGTCGGTGTCCGGACGCATATGCTCGTCATGGTCGAGAATGGTGACACCAAGCTGGTCCTTCACCGGCACGACCGATCTGGCAAACCGCTTCTCGGCCCAGGCCCGCGCGGCGCGCTTCTGGCTTTCCACGGCATAGGCATCGACATCGTCGCGCGAGAAGCCGTACTTGGTGGCGATCAGGTCGGCCGAAACGCCCTGCGGCACGATATAATGGTCGAAGGAGATTTCAGGATCGGCGCCCATCGCACCGCCATCCGAACCCATCGGCACGCGCGACATGGCTTCCACACCGCCGCCGATGGCGAAATCGGCCTCGCCGGACATCACCTTGGCCGCCGCCACATTCACCGCTTCCAGGCCCGAGGCGCAGAACCGGTTGATCTGGTAGCCGGCGGTCGTTTCGGCGTAGTTGGCGTTGATCACGGCCGAGCGCGAGATGTTCGCACCCTGCTCACCGACCGGCGAGACAACGCCCATGATCACATCGTCGACCAGGGAGGTGTCGAGATTGTTGCGGTCGCGGATCGCCTCGAGCTGCTGGGTGGCCAGCTGCAGCGCGGTGATCTCGTTGAGCGCTCCGTTTTTCTTCTTGCCCCGCGGCGTTCGCGTGGCGTCGTAGATATAGGCTTCGGTCATCTTGGCTTCCTTTCCCTTTGCGGGCTGGTTTCCTTTATCGACTCTGGACGCACTTCCGTCCTCCCCCTTGATGGGGGAGGGGGACCACGGCGCAGCCGTGGTGGAGGGGGTGGGGGCGAGGTCTTTGCTTGTTCTTCGTCACCGGGCTTCACCCCTTCCGACCCGGCGCTACGCGCCGGCCCACCTTCCCCATCAAGGGGAAGGATGAATTCCATTCGCTACTCATCCTCATCGTCCTCCTGGTCTTCGACCATGTGGAAGGCGACGGCGTGTTCGCCGCGTTCGTTGAGGGCGTGCGCCAGGCGCAGGCGTTCCTCGACGGGCTTGTTCTGGGAGAGCTTGGCCTTGCCCTCCAGACGGTGGATCTCGAATTCGAAGACCTGGATGGCGGCCTCCAGCCGGGCCCGGCGCTTGGGATCGATATGGGTGATGCGCCACTCGGCCTCAAAGTCGGCGACCTGCGACGAAAGCGCCCGCTCGGCCTCCTCGCCCTCCAGCGGCACCAGCGTGCCGAAGGCGTGGACGGCGACGTAATTCCAGGTCGGCACATTGACCGACGGATTGGCGTACCAGGTCGGCGAGACATAGGCGTGCGGGCCGGAGAAGACGGCGATCGCCTCCTTGCCCTGGCGGATGGCGTCGGCCATCGGATTGGCCGCCGCGACATGCCCGATCAGCACCTGGCGCTCATCGGCCAGCTTCAGCGGCATGTGCGTCGCCGCCAGGTCCGGCATACCCGGCACCAAAACCAGCGCAAAGTCATAGGTGCGCATCACCGAGCGCATCTCGGACTCATCGGTCATGCGGAAGGCGGGCGGGATGTACATCAGGTGAGCTCCAACACCGTCATTCTTCCCCATTGCTGAAAGAGAAAAAATGGGACCGCTTCACTCATTGCGCCCTCCTGCTCCGCAGTTTCTGCGCGCCTGCGCCCAGCAGCACCAGAAAAACAAGAACGGCGACCGGCACCATCGCCGGGAAATAGCTCACGGAAACTCCACCTATAATAATAGCCCCCCCTCCCATAAGGTTATCACCCTGCGCCTGCTCCATTGCGCGCAACCATGTCGCCGTCCGGGCGAGCGCGTCGGCAATGCCCGCGACTGCAAGGATGGCGACGCCCCATGACACGGAGCCCTGTTTCCTGAGCCACCATCCGACGGCAACTGTCCCCAGCGCAGCGAGGCCAAACGCAATCAGTCGGAGGTTTCCCATCACTCGAGCAGCCGCTTCGGGATCCAGGCCCTGAAGAATCCCCAGCCCACCGAAAAAAGACATCATCGTGCCATCGATCACCGCAAACAGGGTCAGTGGCGCCAAACCTGCGAAGACCGACAGGACGCGGTTACTCGCGGCCGGAGTTGCTCTGTTGGCGGCCACCTCGCTCATCCCTACAGCGTCCTCGCGATCAGCAGTTTCATGATCTCGTTGGTGCCGCCATAGATGCGCTGGACGCGGCTGTCGCGCCACATGCGGGCGATGGGGTATTCATTCATGTAGCCATAGCCGCCGTGCAGCTGCACGCATTCGTCGATCACCTCGTTCTGGGCGTCCGAGACCCAGTATTTGGCCATCGAGGCGGTGGCGGCATCCAGCTCGCCCTTCATCAGGCGTTCCGAGCAGTGATGGACGAAGACCTCGGCGAGGGTCGCCTTGGTCTTGCATTCGGCGAGCTTGAACTGGGTGTTCTGGAATTTCAGCACCGGCCGGCCGAAAGCCTCGCGTTCCTTGACGTAATTGATCGTCTCATGGAGCGCACGCTTCATGGCGCCGACGCCCTGCACCGCGATCTGCAGGCGTTCCTGCGGCAATTGCTGCATCAGCTGGATGAAGCCCTGACCTTCTTCCGGACCCAGCAGGGCGTCCGCCGGCACCCACATATCCTCGAAGAAGAGCTCGGCCGTGTCCTGGGCCTTCATGCCGACCTTGTCCAGGAGGCGGCCGCGCTTGAAGCCCTCCACCTTGTCGGTCTCGACCAGGAAGAGCGAGACGCCGTCGAACCCCTTGGACGGGTCGGTCTTGGCGACGACGATCACGAAATTCGCCGAGCCGCCATTGGTGATGAAGGTCTTGGAGCCGTTGATACGGTAGCCATTGCCGTCCTTGACGGCCGTCGTCTTGACGTTCTGCAGGTCCGAGCCGGTGCCCGGCTCGCTCATCGCGATCGCACCGATCAGCTCGCCGGAGACCATGCGCGGCAGGATGGATGCCTTCTGCTCGTGCGAGCCGTAATGGATGACGTAGGGCGCAATGATGGAATTGTGCAGGCCTACGCCCCAGCCGGACGCGCCCACTTCGGCTCCGGCCGTGTGGAAGACGTATTCATGGCCCCAGTCGCCGCCGGCCCCGCCATATTCCTCGGGCACGGACGGGCACAGGATCCCGGCCTCGCCGGCCTTGGTCCAGATCTCACGATCGACCATGCCGGCCTTTTCCCAGGCCTCGGCATTGGGCACGCATTCGCGCGCCATGAAGCCGCGCACGGCGTCCTCGAAGATGCGCACATCCTCGCGTTCGAGAAAATCCGGCCGCGGTACGTTGAGCGGGTCCTGAAACATCAACCATCCTCCCCAGGGGTCGTTCTTGTCATTGTTGTATGCCGGCGCCGTACATCGGCGGTGCGGCAGGCGGGCCGTTTCTTCACGAACGGTCCCGCCCGGTCAGGCCGTTTGCCTAGAAGGCCTCTTCTTCCAGCGCCATCATCGAGTCGGCGCCGGCTTCAACCTTGGCCAGGTGCATCGCCGCTTCCGGAACCCAGCGGTCCAGGAAATACCGGCCGGTCTTCAGCTTGGCGGCATAGATCGGATCGGTGTCACCCGCCGCGATCTTCGCCGAAGCCGTCTTGGCCATGCGAGCCCACATATAGGCCAGGCAGGTCAGACCGAAGAGGTTGAGATAATCGTGGCTGCCTGCGCCGGCATGGTCGAAATTGTTCAGCGCATTGTTCATCAGCCAGTCTGTGGCCTGCTTCAGCTTGCCTTTGCAGCCGGCAACGGCATCGACAAAGGCCTGCGTCTCGTCATTGCCGCCTTCGGCGACAAAGGCGTCGATCTCGGCGAAGAAGGAGGTGATCGGGCGCATGCCGTTCATCGCCAGCTTGCGGCCCACAAGATCGAGCGCCTGGATACCGTTGGTGCCTTCATAGATCATGGTGATGCGGGCATCGCGCAGAAGCTGGGACGCGCCCCACTCCTCGGTGAAGCCGGAGCCGCCATGCACCTGCAGGCCGTTGGAGACCATGTCATAGCCCTTGCCGGTGAGGTAGGACTTCACGATCGGGGTGAGCAGCGCCATGTAGTCGCCGGCCTTCTCACGCACGGCCGGATCGTCGGACTTCTCTTCCAGATCGCCCTGCAGCGCAGTCCAAAGCGCAAAGCAGCGCGCACCTTCCACAAAGCACTTCTGATCCATCAGCATGCGGCGCACGTCCGGGTGCACAATGATCGGATCGGCCGGACCGTCCTGGTTTTTCGGACCGGTGAGCGAGCGGCCCTGCAGACGGTCCTTCGCGAAGGCGAGGGATTGCTGATAGGCGGCCTCGGCAATGGCATAGCCTTGCAGGCCGACGCCGAGCCGGGCCTCGTTCATCATGATAAACATGACTTTGAGGCCCTTGTTTTCCTCGCCCACGAGCCAGCCCGTCGCCTCGTCATAGTCCATGACGCAGGTGGCATTGCCGTGGATGCCCATCTTCTCTTCCAGGCCGCCGCACTTCAGCGTGTTTCGCTCGCCGGGATCGCCGTTCTCGTCGGGAATGAATTTCGGCACCACGAAGAGCGAGATGCCCTTCACGCCGTCCGGCGCGCCCTCGATACGGGCCAGAACGAGGTGGATGATATTCTCGGCCATGTCGTGCTCGCCGGAGGAGATCCAGATCTTCTGGCCGGTGATCTTGTAGGAACCGTCGGCTTGCGGCACGGCCTTGGTGCGCAGGAGGCCCAGATCGGTACCGCAATGCGGCTCGGTCAGGTTCATCGTCCCGCCCCACTGGCAGGAGATCATCTTGGGCAAATAGAGCTGCTTCTGCTCGTCCGTGCCGGCAGCCGCCAGCGCGGCCGCGGCGCCCAGGGTGAGGCCCGGATACATGCCGAACGCCATATTGGCCGACGACACCATCTCGTTGACCGCCAGGTTCAGCACGTGCGGCAGGCCCTGCCCGCCATACTCCGGATCGGACGACAGGGCCGTCCAGCCGCTTTCGGCCATCTGCTTGAACGCGTCCTTGAAGCCGGTCGGCGTTTTCACATTGCCGTCTGCATCGCGCGTGCAGCCTTCCACATCGCCGACCTTGTTCAGCGGCGCAAGCACACCCTCGGTGAACTTGGCACCCTCCTCGAGGATGGCGTCGACCGTGTCGGCGTCGGCATCGGCGAAGCCGGGCAGGCTGGAATACTGGGCGATATCGAGCACGTCGTGCAGGACGAAACGCTGGTCACGGACCGGGGCGCGGTAGGAGGCAGTCATGGATCAAGGTCTCCGAAGGGGCGTTGTGTGGTTCTCGGAACGGGTTGTTGTTCGGGTCAGCCGGCGCTCACCCCCGACCAGGGGTCGAGGCGCGCCTGGGCCAGCGCCTCGAAAGCACGGGCGCGGCGGCGGACATCGTCCGGCGGCGTACGGTCTTCCAGGCGCTCGCGCATCCAGTCGAGGCCGGCCTGAAGCTCGGCAATGGCGCGCTCGACATCCTCGCGCTGGCGCTTGAGCACCTCGATGCGGCCGACAAAACGGTCGATCGCCGGCTCGAGGCGCTCGCGGCCGCCGCGGTCGATCGCCTCGAGATCGAGGATTTCCTTGATCTCGTCGAGGGCGAAGCCGACGCGCTTGCCGCGCAGTATGAGTTCGACCCGGGCCCGGTCGGCAGCGGAATAGATCCGCGCCGCGCCGCGACGGTCCGGATTGATCATCCCCTTCTGTTCGTAAAAGCGCAGGGTGCGCGGGGTCACGCCGAACTCGTGAGCGAGCTCGCGGATGGTGAATTCGGAATCGGGAGCGACCGGTTTGACCATGGAGTGAATGGTGTTCACAAACTTACGCGAACGTCAACGTCAAATCTGTGACATCGGGCAATTCTGTGGCAGACCCGCCTTTGCCCTTCCATCGCGGCGCCACTCGCGGCAAAGTCGCGCCATGCCGATCCTTGACCGCTCTTTCGTGTATGCCCTCGGGGCCCTGTCCACCCTGCTTGCCGCCGCCCCGTCCGGGCTGGCGCAACAGACCGACGATCCCCGGCCTGACCCTGGCTTTTCCATTCTCGATCCCGATGCGGAACAGGAAGAGGCAACGTCTACCGCCACGGACGATGCCCCGGCAGCCATGCAGGCCGCCATCGCGGGCCCATGGCTGGATCGCGAACAGTATCTCCAGGCACGCGGCAATCGCAGCGACGCCGTGATCCGCACACGCTGGCGGGTCGAGACCGTCTCGGTCGAGGGCGAACGGATCGGCACCGAACAGCGCGAGATCGTTGTCGGCGACGGCTACGCCACGGAGCCGGGATCGAGCGAGGACCGCACGATCCAGGACTTCGCGACCGGACGCACGCTCACCCGGATCCAGTCGCTGGACGGTCCGGTCATGCGCAATACGCCGATCGTCGCTCACGTCCATCGCCAGATGAATACATTCGCCTTCTACACCCAGGGCGGCGAGCTCAACGAGGTGACCGGCCCGGGCGGCATCCAGTTCGAACGCTTCTGGATCGAGGCCGCCATGGGGGTGCGCCTGTCCAGCGTCGACCTGCTCGTCGATATCGATGACGAGGGCCATACCGGCGTGCGGCGCTCGGCACTGGGCAGCGAGATTTTCGGCTTCGACACCGACAATACCGGCACGCGCGAACAGGCCGAACTGTTCCGCGCCTGGATGCGCCACGCCCTGGCGATCCATCCCGACGCCCTTGCCGAACTCGACCCGGAATTCGGCATCCCGGAGCGTTTCAGCTTTGTCGTGTTCAGCCCGTCCAGCCCGGCGGGCCGGCGCGAGACCTGGACCCGGCTCAATGCCAGCTCGGGCGAAGCCGCCTTCCCCTGGCCCGAGAATGTCCCGCCGGCCCCGGCGGAGGGATATGAGGTCACCAACCCCGCGACAACGCGCCTGCTGGCGGCGGGGCTTGAAGCCATGCGCGCGCCGGCTGCAGCCCGGCCGACCGATTCCACCTTCATCGCCGCGTCCCAGGCCGCCCAGCGGCGCGCCGACATGGCCGGCGCCTATCTCGCGCTCTATCAGTCCGGCCACCATTCCGGCCCCTGCCAGCCCCGCTCCACCCGGCCGCTGTGCAACCGTTTCAGCCAGATCACGGCCGCCGGCATCGGCAATGCCGAGTTCGAGACCCTGTCCTCGGCAATGGCGGATATGAGCGAGAACCCGGCCGCCGCGCTGGAGACCTTCCGCACCCATCTGCATCGCGATGCCTTTGCCGGTGCGGCTGCCCATGCGCTCGCCGCCCAGACCGTGGCCGCCCTGCGCACGACGGATGGTGAAGCCGCATCCGAACTCGATCCGCTCGCCCTGTTTGCCGACAGCGCAGAGGACGACCCCCACGCCCCGCTGACCTACTGGCATGCCGGCCGGTATGCCGCCGGCTCCGGCGATGTCGAGTCGGCCTGGCTCCTGTTCGACCTCGCCCGCGCCCTGCCCGCCGACGGCCCGCTTCCCATCACCCGGGAAGCCACGGCAATGCAGGAACAATTGCGGACACTTGCGCCCGGTTTCTTCGGTCCCGCCGCTCAGCGTTAATACGGCAATCCACACATTTTACGGCGCGTTAACCGAGTCAGAGCCTTGTGTTGACTCAGGAAATTGGCTTGTGGGTCAACGCCTGCGATTCGGTGTGGAAACACTACATCTTGGGTCCCGGGCTTCGGTTTACACAATATTAACCGCAGAATAGCGTGGAGCGGTTAGGTTTGAGCGAGCGATTCGGAATGTCGTCCAGTGGTCCTTGGAGCGTGAAAGGGATCGATCCCCGCGCCCGGGCGCGCGCCAAAACCGCGGCGCGTCGCGAGGGACTGACGCTGGGCGAATGGATCAACCGTGTCATCCTCGACGGTTCCGACCCGTCCAACCCGCAATGGGACGATGCGCTGGAAGCCTATCCGGGCTTCGGCGGCGGCTCGGCCCTGAGCGAGGAGGACGACCGTCTTCTGCGCGCCATGGTGAACCGTCTCACCGAGCGCGTGGAATCCTCCGAAAAGCTCTCCGCCCGCACCCTGTCCGGCATCGACAAGGCAATCACCCAGCTGGCGGACAAGATCAGCAAGAATGGCGAGCGCTACAGCGCCGAACTGGCCGCGGCCCAGGAAAGCCTCGAACGCGTCCGCAAGGGCCAGGACGAGCTGGGCGATCGCGTCCGCTCGCTGGAAAGCACACCGCCGGGCTCCGGTTCCACCGAGGACGTGCGTGCGGTCGAGACCACGATCATGAAGCTGGCGCGCCGGCTTTATGAACATGAAAACGACACCGCCGCGCGGCTGCACGCCGTCGACGAGGACACCCGCTCCGTCTCCGAAACGCTGGAAGCGCGTCTTGCCCGGCTGGAAGCCCGCGCCGAGGACACGGTCGACCGCAATCGCAAGCGCGACGACGAAACCGCCCGCACGATCAACGGCCTGCGCACCGTCACCGAGACCCTGAAGGCCCGCGTCGAAGGCGCCGAACGCATCACCAATGACGCCGCGCGTGCGCTGGAAAGCTCGGTCGCGCGTCTCGACGATCGCATGCGGAATCTGGAGACCCGCAATTCCGGCGACACGGTTGAACTGGAACGCCGTTTCGAACGCCTGTCCGACGATGTCGCGCGGATCATTGCCGAAACCCGCAGCCAGGTGGCCCAGGCCGTCTCCGGCGCGGCCTCCGAGCCGCGGATCGACCGTCTCGAGGACGCCCTCACCCGGGCGATGACCCGGATGGACGAGGCCGAGCGCCGCCAGGGCGACAACATGTCCCGGCTGGGCCGCGAGATCACCAAGCTGGCCGGTGCCATCGACCGCCGCCTCAGCGAGAGCGAACGCCGCTCGGCCGAAGCCCTGCGCGAGAGCCAGTCCGAGAGCAAGCTGGACCGCCGCCTCGATGCGGTGCGCCAGGAAAGCCGCGACGCGATCAAGCAGATGGGCGAGGAAGTCACCCGTCTGGGCCGTTCGCTGGCCGACCGGATCGAGCATTCCGAACGCCGTGCCAATGCCGTCGTCGAGACCGCGACCGACCGCATGGCGGAGATGATCGAGAAGTTCGACACCCACCGCACGGCCCGCGAGGAAGATCTCGAGGACCGCCTGCGCCAGTCCGAAGAGCGCACCGCCAAGCGGATCGAGGATGCGCTGGGCAGCGTCCAGGAACGCATGGCATCGGTACGCTCGGAGACCGAGGAGGCCCTCTCCCCGGTACAGCGTGCGATGTCGGCACTCGCCGACCGCCTCGAAGCGATCGAGGGCCGTCAGGCGCCGAAGTCCGAACCTGCCGATACGCCCGCCGACAGCGCTGACGATGCGGACGAGGACTTCGATTTCGACACACCGCTCGGCCCGCCGCCGCAGGCGGAAACGCCGGCCGGCGATTTCGACGATGGCGAGAGCGATCCCTTCCTGGCCGAAATGAACACCCAGCCGGCACCACGCCCGCAGCGCCCGGCCGAAGCCCTGCCGCAGCCGGAGCGTCCGCGCCGCCGCCGCGCCCGTGCCGAGGCCGCTCCGGCGGAGGCCGTGCTTGCCCAGCCTGCCCCGGTCCAGCCGCAACAGCCGCCGGCCCGCCGGCCGCGTCCGTCCGGACGCCTGGGCGCCACGGCCGATGCCGACTTCCTCGCCGCCGCCCGCGAACGCACCCGCTCGACCGCCTATTATCCGGGCACCGACACGCCGCAGCGCCAGTCCCGCACGGGCCGTCTGGCACTCTATGCCCTGCCCGTGATCGCCCTGGTCATGCTCACCGGCGCCGGTGTGATCCTGGTCTGGGAAGCGATGCAGGGTGACAGCGAACGCGAGACCGCCAATGCCGCGGTCGAAAGCGATTTCATCGCCCAGGTCGAGGCCGGCTTCTCCAGCGAGGCCGGCGCCGCCACGACTGCAACGGGGCCGGAGCAGGCCGACACCCCGCCCGCCGGAATGCAGACCGCCGACGCGTCCGAAGCCGTCGCGCCGCCGGCCGAAGCGCCTGTGGCCAGCGAGCCGCCCGCCCGTGAACCCGCCACTCGTGAACCGGCGACGCCGCCGGCAAATGCCGTTGCGGATGCGTCCGGTTCTGTCATGCCCGCCAGCGAGCCGGTGAGCGCGCCGGAACCGGCTGCAATTCCCGCAGAAGGCAGTGCCACCGGCCGGATGACGCTGGAAAGCGCCGCCTCGGAAGGCCATCCCGTCGCCCGCTACCAGCTGGGCCTGCAGGCGCTGGAAAACGGCGATGCCGAAACCGCCGCCATCCTGCTGCGCCGCGCCGCCGAACAGGGCGTGCCGGCGGCCCAGTACCGCTACGCCAAACTGCTGGAAACCGGTGAAGGCGTCGAACAGGATCTGGAAGACGCCCGCCGCTGGACGGAACGCGCCGCCAATGCCGGCCATCGCCGCGCCATGCACAATCTGGGTGTGATGTACTATTATGGCACCGGCGTTGCGGAGAATATCGAGACCGCGGCGCGCTGGTTCCAGGAGGCCGCCTTGCTCGGGCTGCGGGATTCCCAGTTCAATCTTGCCCTGCTATACGAGTCCGGCGACGGCGTGCCGCTGAGCCTGCCGGACGCCTATGCCTGGTTCACCATCGCCTCGATGACGGGCAGCGACCCGACCGCCGGCGAGCGCGCCCGCGCCGTGTCCGAACAGCTCGACCCGGCGGCCCTCGCCGAGGCCCAGGCAACGGCCGACGGCTTCACGCCGCGCCCGCTCGATCCCGAGGCCAACGGGCTCTACAACAATCTGCCCTGGGACCGCACGGTAACCACCGACGCCGCCCAGGTCCGCCGCGCCCAGGGCTTCCTGTCCGTGCTCGGCTATGCGCCGGGTCCGATAGACGGCGAGATGGGCGGCCGCACCCGCGACGCCATCATGGCTTTCGAAGCCGATCAGGGTCTGCCCCGCACCGGACGTGTCGATGCCGTTCTGATCGAACGGCTCGAGCGTGCGGCCGCGGGCTAGTCCGGCGGTGCAGATCTACCTCCCGATCGCGGAAATCTCGGTCAACGTCTTCGTGCTGCTCGGTCTCGGGGCCGGGGTCGGATTCCTGTCGGGCATGTTCGGCGTGGGCGGCGGCTTCCTGATGACGCCACTGCTCTTCTTCATCGGCATTCCGCCGGCTGTGGCCGTGTCGACCCAGGCCAACCAGATCTGCGCCTCCTCGGCCTCCGGCGCCCTGGCGCACTGGAAGCGCAAGACGCTCGACCTGAAAATGGGCCTCCTCCTGCTCGCAGGCGGCTCGGCCGGCTCGATCCTCGGCGTCCAGCTGTTCGCCTATCTGCGCAGCCTGGGCCAGATCGACCTCTTCATCTCGCTCTCCTATGTCGGCTTCCTGGGCATTATCGGCGGGCTGATGTTCCTGGAGAGCGTGCGCGCCATCCTGCGCCGCAATGCCGGCGGCGGCCGCCGCGCCGGCACCGGCGGCGGCCGCCGCCGCCGCACCTGGATCGACCGCCTGCCCTTCAAGATGCGCTTCCCGACATCGGGCCTCTACATTTCCGTCATTCCGCCTGTCGCGATCGGTTTCCTGGTCGGCACGCTGGCCGCCATCATGGGTGTGGGCGGCGGCTTCGTGATGGTGCCGGCAATGATCTACATCCTGCGCATGCCGACCAATGTCGTCGTGGGCACCTCGCTGTTCCAGATCCTGTTCGTCACCGCCCTGACCACCGTGCTGCAGGCCGGCCAGAACCAGACGGTCGACATCGTCCTGGCGATGCTGCTCACCGTCGGCGGCGTGGTCGGCGCCCAGTTCGGCGCCCGCGCCGGGCGTCACCTGAAGGCCGAGGAATTGCGCGCCCTGCTGGCCTTCATGGTCATCGCGGTGTGCCTGAAACTGGGCTGGGACCTGGTGGTCACCCCGGCCGACCTGTTCGAGGTCATGCAGCATGGACGCGGGGGGCTGTGAGATGATCGGCGCCCTCCTTGTCTCGCTCGCCCTTCAGGGCCAGCCCACCCTCTTGACCAGCGAACCGCCGAGCATCGTGGCGGCGCTGACCCACGAGACCGTCGAGATCCGCGAGGACTTCTCCGGCCAGGAACTCGTGCTCTACGGCGCCACGCGCGGCATGACCATCCAGGACGAGATCGTCGTGGTGCTGCGCGGCCCGGCGCGCGATCTGCGGGTGATGGAAAAGCAGCGCACCTTCGGCATCTGGATCAATTCGGCGCCGCTCGAATTCGAGAACATCCCCAGCTATTACGCCATCGCGACCTCGCTGCCGCTGGACGAGATCGCGACGCCGGAAAGCCTCGCCGGGTCGGGAATCGGCCTGCCCGCCACCCTCGCCATCCGCGCCGCACCGACCGCCGCGCAAACCGAGCGCGACATCCGCCCCTATCTCGACGCGATCGGCCGCGCCGGCAGCCGCAACAATCTCTATGCCGAAGCCCAGCGCGGCGTGGAAATCCTCGATGGCGGCCTGTTCCGCGCCACCATCTCCCTGCCGCCCCTGACCCCGGTCGGCAACTACGTCGCCGAGGTCTATCTCTTCCGCGACGGCCGCGCCGTGGCCAGCCGCTCGGCCAGCCTGCGCGTGGAAAAGGCCGGCCTGGAACGCTTCGTCTACGAATTCGCCCATGACTGGCCCTGGCTCTACGGCCTGTTCTGCGTCGTCCTGGCCGTCCTTGCCGGCTATGCCGGCTATCTCGCCTTCAACCGCCGCTAAGCGGGCGTGGCGTCGCTCTCTCTCCGCTCTCCCCACTCGCTCCACTTCCCCCGGCCCCGTGCCGGGGTCCGGCTGAGCCTCCTCCCGAAATGCCACTGGGCCCCGGAACAAGTCCGGGGAAAGCGGTACTCTGTGGCCCTCACTCAGCACGAAACCCTCCACGAGCTTGCGCCCTGGAGCTATGAGAGGGGTGCGGGATGCGCGGCGGACATCGTGTCCGGATTTGAAGGTTTGGTGGTGATGCCCGAGGCATCCCGCACGCGGAGATTTACCCGGGTCCCTTGCGGGCCCCGTCTCGAAACCTGCAGGCACGCTCCGGTCGAGCTTTGTGCCGGTGTCCCCGCAGATGGCCACGCCGGAGCCTGATGCTGTCACCCACCAGGCGCGGACGAGCTCCGCACGCTCCCGGGCACAAGGGACTGAGCTCATGCCTCCCATCCCGGAAACCGATGACGATGTTAAGGGCAAATGAGCGGGCGGGGATAAGTTTCCGGCCCCGCCCCCACACTCCGTCATCCTGACGAAAGTCAGGACCCAGATCGTAAAGGGAGATTTTGGCCAGGCGGGCTCGGTCTGAGCGGCGGCGATGTGCGGGATAAGTGCATATTCGCGGCCACCGCGCTCTATGAACTGGGCCCTGACTTTCGTCAGGGTGACGGTGCTTGTTGGAGCGT
The DNA here is from genome assembly GCF_027922185.1 of Maricaulis virginensis. Lineage (NCBI taxonomy): Bacteria > Pseudomonadati > Pseudomonadota > Alphaproteobacteria > Maricaulales > Maricaulaceae > Maricaulis > Maricaulis virginensis. The sequence goes on along the minus strand of NZ_BSFE01000003.1, from coordinate 448,971 downwards.
TGGTGCCTTCTCTTCCAACGCTCTCACTTTTCCCGGACGGAGGCCTGCGCAGGCAGGCCGCAGATCCGGGATCTACCGAAGATCACTTCAAGCGATGAGCTTCCCGCAGATCCCGGCGCTTCGCCCGGCCTGCGCCGGGAGAAATGCGGAGGGCTATTTGGGCATCCAGGGGATCACCCATCCCCCACACACCTCGCCCCCGCCACAGGCCAGACCTTTTCCCGGCCCATCACCAGCGCGTCGGGTACGCGGCCGAAACAGCGGGCGAAAGCCGCGTCGCAGACATTCAGGCCGCCGGTGAAGGCGCCGAAGGCGGGCATGATGAGGCGGCTGCCGTCTGTGGCGAAGCAGCGGCGTCTCAGGGCGCGGCCATTGCGGCGGATTTTGGCGGCGGGGTGGAGGTGGCCGGCGATTTCGCCCCTTGCTTCGCCCTCTGAGGGTTCGTGACGGAAGACGAGGCCGGCGAGTTCAACGGTCTCATGGACTTCGCCGCCGAATTGCGGCGGCGGGGCGGGGTCGTGATTGCCCTCGATCCAGATCCAGCGCGGCACCGACGCCACCAGGGCGGCGAGCGCGGCAGTGTCGTCGGCGTGCATGCGGCCGGCGGCGCGGAGATCGTGGAAACTGTCGCCCAGGGCGATGACGGTGGAGGGGGTGTGGCGGGCGATACCGGCGGCAAGGCGTTTCAGCGTGGCGCGGGTATCGTAGGGCGGCATCAGCTGGCCGCCGGCCGCCCAGGCCGACCCCTTCTCGAAATGCAGGTCCGAGACAACGAGAATACCCGCATCCGGGACGGCGAGCAGGCCCGCCGGATCGGCGAGGACGCGTGTTTCGTGGATGCGGATGTCCACATGGCCGGGGGCGGTCACGTCGTGCATGACGATGTTATCGCGCAGGGCCGACGCAGGGGTAAGGGCGGGGCGCAGGTTTTGCACGCCTGTTTCGGCGATGGCGCCGCGCCATCCTCGCCCTTGATGGGCGAGGGGGACCGCGCGGAACGCGCGGTGGAGTGGGTGGGGGCGAGGTGTTCGCAAGCGATCCGATACCGGGATTCACCCCTTCCACCACCGCTTCGCGGCGGTCCCCCTTCCCCATCAAGGGGAAGGATGACGGTTTCACCGGCCCGGCCTCTCCCTCGCCCACGACACGCCTGATCTGGCCCGCCCCTAATCAAGCCGCATCGCCTCCGCGATCAGGTCTTCGGAGGAGACGTCTTCCAGAATGCTTTCATGGCCCTCGCCATAGACCGGTTCCTTGCCGATCTCGAGCATGACGGGCACGGCGAGCGGGGAGATGCGGTCCAGATCGACATGTTCGATATGGCCCCGGATGCGGGCCAGGGCGGTGCCGAGACGGTGGATGTCCAGGAGGCCCGTGCCGGCATCGGCCCAGGCGGCCTTGAGGAGAATGTGGTCGGGCTCGTGCTCGCGCAGCACATTGTAGATCAGGTCGGTGGAGATGGTGACCTGGCGGCCGGTCTTTTCCTGGCCGGGAAAGCGGCGCTCGATCAGGCCGGCAATGACGGCGCAATTCCTGAACGTGCGCATCATCAGCTGGCTTTCCGCCAGCCAGGCATCGAGATCGTCGCCCATCATGTCCTCGGCGAACAGGGCGTCGAGATCGACCCCTGACAGGTCGCGCAGCCCCCAGACCGAGAGCGCGTATTCATTGGCGACGAAGCCCATGGGGCGAAGCCGCATGCGCTCCAGCCTTCGGGTGAGCAGCATGCCCAGCGTCTGGTGCGCCAGCCGCCCCTCGAACGGGTAGCAGACAAGATAGTAGCGGCCGGCGCGCGGAAAGGTCTCCACCAGCAGGCCGTCGGCCCGGGGCAGGCGCGAGCGCCGCTTCTGCAGCTCCAGCCAGTCACGCACCTGGTCCGGCAGGGCGTGCCATTTGCCCGGATCCTGAACCATGTCGCGCACCCGGGCGGCCAGATAGGTGGAGAGCGGGAATTTTCCGCCCTGGTAGGAGGGGATGCGCGGATCGGTATCGCTGGAGCGGGTGACGCGCGCGGTCATCTCCTCGATCCCCTCGAAGCGCAGCACCTGGCCGGCGAACAGGAAGGTGTCGCCGGGCACGAGCTGTTCCAGGAACCATTCCTCGATCTGGCCGAGTTTGAAGCCGCCACGCCCTTTCGAGGAGACGACGACGTCGAGCATGGGCGCCTCGACAATGGTGCCGACATTGAGCCGGTGGCGCTGGGCGATCTGCGGCGTACGCACGGTCCAGCGCCCGTCCCTGCGCCTGACGAGACGGCGAAAGCGCTCATAGGTCTTCAGCGCGTAGCCGCCCGTGGCGGTGAAATCGAGCAGTTTGTCGAAGGTCTCGCGATCGAGCTCGGCATAGGGCGCCGCGCTGCGGATCTCGTCATAGAGTTCGTCTTCGTCGAAGGGTTCGCCGCAGCCGCGGCCCATGATGTGCTGGGCCAGCACGTCCAGCGCGCCGGCCTTCAGCGGCTCGCCATCGAGCGCATTGGCCGCCACCGCTTCACGGGCGGCCTGGCATTCCAGATGCTCGAACCGGTTGGCCGGCGCCAGCAGGGCTTTCGAGGGCGCGTCCAGCCGGTGGTTGGAACGGCCCAGACGCTGGATCAGGCGCGAGGAGCCTTTCGGCGCCCCCATCTGGACGACGAGATCGACATCGCCCCAGTCGATGCCCAGATCGAGCGTCGAGGTGCACACCACCGCCTTGAGCCTGCCGGCCGACATGGCCGCCTCGACCTTGCGGCGCTGTTCCGGCGAGAGCGAGCCATGGTGCAGGGCGATGGGCAGGTTGTCGGCATTGATGTTCCAGAGCTCCTGGAAGGTCATCTCGGCCTGGGAGCGGGTGTTGACGAAAACCAGCGCCATCTTCGCGGCCTTGATGCGCTGATAGACGTCGGCCATGGCGTGACGGCCGGAATGGCCGGCCCAGGGAATGCGCTCGCCGGGATCGAGGATTTCCACCTCCGGCCGGGCACCGGCCTGGCCGCGCACGATGCGGGCAAAGCGGGGCGCCTCTCCCGCCTGCGGCGTCAGCCAGCGCGCCAGCCCGCCCTCATCGGCCACCGTCGCGGACAGGCCGGCCCGCCGCACATCCGGCGCCCATTGTGCAATCGCCGCGAGCCCCAGACTGAGGAGGTCGCCGCGCTTTTGCGGCGCGATGGCGTGGATCTCGTCGATGACGATGCGCCTGAGGTCGCGGAAGAAGGCTTCGGCATTCGCCGTGGCGCAGAACAGGGCGAGCTGTTCAGGCGTGGTGAGCAGGATGTCCGGCGGGTGGGCGCGCTGGCGCTGGCGTTTGGACGGCGAGGTGTCGCCGGTGCGGGTCTCGATGCGGATATCCAGCCCCATCTCGCTGACCGGCGTCATGAGATTGCGCGCCACATCGACCGAGAGCGCCTTCAAGGGCGATATATAGAGCGTGTGCAGACGGTGCGGGCGCTGCTTGCCGGGACGCTGCGAGACGGTCTCCGCAAGCTCGATCAGGCTGGGCAGGAAACCGCCCAGCGTCTTGCCGCCGCCGGTGGGCGCGATCAGCAGGGCATCCTCGCCGGCCTGCGCTGCGGCGATCATCTCCAGCTGGTGCGCACGCGCCGCCCAGCCGCGGCTGGCGAACCAGTCGGCGAAGCGGGCGGGAAGGAGGACGGGGCCTTGCATATCGGGCATGAGGGTTCGCTGGCGCTTCGGGCGACAAGGTGTATGCGGCCGACCACCCAAACCGTCACCCTGACGAAGGTCAGGGCCCAGTTCGCAAGGCCGCCTTGAGCCAAAACTGGCCCGATTCAGCTTTAGGACCTGGGTCCCGGCTTTCGCCGGGATGATGGTATATGAGGCGTCGAATTCCTGGATCGGTGATCTAGCGCATTGCAGACGCCTGCGCGAGCCGCGAGGCGGAACATCCGGCGGGGGACAAATCCGCAGAGCGTCCCCCTGCAAAGCCTGCCCCGTTTTCGCCATGCTTGCAGGCGTAGAGTAAGGCAGCGAGGGATTTGGGACCATGACGGCTTCCGTCATCGATCGGTTTGTGGCGCTGGACAGCGCCTTCCGCGAGCATGCACGCCGCGGCGAACGCATGTATGCACGCTTTGCGGCCCTGTCGGGCCTGTCGAGCGATGTGCCGCCTGAATTGCTGGTCTCCCGCGCCATCGCCATCCGCGACGAACTCAATGCGGGCCTGGGTGCGTGGAAGGAGCCGGGCAAGTCGATGCGCCTGGTCTTCGCCGCCGCGCTCGCCGCCGCCGGCCGTACGGCACCGCACTTCTTCGACACGCGCGGCGCGCTGAACCGCCGCCGCAAGGAACGCGGCGGACGCGGTCTCAATCATGGCGGCTCCTGCGCGGCGCTGGCCCTGGTGTCCGCCGGTGGCCTGCCGCACCATGTCGACGCTTTCTACGACATTCTCGAAGCCATCGCCGCGCCCTGGTGGCGCCGCGACAGTGCGCGCGAGGAAATGGTCGCCGCCATCTTTGCCGCCATGGGCGAGATGCCGCACGAGGCGCTGGAGCGGCTCGACACGGCCCGGCAGGCCCTGCGCACCGCCGGCGTGCCGAAAAGCCATGCCGAGGCGGCTGCCTGCGAGATCGCCTTTTTCGACTTCGACCCGTCCGCCATCGCCCCGGCCTGGACCACGCTGAACACCGCGGTGCGCGGCCGTTCGAGCCTGCGTCACGGCATCGGCAAGACCGGGCTGGCCGTGCTGGCCGCTCACGGCGATGGCCGCGCCACGGCCGATGCGCTCGTCGCCAGCTTTGAAGCCGTGCGTGCGCTCCGGCCGAAACCGTCCGGCGATGTGGCGGCGAAGCTCGCCATGCGCCTGGCCCAGGCCCAGACCGGCGAGACCGCACCGATTGCCGCCGCACGGGATCTCGCCGCCATCCTGGCGGCGCAGGCCGCGATGATCGCCGCTGTAACCGCCTCCACCTCGGCCGCCGTCGTCGCGGCCAGCTGACAGGCCCGCCCGCTGCCCGCTGCAACCGCATTCCCCTCTTCCCCCAAGGGTGATAGGAGCGAATACGGAACGATCTGCAAGCGGAGAGCGAGAGCATGAACGTCGAAGAATTCGTCAATCCGGAAACCATGGCGGTTCTCGCCGAGCGCGCTATCGCTGCCGGCACGAATCTTGTCCTGGCCATCCTGATCCTGATCATCGGCTTCACCGTGGCCGGCATGGTGAAGGGCGGCGTGCGCAAGGCGGTCGGGCGGTCGCGGCGCATGGACGCGACGCTGGCGGGCTTTTTCTCGTCGATCGCCTATTACGCCGTCATCGCCGTCGTCCTGATCGCGGTCCTGGCCCGCTTCGGCGTGCAGACCGCCAGCCTGGTGGCTGCGCTCGGTGCCGTGACCCTGGCGATCGGTCTGGCAATGCAGGGGACACTGTCGAACATTGCCGCCGGCGTGATGATCATCGCCTTCCGCCCCTATTCGGTCGGTGACTGGGTTGAGGTCGCCGGCGTGTCGGGCAGCGTGAAGGACGTCAATCTCTTCACCACAGAACTGGCGACAGCAGACAACAAGAAGATCATCATCCCCAACGGCCAGGCCTGGGGCAACATCATCACCAACTACTCCTCCAACCCGACCCGGCGCGTCGATTTCACCTTCTCGATCGATTATTCCGACGATATCGACAAGGCGATGGACGTGATCAAGTCGACGCTGGGCGCCGATGCGCGCATCCACAAGGATCCGGAAATCTTCACCGCGGTCGCAGCCCATGGCTCGTCCTCGGTGGATATCGTGACGCGGGTCTGGGTCGATACGGGCGACTATTGGGGTGTGCATTTCGACGCCATGAAGAGCGTCAAGGAAGCCTTCGACAAGAACGGCATTTCCATCCCCTACCCGCACCAGGTCAATGTCGAGAAGAAAGACTGACCGGCCTCTGGCAATCGGGGTCAAAGCGGCCCCGATTGCGCCGCATTTGGACGTAGAGTGAGCCCATGAGCGAGAATTCGACACCGCAGCGCCGCAGCTTCGTGCAGCGCCTTGTCAGAATGTCCACCGCAGACATCCTGCGCCTGGTCTTCCTGTGCGTCCTTGCCGGCTTCCTGCTGGCCGCGCTCAACGTCAATCCGCGCGATCTGTGGGTCGATTTCTTCGGCACGCTGGCCGAGAGCTGGGGCCGCTTCATCCGCTTCATCACGGAGAGTGCCGGCTGGGCCATCGAATACTTCCTGCTTGGCGCCGTTCTGGTGATCCCGATCTGGATCGTATTCCGCCTCCTGCGCACGCTCGGCCGCGAATAGCGCCCTGAAATCAACCACCTGTTAACCGGTTTGTTTTGCGACTTGGCAAGATTGACTTGCTAGGACCGGGCGCATGAACGCTGCAGCCCACGATATTCTCGGCATCGACATGACGTCGAGCGAACCGGCCGCGCCGCCCTCCAGGGGACGGCCGCTCCTGCTGCAGTCCAACCCGTTCCTGCGGTCCATCCTGATCTCGCTGATGCGCGATGCCGGTTCGACGGACGTGCTGGTCGCACGTTGTGCCGACAGCGCCCTGGCCGTGATGAACCAGAGCCTGCCCAGCATGATCGTTTCCGACTGGAACGATCAGGAAGAGGCATCGGAGGACCGGTTGCGCCTGGTCAGACGGATCCGCGAGAGCGAAAGCGTCCTCTACCGCCGCACCCCGATCATCATGGTCTCGCAGCCGCGTTCGCGCCGCGAGATCGAGACGGCGCGCGATGCCGGCGTGACCGAGTTCATCATCACGCCCATCGCCCCGGTCACCCTGCAGACGCGTATCCGCTCGCTCTATGACGCGCCGCGCGAATTCGTCGCCTCGCCGCGCTTCAACGGGCCGGATCGCCGGCGCCGCAAGCGCCATGCTGCGGGCCCGAGCTACAAGCGGACGGCCGATGTCGATGCCGGTCTGACGACGCCGATGGCCGCCGCCCGTGCCGCCGCCGTGGCGCTGGTCAACGAGACCCAGCTCAGCGGCGATCCGCTTGCCGTGCGGGTCGGGCGGTCGCTGCAGCGCTTCATCTCCCATATTCGCGACTACACCTCCGTCGAGGCCGAGGTCGCCAACATGCACCGGGCTGCACTGGCGCAGCTGACGCGGATGGCGGAAGACGGCAATCCGCTGCGCGAGCCGGTGGTGACCGGTCTGGAACAGGTGGTCGACAAGCGGATGCAGCGCTGACGCTCCGGGCCGGGACCTTCCCGCTGTGAAAACAAGTCTGGCAGACCGCACGCCCCTGCCGTATCACCGGACAAACCGGATACGGAACCGCCATGGACGACGATATTCAGCACCGCCTCGACACGATCGCTCCGCTGATCGTGGACGGATCTCCCCACGCCGTGGCGCTGGGCTTCCGCATCGACCGTCTGACGCCGGGCAAGGCCGCGATGAGCGCCCCCTACAGCGAAGCCCTGATCGGCGATCCCGAGACCGGCACCTTGCACGGCGGCGTGATCACTGCCCTCCTGGACCATGTATGCGGCATGGCCGCCTTCGGCGGGCTGGGCGCCAGGGATACGCCGGCGACGCTGGACCTGCGGATCGACTATATGCGCCCCGCCAAACCGGGACAGGACATTCATGCAGAGGCGGAATGCCTGAAATCGCACGGGCTTGTCGCCTTCGTGCGCGCCACGGCCCATGACGGCGACATCGCGGATCCGGTCGCCATCGCCCAGGCCGCCTTCATGATTACCCGCGCCTCCAAGGCCGCCCAGGAGCGCGCCATGAAAGCCATGCGCGGGGAGCATCCGCTGTGAGCCGCGCCCTGCTCGACACGCTGATGACAGCGCCCTATGTCGCCCGCTTCGGCGTGCGCCTGGAAGTGAAGGGCACCGAGCTGACCGGTGTCCTGCCGTTTGACAATGACCTGGTCGGCAATCCGCTCATCCCGGCGCTGCATGGGGGCGCTGTGGGAGCCTTTCTGGAGATCGTGGCGTCGGGCTCGCTATTGCTCAGCCAGCCACTGCAAAAGCTGCCCAAGCCGATCGATGTCGCCATCGACTACCTGCGCCCGGCGCGGGCCCAGGATGTCTATGCCCGGGCGATCGTCGCACGCTCCGGCCGCCGGGTGGCCAATGTCCGCGCAGAGGCGTGGCAGGGCCGTACCGACGCACCGGTCGCGACCCTGCACGGCCATTTCCTGATCACACCGGAAAGCAGCGATCCCGCACCAGTCCAGCGCTGACGCGGATCCATCCGGACATGCAAGACAGGCTTCGATGACGGCGCCATGTCACCCGACACAGCGCTTCCGCATGGCGGGCCTGCACGCGTGAGGCGCGATCTGTCACGCCCCTGAGACGCAGCTGCGCGAAGAGGACGCCGCGCCGGCAATCGCCTGCGCCTGGCCCCGAACCGACCCGTCCTGGAGACCCCACATGATCCGCGTTCTGCTCGCCGCCGCCCTTCTGACCGCCTCTGCCGCCCCGGCTTTCGCCAACGACACCCGTACTGTCGAGATCCGTTACGATGTCCGCGATCTGACCCGCCCGGAAGGTATCCGGGAGCTCGAAGCCCGTATCGCCGACGCCGCTGAACATGTCTGCGAACTGGACTCGCGCCGCCTGTCCGACCGCCAGGCCGAACGCCGCTGCGAAGCCGAAACCATCGCCGAAGCGCTGGCCTCGGTGCGTGCCAAGGCCGGCGAGCCGGCCCTGCGTCCGGCATCGGCCGAAGCCTCTGCGAACTAAGGCCGTTTGCGGAAAGCGGGCCGCTTCGTGCGGCTCGCTTTTTGGCCTTCAGACCGCCCCGGCACGGCCGACGTTCTCATTACCGCGACGACAGTTTGTGAACACGAGCTTGCGCAGTTTTAGGACGCAGGTCACCGAGCGGTCAGATGCCAATTGCGACCATCCTCCTGCGGCATGTGGTTCACAAGGGGTGAGCCAGCCGTGCCAAGGGAGGTTTCCACCATGCTCGCTCGCATACTTGTTTCCGTATCGGTCGTCCTGGCCGCCGGCTCCGCAGCCTGGACCGACGACGATGACCATCGTTCGCAGGTCATCACCGTCCGTCCGTTCGAGCTGGCCGATCCAGTCGCGCGCGAAGAACTCCAGGTCCGGATCGAAAATGCAATTGAATCCGTCTGTCGCTTCAGCGGCCAGCGCGATCTTGCCAGCCTGAACAATCGGCGGCGGTGCCGGACCGAAACGCGGGAAAGTGTCGAATCCCAGCTCGGCTTCCCGATCGCGGAACTGAAAGACCGGCACCTTGACCGGCAGCTCGCCCTTCACCTGACCTCCCACTGACCCTGTCAGTGATCGACTCGTGCTGGGGCTCGCACGGTCCGTCACCGGGCGGAAGAAGAAACAAAGGGATACCGTCGCCCGGCAACAGGTCATACAATTTTGTATATATAATCAACACGACACAGGGTTATTTTCTTCTGGCATTCAATTTTTCCAATTTTATATGACCTCTGCGAGCATTCATATTTGAATGTCGTTTTCACGGAGGCCCCAATGCCCAGATTTTCCCCTACCGCCACGGCGCTGACCCTGCTTTGCGCACCCGCGTCACACGCCCTTGCACCACCCCCGTCCATAGAGATCACGGTCGACCATCGCGAGCTCGCCGATCCGGACAGGCTGTCCGCCCTGCAATCGCAAATCCGCAATGCCGCAAGACGCGTCTGCCGCGAATATGTCATCGGCGACCTGCTGCGGACCTACACCCTGCATGACTGCATCGAGGCCACGACAGCACAGGCCATGAACCAGCTCGAGGCGCTGAGAGCCGCCAACTAGGCCGAACCCACGACACCCCGCAGCGACCAAGCGCTCATGCATCATTGAATTGCTGCGCTGCATCATTTTTCGCTGCATCGCCGTGGACAATCGCCATGAGCGCAATAATGTCTAGTCCATCAGCCCCATTCATACGCGCATAGCGCTATCCCGACTGGAGTTCCTTCATGACCCGCATCGCCATCGCCGCCCTTGCCATCACCCTCGCAGCGCCCGCCGCTTTTGCTTCGCAGCCGGTGTCCGGCATCGCCATTGAGGTCACCGATGCCGACCTGAACGACGCCGCCCGCCTCGCCCGGATTGAAACCCGCATCGGCGAAGCTGCCGAACAGGTGTGCCGCGAACAGGTCATGTCCGACCTGCTGCGCGCCTACACGCTGCGTGACTGCATCGAAGCCACCACCGAACACGCCATGGCCCAGCTGGATGCCCGCCGCGGCGTCACCGCCCTGGCGGCAGCCGAAAACCAGGTCGCCAGCTCCGAACACTAGGCGGCCCGTTCGTTGCCCGGCCCCTCCCGGCCGGGCAACGCCATTTCCCGCGAAAGACGTTTCCCTCACGCCGGAAACACGCTAGGTGCCCGGCATGTCGATCGCGCCCCTCACCCGCACCGATGTTCTCAAACGCGCCTGGCCACTGGTCTTTGCCAATGCGGCCGTACCGCTGGCCGGCGTTACCGATACCTTCGTTCTCGGCCTGTCCGGAGAGACCGCCGATCTGGGCGGCGTCGCTCTGGGCGGCGCGATCTTCTCGGTCTTCTACTGGAGCTTCTATTTCCTGCGCATGGGCACGACCGGGCTGACCGCCCAGGCCGACGGCGCAGGCGATACTGCCGAAACCCAGCGCATCCTGATACGGGCTTTCGCCATCGCCGGCCTGCTGGGCCTCGCACTCTTCATCCTGCGTGACATGATCGCCTGGGGCGGTTTCGCCGTTCTCCAGGGCACGGCCCACGTCGAGGAGAAGGGGGCTCACTACCTGCTCGCCCGGGCCTGGGGCGCACCGGCGGCCCTGGGCGCCTTCGCGCTGTCCGGCTGGCTGATCGGGCTGGGCCGCAACGGCGCCACGCTGGCCCTCTACGTCGTTTTCTCACTGACCAATATCGGACTGGACCTCTGGTTCGTCCTGGGGCTTGGCTATGGTCCCGGCGGTGTTGGCGCCGCAACGGCGATTGCCGAATGGGTCGGTCTTGCCGTCGGCCTGGTCTTCGTGGCGCTGGCACTGCGGCAGCAGGGCGGCTGGGCCGAGGGCGCAACCGGCCGCGCCCGCCTGATGGAGCCGGGCGCGCTGCGCGAGATGTTCCAGGTCAATATCAATCTGATGATCCGCACCTGGTCGCTGGTGATCGGCTTTACCTGGTTCGCCAATGCGGGGGCCCGCCAGGGCACGGCGCCGCTGGCCGGCAATCACGTCCTCCTGCAGATCATCTCGCTGTGGGCTTTCGTGCTGGATGCCTTTGCCTTCGTGGCCGAAGCCGAGGCCGGGCGCGCCTTCGGACGCAGATCCCTGCCTGCCCTGCGCCGGGCGGTACGCCTGACCGGCGAGCCCATGTTCGCCGCGGGCGCGGTGTTTGCGGTCGCGACTTTCCTGTTCGGCGCCGATGCGCTGGCCCTGGTGATCGAGGATGCGGACACACTCGCCGCCGCCCAGGCCTATCTGCCCTGGTGTGCCATAGTGCCCTTCCTGGGCGCCGGCGCCTGGCTGATGGACGGGGTGTTCATCGGCACGACAAGCGGCAGGATCCTGCGCAATGCCGGCCTGGCCGCGGTTGCCGTCTACCTGGCCGCCGATGCGATCCTGTCGCCGATGTTCGCCAATCACGGCGTCTGGGCCGCTTTCCTGATCTTCTACGTGGCGCGCGGCGCCACACTCGCTGCTGCCTATCCGGCGCTGGAGCGCCGGCTTCAGCCTGCGCCGACAGCCTCGGACACCGAAGCGAAGCCGTCGGCCTGAAGCCGCTCGACCAGGCCGGCCTTGATCTGCTGCACCAGGCCGGGTCCGTGATAGACCAGCCCGGTATAGAGCTGGATCGCGTTGGCGCCCGCGCGGATCTTGGCATAGGCCGCTTCGGCACTGTCGACACCGCCCACACCGATGATCGCGAGATCCGGCCCCGCTGCCTCGCGGAACAGGCGCACCAGCTGTGTCGAGCGCTCGAAGATCGGCGGCCCCGACAACCCACCGGCTTCGCCGATATTCGCGCTTTTCAGGCTTTCCGGACGCAGGATGGAGGTGTTGGAGACAATCACCCCATCCAGACCGTGTCGCGCGACGGCCTCGACCATCACTCCGGCCTCGCTGTCATCGATATCCGGCGCCACTTTCAGGAAGACCGGCGCCGAGCTGCCGACGGCTGCCACTGCATGAAGAAGTTCGTCCAGCGCGCCGGACGACTGCAGCGTGCGCAGGCCGGGCGTGTTCGGCGAGGAGACATTGACCGTGAAGAATTGCGCCAGCCCCTGCAGCGCCTCCAGACAGGTCACATAGTCGGGAATGCGGTTCTCGCTGTCGAGATTGGCGCCGATATTGACGCCGACGACACCGCCCCGGCGGGCGCGGCGGGCCAGATTGCTGCGAAAGCGCGCCAGCCCCTGATTGGGAAAGCCCATGCGGTTTATCACCGCCTGGTCATCCTCGAGCCGGAAAATGCGCGGGCGCGGCTTTCCGTCCTGCGGCCGCGGCGTGACAGCGCCGCACTCCACAAAGCCGAACCCCATGGCGAGCAGCGCGTCCGGCGCTTCGGCATTCTTGTCGAAGCCGGCCGCAAGACCGACCGGATTGGGCAGGTCGATCCCCGCAAGGCGGGTCGCCAGGCGCGGATCGTCCGCGCCGCGCTGCCGCGGTCCCAGTCCCGCCTTGAGACCGAGAATGCCCAGCCTGTGGGCACGCTCCGGATCCAGCCCTTTCAGCCAGTGTGTCGCCCTGTCGTGCAGCATCAGTCTCGCTCCAGCTCGGCGGGCAGCACCCAGTCGCCCTCGTCATTGCGGCGCACATGACGCAGGCCCCGCACCGCACTGGCCGGGATGTCGCCATAGACATGCGGGAAGAGCGCGCCGCCGCGCGACTTTTCCCACTTCACCGTATCGCCCAGCGCCTCCAGATCGATCTCGACCAGGAGCAGCCGCTCATGCTCGTTATAGTGCTTGACCAGCGTGCCCTCGACCTGGTCGGCGGCAGACAGGTGGATGAAACCGTCAGCGACGTCGTGGGGGTCGCCGGAAAAGACGCCCTCCATCATGACGGCGGCCCAGCGTTCGGGCACGGCGAGTCGGTATGCGGTTTTCGGTGTCATGCCTGACGGGGTAGCCCTGCCCGCCAGACGTGGCAAGGCCGGGCGGCAATTGCGATCCGGTTCCCAGATGCTATATTGGGAATTGGAGTGGGGACAGGCCTCCCGGCCCGCCCCCGTTTCCTCAGGCTATGATGAAGACCCGGATTCGAACGTGCCAGCTCGTCCGGGTCTTTTTAATGACCAAGGTGATGCGGAGTGGAAAAATCCACATGACATCACTCCAATTCGAAGGCGAGGCCCTCCTTTAAAAACAGGTGGCACCTCGGTCGGGGTGGCCCATCCTCCCCGAGCGCGCCGCTGGCCCGGCGCTGCTGCTTTCACCTTCAAACCGATCCGCAATCCGCACTCATGAACACCCGTATTGCGTACATATACCATATAATGCATCTCTTACGTGTACATTAATCCGGGCAAGCGCTCTCCGGTTGCAAGCCGCTTCGCGTTTTCCCAAACCCGCTCGTCGCACTAAACTCGGGCCATGTTCACGCACGAAGAAATCTGGCGGGGGATCGACCGCCTGGCCGCCCACGCCCAGACCAGCCCCTCCGGGCTGGCGCGACGCGCCGGGCTGGACTCCACCACCTTCAACCCGTCCAAACGCTTCTCACGCGACGGCGAAAAACCGCGCTGGCCCTCGACCGAGAGCCTCGCCAAGGCCCTCGCCGCGGCACACATGGACTTCACCGGCTTCGCCGATCTGGTGGCTGGCCGGTCCCGGGCTGACAATCTGAGAACCCGCAGCCTGGCCGACAGCGCGGGCGCTTTCGATGCCGGCGGCCTGCCGCGCGGCGAAGGCTGGGCGCGCATCCCCTTCCCCGGCCTGGCGTTTGACAAGGCCTATGCACTCACCGTCGAGGGTGACGAGATGGAACCGGTCTTCCGGGCCGGCGATCGCCTGGTCATCACCCCGGACGATCCGCCGCGCGAGGGCGACCGGGTCGTGGTGCGTGAACGCAGCGGCGCCATCTGCGCCTGGAGGCTGGGCGTCCGGACCGTCCAGACGTTGACCCTGCACGCCCTCAATCCCGCGCGTCCGGACCGCAAGCTGGCCCTGAGCGAACTGGACTGGATGGCGCGCATCGTCTGGGCCAGCCAGTAGCAAGCCGCGACCTTTCGCGCATGGGCGGCACGCGCCTGCTGCACTAGATTGAGGGAAATGACAGGCGAGAACGCGATGAACCAGGTCTTCCAGCCGCCCAAACCGCCCTATGCCGTCTACAGCGGCGTCGGCAAGCTGCGCCCGTCGGACTACTGGACCTATTTCCGGGCCATGCGCCGCAATCCGCTGGAAGTGTGGGGCGAGCATCATTTCTCGATCCGCCTCGCGCCCTTCCGCTTCCTCGGCCGGTCCAGCCTGATCGTCAACGATCCGGACGCCATTCATCACTGCTTCGTCACACGGTCGGACAATTTCACCATGAACCCGCTGCGCCAGGCGGTGCTGAAACCCTTCCTGCGCGACGGGCTGCTCACGGCCGAGGGCGAGACCTGGAGCAAGGCGCGCAAGGCCGTCTCGCCCGTCTTCACCCCGCGCAAGGTCAACGCTTTCGCACCGCAGATCCGGCAGGTATGCGAAGACGCTGCCGCGGCGTTCGAAGCGATCGACGGGCGCACCATCCCGGTCTCCGACGCCATGGTCGATCTTACGCTGGACGTGCTGATCGAGACCCTGTTTTCCGGCGACGAGGCGCTGGACAAGGCCCGCTTCACGGCCGGCATCCACCAATTGCTGGAGATCAGCGGCATCCCCCATCCGTTCGATCTCGCGCACCTGCCCGGCTGGATCCCGCGGATCGGCCAGGGCAAGTCGCGGCGGGTGATCGCCGATCTGCGGCGACAGGTCTCCGGCGTCGCCGCACAGCGCCGCAAGGCGCCCTCGCCCGAGGAAAGCGGCCGCGCCCCGGACTTCCTCGACCTGCTGCTGGGCGCGGGGCTGGACGATACCGCCGTGACGGACAATCTCCTGACCTTCCTCGCCGCCGGACACGAGACGACCGCCCGTTCGCTGGCCTGGACGCTCTATCTGCTGTCGCGCGCGCCCGATGTACGCGACCGGCTGGAAGCGGAAATCGACGCCGCCGCGCTGGACGACACAGACCCGGCAACATGGTCGCAGGCGCTGCCCTGGACCGAGGCCGTCATCAAGGAAAGCCTGCGCCTTTACCCGTCCGCCCCGATGCTGGCGCGCACCTCGCGGGAGTGGGATATCGTCGCCGGCCTGCCGGTGCCCGCCAGGACCGACGTTCTCGTGTCGACCTGGCTGCTGCATCGCCAGCGCGACATCTGGGCCGAGCCCGACAGTTTCCGGCCGGAGCGCTTCCTGGGCGAGGCCGGCAAGGCGATCCCGCGCGACGCCTACCTGCCCTTCGGCCTCGGCCCGCGGGTATGTATCGGCGCGCGTTTCGCGATGATGGAAATGGTTATCGTGCTCGCCTGCCTTCTGCGGCGGGTGCGCTTCGAATTCGACGGCCCGCGCGATCCGCGCCCGGTCATGCGCATCACCCTGCAGCCGGACAATGAAGTTCCGATGCGGGTTTCGCGACGTGGCTAGGACGAGCGGATATCTTGAGGTCCTTCATTGTCATCCCGGCCAAATGCCCCGCGCAGGCGGGGCGCGGAGCCGGGACCCATACGCGCCAATGCCGCCCGCAAACAGGCTGGATGTCAGCGACAGCTGGATAAGCACCGGGGTTATGGGTCCCGGACTTACGCCCGCCCCAAGGCCGGGCATCCATCCGGGATGACAAATTGAGGGGAAGCAATCACCCCGATTTAGCCGCCATTCTCCATGCGGCCGATGGCGAGGAAGCGCTCGCGGCGCTGCTTGCGCAGGGCATCCGGGGACAGGCCTTCCAGCGCGATCAGGTGTTTCTCGATCGCATTGCCGACCGCGCGCATGATCTCGGCCGGATGACGGTGTGCACCGCCGATCGGTTCGGGAATCACCTCATCGACAATCTTCAGCTCCAGAAGATCCGGCGCCGTCACTTTCATGGCGACGGCGGCGTCCTTGGCGCGCGCCGAATCCTTCCACAGGATCGAGGCACAGCCTTCCGGCGAGATCACCGAATAGATCGAGTGTTCCAGCATCATCACGACATTGCCGGAGGCCAGCGCCACGGCGCCGCCGGACCCGCCCTCGCCCGTGACGGTTGAGATCAGCGGCGTGCCCAGATTGATGCAGCGCTCGGTCGAACGGGCAATCGCCTCGGACTGGCCACGCTCTTCCGCGCCAAGCCCCGGATAGGCACCGGCCGTATCGACGAAGGTCAGCACCGGCAGGTCGAACTTCTCCGCCAGGTCCATCAGGCGGATCGCCTTGCGATAGCCTTCCGGGCGCGCCATGCCGAAATTGTGCTTGATGCGGGTTTCGGTGTCGTGCCCCTTCTCGTGCCCGATCACCATGACCGACCGGCCGCGGAACCGGCCGAGACCGCCGACAATGGCCGCGTCCTCGGAGAAGCGGCGGTCACCGCAGAGCTCTTCGAAATCCTCGATCAGCGCCTTGCGGTAATCGCGGAAATGCGGGCGTTCCGGATGGCGGGCGACCTGCGTCTTGCGCCAGGGATCGAGCTTGGAATAGAGCGCGGCGAGCTGCTCATTCGCCTTGTGACGCAGGCGCGCCGTCTCTTCCGCCGTATCGGGCGAATCCTCGCCGGACGATCCGGCCAGCGACTCCAGCTCTTCGATCTTGGCTTCCAGTTCGGCCAGCGGCCGCTCGAAATCGAGATAGGTACGTGTGGGGTCGGACATGCCCTGCCAACGCCTGTGAACGCAAAAAGGAGCCGGCAACCTAGCCAGCTAGCGACACGGTCACAAGCCTTCGTGACCGTGCTTACGCACACGTCAACTCAGTCAGTCGCCGCCGGAGCCGCGTGCCAGCGGGTGCGAGGTCTGCACCAGCGTCTTCAACCGCTCGTCCAGCACATGCGTGTAGATCTGTGTCGTCGACACATCCGCATGACCCAGCAGCATCTGCACACTGCGCAGATCGGCCCCGCGCGCCAGGAGGTGGGTGGCAAAGGCATGGCGCAGCACATGCGGCGAGATCCTGGCCGGGTCGAGCCCGGCCGCAACAGCCAGATCGCCGAGAATCTGGGCGAAACGCTCGCGGGTCATATGGCCGCTCTTCGCGGTCCGGGACGGGAAGAGAAAGCGCTGGGCCCGCTTGGCACGCCCGGCCTCGGGCGGCAGATGCGTCTCGCGCACCGCCCTGTAGGCATCGACGGCTTCCAGCGCATTCGGCGTCAGGGGGACGAGGCGCTCGCGGCCGCCCTTTCCGGTGACATGGATACAGCGCTCGGCCCGCACAAAGGC
This sequence comes from Maricaulis virginensis, assembly GCF_027922185.1. Taxonomy (NCBI): domain Bacteria; kingdom Pseudomonadati; phylum Pseudomonadota; class Alphaproteobacteria; order Maricaulales; family Maricaulaceae; genus Maricaulis; species Maricaulis virginensis. Next base: position 431,662 of record NZ_BSFE01000003.1, on the reverse strand, counting down.
GTTGAGCGGCAGCGAGACCAGTTCGCTGACCCGCAAACCGCCGGCATAGAGGATTTCCATCAGCGCGCGGGTACGCACACCATTCGCGCCCTCGATACGGCCGGCCGCATCGAACAGCGCGTCGACATCCGCCTCACTGAGCACCTTTGGCAGGCTGCGGCCCTTCTTCGGCCCTTTGAGCGCCGCGGCCGGATCATCCCCCCGGCGTCCGTCGGACAGGAGAAACCGGTAAAAGCGCTTCATCGCCGACAGGCGCCGCGCCGCGGTGGAGGCCGACAGCCCGTCAGAGGCGAGCCCGGCCAGCACGGCTTCGAGGTCTGCCGTCGAAGCGTCGGCCAGGGCCGTGCCGCGGGCCGCCAGACGGCCCGCGATATCGTCGAGATCGCGTCGATAGGCCTCCAGCGTATTGAATGCAGCACCGCGTTCGGCGGCCATCATGTCCAGGAAAAGCGCGATGTCCCGGTTGGCGCTCACAGGGCCGACCCGACGACCCGTTCCAGCAAGACCGACAGGGCCGCCCGGCGCAATCCTGCTGCATCGAGCGCGGCAATCGCCCGCGCCGTTGCATCGGCATTGCCGGCCGCAGCCGGATCGGCCAGGACCGAAATCGCCAGCAAGGCGGCCTCGCCCCGGGCGTCGGCCCGCACGGCCGCATCCATGGCCGCCAGACCAGCTGGCGCCGCCGCCGGTTCCTGCGCCAGAAGCATCGGACGCAAGCCTTCGGGCATCCGCGCCCCCAGACGCGTCAGGGCCAGCATATCGGTCGCCACGGCCGGGCCATGGGCCTCGAACCAGGCCGCCTGCACGGCTTCATATGTGCCGCCGCGCAAGTCATCGCCGGCAATCGCGATGGCCATGTCCAGCGCAACCATGCGGCGCGGGCTGGGCGGCACCCATTCCGGCTGCGGCGGCAGAGACATCGGCTCAGCAGCGCCAGCAACAGACGGTTTGCCGTCCATATCCGGTCCGGCCGGAACAAGACCCGGTACAGGCTGCGGACGGGCGGGACCATTGACCAGCGCATCGCGCCATTCACGCGCCAGACCGGTCTCGCCGACCAGCAGCGCGGCCAGCGCGATCTCGTAGCCATGTTCCAGCGTCACGCGCGTGATCGGCACGGTCTCGATTTCGCGGCCGTGGTGACGCGCGACATGGACAAAGCGGGCACCACCGCCCGTATCCGCCAGCATCAGCCCCAGCGCCTGACCCGCGAGCTCGCGGTCATAACCCTGGGCGATGACCTCCTCGAGCGCATGGTGACGTTCCATGCCGTCCATCGACCCTGCGGCGACAAACAGCGCCATCGGATCCTCGCTCGAGGATGCGCGCCGTTCCATGCCGTGACGGGCGACTTCGCGCAGCCAGGCGGGCGCAGTCTCGCCGATGGCGGGTGCCGGTTCGCCCGGCGTATGAAGAGCCCGGCTCATCGCCCATTCCAGACCATTGTCGGCTGCGGGCGCATCCGCATCCAGCGGCGTGTCCAGCATGATCGCGAACAGGCGCGCCTCGAAACCGGCATCCGGTTCCTGGCTGCGTGCGAGTTCGGCGGTCAGCTCGGCCGCGCCATCCCGGCCGTCGAGCGCGAGGCAATAGGCCCGCACCCGCAGCCAGTAGGCGTCTTCGCGGCCCTGGGTCATCGCATCGGCCGTGCGGCAGGCGCGTCCGGCATTGCCGGTGGCAAAGGCAAGCTCGGCATGCCAGCGCGCCAGGGCCGGTGTACGGTTGATACCCGGTGTGCGCTCGAGCAGGTCGAAGGTGTCATCGGCACCGGCCGCGGCCAGCAGCCGGTCGATCCGCAGCGCTGCAAGCTCGGCATCACCGCGCCCGCCGGCGGGCGGACGGCCGCCGGAGACCAGGACGGAACGTGCGATCTCGGCCAGGGTTTCGCTGGTATAGCCGTCCCCTTCGGCGGCCGGCAGCCGCGACAGGACGGCCTGTGCCATCACGCGGTCGGTGCCCGCCCACAGGCGGTTGCTCATCGCTGCGCCGGGCAGACCGACTTCCAGCGGATCGAGCGCATCCAGACGCTCCACCTCGATCGGATCCTGAGCCAGGGCGGTGCCGCCCAGCAGCGCTGCCAGCAGGCTAGCGCGGGAAATTGTCTTCCAACTCGACACGTACACTCTCCCGGGTGGGCTCCAGCCCATTCGCGATCACGGCCAGCGTCCCGAAGCCGGCCAGAACCAGCACGCCGACAACCAGCACTCCAATCAGGAAACCCCGCATTCGCCCTACTCCATGACGTCTGAAACCGGTGCGATCGGCTGCACCGGACCTCCGTGCGGAGCCTAACCGTGATTGCGGCGATTTCCAGACCGTTTATACCGCTAGGCATGACGCGATCTCTCGAAACGGACCGCCCCATCGTGCTGATCGGCCTGATGGGGGTCGGCAAGACCACGGTCGGCCGCCGGCTGGCCAAGGCGCTCGGCCTGAATTTCCGGGATGCCGACGAGGAAGTCGAACGCGCTGCAGGACGTTCGGTTTCCGAGATCTTCGACGATTTCGGCGAGGCGGCCTTCCGCGATGGCGAACGCAAGGTGATCTCACGCCTGCTGGACGAACCGCCCATGGTGATCGCCCTGGGCGGGGGTGCCTTTGTCGACCCGGAAACGCGTGCGCGCATCAAGGAAAAGGGCGTGTCGGTCTGGCTGCAGGCCGATGTCGACACGCTGGTCAAACGCGTCTCCCGGCGCGACACCCGCCCGCTCCTGCGCGGCCAGGACCCGCGCAGCGTCCTGCAGCGCTTGCTCGAAGCCCGCACACCCGCGTATGCAGAGGCGGATATCCATGTCGATGCATCCGCCGGATCGCATCAGACAACACTGGACCTGATCATGCGGGCGCTGGAAGCCCGGGAGGCCGAGGCGTGAGCGACATACTTTCCGTTTCCGTCGGGCTGGGTGCGCGCAGCTATGATGTGCTGGTCGGCGCCGGTGCGCTGAAGGCGGCACAATCTCGGCTGGGTGCGCATTTCCCGCGCGGCCGCGCCATCCTGGTAACCGACCGCACCGTCGCCGGCCTGCATCTGAAGACCGTATCCGACTGGCTGGAAGGCGCCGGGCTGCGCGCCGATCCGATCGTGCTGGAGCCGGGCGAGACGACAAAGAGCTGGGCCGGCCTGCAACACCTCGTCGACACGCTGCTCGACCGCAATATCGAACGCTCCGAGGCGGTCATCGCGCTGGGCGGGGGCGTGATCGGCGATCTTACCGGCTTCGCCGCCTCCATTGCCAAGCGCGGCGTCGACTTCATCCAGATCCCGACCACGCTGCTTTCGCAGGTCGACAGCTCGGTCGGCGGCAAGACCGGCATCAATACCAGCCATGGCAAGAATTTCGTCGGCACCTTCCACCAGCCCCGCCTGGTGATCGCCGATGCCGACCTGCTGGCCAGCCTGCCTTTGCGCGAACGCCGGGCCGGCTATGCCGAGATCGTCAAGGCCGCACTGATCGGCGACCGGCCGCTGTTCGACCGGCTGGAGGCAGCAGCCGAGACGGCCCTCGACGGTGAGACATTGAGCGAAGCCGTGGCAGCGGCCGTGGCGTTCAAGGCGCGCATTGTCGCCGAGGACGAGCGCGAGGCCGGTGCCCGCGCCCTGCTCAATCTCGGCCATACTTTCGGCCACGCCTTCGAGGCCGAAGCGCCCAAGGACAGGATCCGCCATGGCGAAGCCGTCGCCGCGGGTCTCGCGCTGGCCTTCGGCTTTTCGGTTCACAAAGGGCTTTGCCCGGCCGGGGATGCCGAACGTGTACGGGCGCACCTGCGCGCAGCCGGCCTGCCCGACGGTCCGCAAACGCTGGCCCATACCGGCTGGGATGCGGAACGCTTGATCGACCGCATGCGCGATGACAAGAAGAACCGGGACGGGCGGATCGCCCTCGTCCTGGCACGCGGTATCGGCGAGGCCTTCATCGATCGCGATACCGACGAGACCGACCTGCAACACTTTCTGGAGACCCAGCTCTCATGAGCCTCGACTGGACCCTGATCGGCCCGGTGCTGATGATTATCGGCCTTCTGTGCCTGTCCGCCTTCTTTTCCGGATCAGAAACCTCGCTGACCGCGACCTCGCGGGCCCGCATGCTGCAGATGGAGCGCGACAAGCACCCCGGGGCCGCTGTGGTCAACAAGCTGATCGGCGACGGAGAAAGCCTGCTCGGCTCGATCCTGCTGGGCAACAATCTGGTGAATATCGCCGCCTCGATGATTGCGGGTCAGCTGTTCGAGGACCTGCTGGGCGGCAATTCGGTGCTCTGGGCCACGCTGATCATGACCTTCACGGTGCTGATCTTCGCGGAAGTCCTGCCCAAGACCTACGCCCTGTCCAATCCCGACCGTTTCGCGTTGACCGTGGCGCGGCCGATCCTTCTGGCGGTGAAGGTTTTCGCGCCGGTGGTGCGGGCCGTTCAGGTCGTGGTGCGCGGTACGCTGCGCATCTTCGGCGCCAATGTGGAAGGCCCGGTCCTGTCCGCCCATGACGAGCTGCGCGGCGCCATCGCCCTGCATCACGAGGAAGGCGGCGTGGTGAAGGATGACCGCGACATGCTGGGCGGCGTGCTCGACCTGCGCGAGCTGACGGTCGACGACATCATGGTTCACCGCAAGTCGATCCTGATGATCGATGCCGACAAGAAGCCGGAAGAGATCGTCACCGAAGCGCTGCACAGCCCGCACACCCGCCTGCCGCTCTACCGCGAGGACACCGAGAATATTGTCGGCATCCTGCATGTGCGCGACATTGCCCGCGCGCTGCACGAGGCCGATGGCGATGCGTCGGTGATCGATATCGACGCGCTGCGCCGCGAACCCTGGTTCGTGCCGGAAACCACCGAAGTGCTCGATCAGCTCAACGCCTTCCGCGAAAAGCGCGAACACTTCGCCCTGGTCGTCGACGAGTATGGCGCGCTGATGGGTCTGGTGACGCTGGAGGACATTCTCGAGGAGATCGTCGGCGCCATCGAGGACGAGCATGACATCGCCGTCGAGGGCATCCAGCCGGACAACGAGAACGGCTCCTGGCTGGTCGACGGCGCGGTGCCGATCCGCGATCTCAACCGCGCGCTGGACTGGGAGCTTCCCGACGAGGAGGCCGTCACCATTGCCGGCCTGGTGATCCACGAGGCCCAGACGATCCCGGAGCGCGGCCAGGTCTTCCAGTTCCACGGCGCCCGCTTTGAAGTCGTCGAGCGCCGCCGCAACCAGATCACCAGGCTGCGGGTTTCGGTCAGCCCGGACGAGCTGGACGCGCTTTAGCCGGCGGCTTCTTCGGCGTCTTCGTCCTGGCCGATCTGGTCGAAATAGGCGTCGCACGTGCCGCGCGGCGTCTCGCTTTCGCTGACCTCGTAGCCGGCCCTGGCCTCGACGACGAGATCGCCGAAGGCATCGGCGAAAATGCTGGCGAGTTCATTGGCGTCGGCCAGGTCGCCGAAGGCCGCGGGGCCGTCGAGCACGGTGGTGAAACCGCCGCCGGAGGCGAGGTGGTTCTGCGACGCCCAGCGGATCGCGGCGAGCTGGGTGCCGTCCTCGGCGAGAATTTCGCCTTCCGCCCCCAGCGCGCCGATACCGATCGGCACGCGCGGATTGAGCGGCCCCGGAACGGCTGTACCGATGACCCGTGACAGCCCCGTTGTTGCAACATTATTGCGACGCAGCCCCGTCACAGCTGCACTCAACCGCGCCGTTGCCGCCCCTTCCTCCGGTTCCGGCAGCACTGAGAACCCGCCGCGCGCGAACCGCTGGCAGATCTCCTTCGAGAGAACCGCGCGCAGGCGATCGAGGCGCGCGCTGTCCAGATCGCCATCGACCTCGGCTCCGGGCGCGATTTCCACCAGCGGCAGGTGCAGCGCCGAGAGCCCGGCCAGCGCTTCACCGTCTGCGTACTCCATCACCGGCACCAGGCGGCGTTCGCCCGGAACCAGCTGCGCATCGCTCGACAGGGTGGTCGGGGTTTCAAAAGCCGTGCTGCAGCCGGCCAGCAGGATTGCCAGGCTGCCGATTGCCGGCAGGACCGTTCGGGACTTGTACATGGAGCAGGCACGCCTCGCTGTTCTCACTATCGGCCGGGAAGCTAGCGCGCACGCATGTCATTTCAACATCGTGCCCTGCCCGCCGCAGCCGCTATTCACCAGGTGCACGCGCGCGGATGACCAGGGCATGAATTTGTCGCGCGAGTTCGTGCGAGAGTGCCTCATTGACCAGGCGGTGACGTTCGACCCGCGAGCGGCCGGCAAAGGCCTCCGCCACGATCTCGACGGTGAAATGGCTTTCCCCGCCCGGCCGCGCGCCGGCGTGTCCGGCGTGCAGATGGCTGTCATCGCGCACATCGAGCTGCTGCGGCGAGAGGGCCGCTTCAAGCCGGGCCTGGATGGTGTCCCTCATGGACATGGCAATACTCCGCAAGTCTGGATGCGCCCGACCATAACCGCGTAGACGGCACCGATGCCATGCGCGGTGTCAGTGATCTGCCGCAACCGCCAGCACCGCCTCGGCGGCCAGCCGTCCGACCGCGTGGCTCTCCTCGACGGAGGCCTCGTCGGCGAGTTCGACCGTCAGCCCGGCCACGCCGAAAGTCTGCAGCGCCCAGGCCTTGGACGTGCCGGCCTCGGCGTTGTGACCTTCGATCCACTCCGGCTGCGGGTCGAGCGCGGCTTCGAAGCGCGCTGCCATCTCGGCCATCAGTGCGTCACCGCGCGCGGCAATGCCGGCGGGCGGATTGTAGACGAGGGTGCGGCGGGTGGAGTGGAAATCGAGGAAAACCTCGACATCGCGGCCCTCGGCCTCCCGGCGGATCAGCGCCTGCAGCGCGGCGATTTCGGGCTGCTCGGCCTCGAACCAGTCGCGATTGAGGTCCATGCCGCCGGAATTGAGGCGCCAGTGCCCGTTCGCCATGCCGTCAGGATTGGCCAGCGGCACCAGAACCAGGCGATAGCCGGCCAGAGCGCCGCCGTCATGCGCCTCGCCGATCACTGTTGCAAAGGCCTCGAAAGCGCGGCCGCCGGAATATTCCGGCGGATGCTGGCGGGTCAGCGCGACCAGAAGGCGGCCGGCATCGGCGGGGCCCGCGACCAGCGCCTCCAGCGGCCGGCCTTCCAGCGAGCGGCCATATTCGATTGCGGTGAAGCCATGCGCATCCGCGAAGGCCGCCGACCAGCCGGCCACATCGGCCGGCGTATAGGTGGGCTGGGCGGAAATCCGCGTCCGGCCGGCCGGCAGGTCTAGCGTGAGACGTGCGCGGTTTTCCTCTTCGAGAACCTCGATATGCGCCGGATCCACCCTCTGCCAGTCCTCGCCCGGCCGGCGGATGCGTGGCTCGTAGCGATGACGATAGCCGCCATAATCCAGCACGATCTCGATGGGGCCCGCTTCCTCGCGCTCGATGTCAAAGGCGAACCAGGGGCTGGGATTGATGCGCGGGGCGATCGCGACTTCCGGATCGGTGCGCACGATCACCGTCTCGGCCGAACGCGCCAGGCAGCGGTGCTGGCCGGCGGTGGGGAAGTCGGCATGAAGGCTCACCCCCTCGGCCCGGCACAGGGCCGCGGTTTCTGTCTGCGGCAGGGTGGCGCAACCGGTCAGGCCGAGACCGCCGGCCGCAAGGGCGGCCAGGAAGGAACGGAGGTGAAGGGTCATGGCGGTCTCCGGCGCTGTCGCCGGATCACGACGCCCCGGCTCTGGCGACAGCGGAGCCGAGCCCCTGTCGCCTGTCAATCTGGCGTGAACGGCTTTCGCAGCGGCCGGGCTGCGCGCTGACACAAATTTCAACAGGCATTTCATTGCCGCTTTACCGACGCATGCCCATAATCGGCCCCATGTCCGGCGCCTACGACTACAAACCGCGGTTCAAGGATATCCGCATCAAACCGCCCCGGGACGAGCCGGCGCCGGAAGAACGCGTGTGCGAATGGCCCGGTTGCCGCAAGCATGGCGACAGCCGCGCACCCAAGTCGACGGACCGGCTGAACGAGTTCTACTGGTTCTGTCAGGCGCACGCGTCGGAATACAACAAGTCCTGGAATTTCTTCGAGGGCATGAGCGAACACGCCGCCCAGTCCTTCCGGGAAAGCGCTGCCTATGGCCACCGCCCGACCTGGAGCTGGCGCAATACGCATTCGGCAAGCTCGAAGGCCCAGCGCGCCAGCCGCGACTTTGCTGACGGTTTCACCGATCCCTTCGGCATGTTCGGTGACCGGCGCGATCCGCACAAGGAAGCCCCGCGCGAGAAATCGATGGGCCGTCTCCAGTCCAAGGCACTGGAGACGATGGGGCTGGATGCCGATGTCGAACCGGCCAGGGTGCGCCGGCGCTATGCCGAACTGGTGAAGCGCTTCCACCCGGACGCCAATGGCGGCGACCGCTCGAGCGAGGAACAGCTGGGCCGCGTGATCGCCGCCTACCAGATCCTCAAGAATGCGGGCATGGCCTGAGCCACAGCGCTCCAGCCGCGCAATCCTTGTTTGCGCCTATTTCATAAAACAGCCTCAAATAGCCACAAAATAGATCAAAGCGCTCTTGCTAATCTATTATTATACTTGTTTCAAAACGAGACCGTTGACTAATAAAATAGTAATTCGTTGATTTTTATCTGATTTTTTCGTGAACACTTCAGAAACCAAGCCTTGAATATTTGTACTCCATTCCGACATTAACTTTCTGTTCACAGGTGCAGCGTGAAATCGATTCAAATTCGAATAAAAGAATTCTCGCCAACAAGCCTCCCCGGCCCAATACGAGATAGCGACGGGACTCGCCATGCTGAACCTGTTGAATTCGGACAAAAGCCAGATTGCCGACAAGTACAACGCCGTAACCCGCTCCCAGGCCGTGATAGAATTCGCGCCGGACGGGAAAATCCTCACGGCCAACCAGAATTTTCTCGACGCGATGGGTTATACGCTGGACGAGATCGTCGGCCAGAACCATGCGCTTTTCGTCGAGAACGATTACGCTGCGTCTCCCGAATACCGGAAATTCTGGGATACGCTGCGCGCCGGCCAGTTCCAGGCTGCCGAGTACAAGCGGATCGGCAAGGGCGGCCGGCCCGTCTGGATCCAGGGGAGTTATAATCCGGTAAGAGATGCATCGGGCCGCACTTATCGCGTGGTCAAGTTCGCGACCGACGTCACCGAGCGCAAGCTGGCCAATGCCGATATGAACGGCAAGCTGGCCGCGCTGGACAAGTCGCAGGCGATCATCGAGTTCGAACTCGACGGCACCATTCTGACGGCGAATGATAATTTCCTGAAGACGCTCGGCTATACGCTCGACGAAGTCCGCGGCCAGCACCACCGGCTGTTTGTCGCGAAGGGCGAGCGCGACACACCGGCCTACAAGGAGTTCTGGGCAAAACTGGCCCGAGGCGAATTCCAGACCGCCGAATACCGCCGCATCGCCAAGGACGGGCACGACGTGTGGATCCAGGCCAGCTACAACCCGATCCTCGACATGGACGGCAAGCCGTTCAAGGTCGTGAAGTTTGCGACCGACATCACCGCCGAGGTGAGCGAACGGCATCGCCGCGCCGACGCCCAGCGCTCGATCGCGGCCGATCTGCAGAAGATCTCCCGGTCCGCCTCGAACACCTCCTCGCAGACCGCCAGCGTGGCCGCGGCCGCGCAGCAGGCCTCGACCGGTGTGCAATCGATCGCTTCGGGTGCGGAAGAACTGTCCGCTTCGGCCGCCGAGATCAGCCAGCAGATGTCGCGTGCATCCCAGGTCAGCCGGGAAGCCGTCGAGCAGGCCGACAAGACCGACGCCACGGTCCGCACGCTCTCCGAGGCGGCTCAGCGTATCGGGGAGATCGTCAACCTGATCACCGCCATCGCCGAACAGACCAATCTGCTCGCGCTCAATGCGACCATCGAGGCGGCCCGCGCCGGTGAAGCCGGCAAGGGGTTTGCCGTCGTTGCATCCGAAGTGAAGGGCCTGGCCAACCAGGCCTCTGCGGCGACCGGGGAAATCTCGGCGCAGGTCTCCGAAGTCCAGGGCGCAACGCAACGCGCCGCCGATGCCATCTCCTCGATCCGCAACACGATCTCGGAAGTCGAGAGCATGTCGACGGCTGTTGCCGCCGCCGTCGAGGAACAGACATCGGTCACCTCGGACATGTCCCGCAACATGCAGGACGTCGCCCAGGGCGTGACGGACATCTCGAAGGCGATCCAGGAAATCGACGCCGCCACCCGCGAGGTGGAGAGTTCGACCCGCAGCGTCGAGGAACTCGCCCGCCAGATCGCCTGACCCCGTTATCCGCGCACATCGGACAGCCGGGGCAATTTGCCGCCCCGGCTGTGTTCGCCGCATTGACTTGAAGCCGGTGCGGCCTTGCAATACCTGTCGATATCAAATCCAGGCGTCAGGCAATCCTTGCCGCAAGGCGCGCAACGATAAAGACCGGTTCGATGAGCGAAGACTTCCCCCTGGCTGCCCCCGATACGACCGCTGACACAAAGGCCCTGTTCGGCTTCGATGCCGGCTTCGAGGTGCCGATGTTCTCCAGGGCGGACGAACACACGCCGAAGATCGATCCGGACTATGTGTTCGATCCGGCGACGACGCGGGCCATCCTGGCGGGCTTTGCCTTCAATCGCCGCGTGATGATCCAGGGCTATCACGGTACCGGCAAGTCGACCCATATCGAACAGGTTGCCGCTCGGCTGAACTGGCCGATGGTCCGGGTCAATCTGGACAGCCATGTCAGCCGGATCGACATGGTGGGCAAGGACGCCATCGTGCTGCGCGACGGCAAGCAGATCACCGAGTTCCAGGAAGGCATCCTGCCCTGGGCCCTGCAGCGCCCGGTCGCCCTGCTGTTCGACGAATACGATGCCGGCCGTCCGGACGTGATGTTCGTGATCCAGCGCGTGCTGGAAGCCTCGGGCTCGCTGACGCTGCTGGACCAGACCAAGGTGATCCGGCCGCATCCCTTCTTCCGCCTGTTCGCAACGACGAACACGATCGGCCTGGGCGATACGACCGGCCTCTATCACGGCACCCAGCAGATCAATCAGGGCCAGATGGACCGCTGGTCCATCGTCTCGACGCTGAACTACCTGCCGCGCGAGACCGAGAATGCCATCGTGCTGGCGAAGATGAAAAAGCTCTCCGCAAGCGAGGACGGCAAGAAGATGGTCGCCGACATGGTGAAGGTTGCCGACCTCACCCGCGACGCCTTCATCAATGGCGACATCTCCACGGTGATGAGCCCGCGGACCGTGCTGACCTGGGCGGAGAACTACGAGATCTTCGGCGATCTCGGCGCCGCCTTCCGCCTGACCTTCCTGAACAAGTGTGACGAGCTGGAACGTCCGACCATCGCGGAATTCTACCAGCGCGTCTTCGGCGAGGACCTGCCGGAAGCGCCGATCAAGGCGGAAAGCTCGGCGGCCTGACCGGGGACGACCGAGGCATGGCCACCAATGGCGGGGAGCCGGGCATGACGTTAAGCGATCTCTTGCTGCCGACCTACCGGCAGATGCTCACCGCGCTGGCGGCCTGGCTGCGCAAGGCCGAGGAGCAGACGGGCAATGCCGACGCCCTGCTCGCGGCGCGGCTCGCCCCGGACATGTTCCCCCTGTCGACCCAGATCCGCTTTGCCTGCCTGCAGGTCCATGAGGGCGGCCGCCGGCTGCGCCACGAAGCCTTCCCCGACGCGATGGACGCCTTGCTGAACGAAGGCCGGCAGGGCGGCGAAAATCCCGGCACGCTGGCCGAGGCTCTCGCGCGGATCGACGAGGCCCTGGCCTATCTCGACAGCCTGTCCGCCGATGCGCTGGATGACGGCGCCGGCCAGCCGCTGGCACTGGAATTGCCGATGGGCATCGCCTTCGATCTGGACGATGGCGGACGCTATGCGCGCGACTGGGCCCTGCCGCAATTCTACTTCCACATCATGACCGCCTACGCGATCCTGCGCCGTGAAGGCGTGGAGCTGGGCAAGGCCGATTATGTAGCGCACATGTTTGCCTATCTGCGCCCGGGAACCGCGCCAGCGAGCTGATCTACCGGCGGCAGGTCTGCTGGCGGCGGATCTCCGGCCGGCTGAACATCGCTGCAAAACCGGCTTGCGCGACCTCATAATTCAATTATCGTTGAAATATGGAATCAGAAATCGCCGTCCGCCGCCTCGCCGCCCTGGCCCAGCCCAGCCGCCTTGCCGTCTTCCGCCTGCTGGTGAAAGCCGGGCCCGACGGAATGGCCGCGGGCGAGATCGCCCGCGCACTCGATATCGCGCCCAACACGCTGTCGGCCCAGCTGAACCTGCTGTCGCAGGCCGGACTGGTCCGCCAGCGCCGCGACGGCCGATCGCTGATCTACAGCGTCGAGTTCGAAACCATGTCGGCACTCCTCCTCTATCTGATGGAGGATTGCTGCCTGGGTCATTCGGAGATCTGCACCCCGGTTGTCGAGGCTGCCGCACGCGGCGCCTGCTGCCCCACCCCCCAGGAGTCCCTGTCATGAAGCGTCTGCACGTCCATCTTGCCGTCGACGACCTGCAAAAGGCCATCACCTTCTACTCGACCCTGTTCGCCGCCAGTCCGACGACCACCAAGCCCGACTACGCCAAATGGATGCTCGACGATCCGCGGGTCAATTTCGCGATCAGCGCGCGCGGCGGCCGTCCGGGCATCCAGCATCTGGGCATCCAGGCCGAGGACAAGACCGAACTCGACGCGGTCTATGAACGCCTCTCGCGGGCAGGAGCGCAAACCCTCGAAGAGGGCGAGACGACCTGCTGCTATGCGCGGTCGGAAAAAAGCTGGGTCGCCGATCCCGTCGGCACCAATTGGGAAGTCTTCCGCACGATGGGCGAAAGCACCGATTACGGGCACGATCTCGGCGAGGCGCCCGAAACGGCGGTCATCGCCAACGCCCCCCACGAAGCCGGAGACGGTGGCTGCTGCACGCCCAAGGCCGCACCCCGCCCCGCCGGAAAAGCCTGCTGCGGCTGAGGAAGCGGGATCGATGAACACGTTCGAACGCTATCTGTCCGTCTGGGTGGCGCTGTGCATCCTGGCGGGGATCGGGCTGGCGCAAATCGTGCCCGGTGTGTTCGCCGCCCTCGCCGCGCTGGAATACGCCAACGTCAATTTTGCTGTGGCAGTGCTGATCTGGGCGATGGTCTGGCCGATGATGATCGCGGTCGATTTCGGCAGTCTCAAGCGCGTCGGCGAGCGGCCCAAGGGCCTGGTCATCACCCTGGTGGTGAACTGGCTGGTCAAACCCTTCACGATGGCTTTTCTCGGCGTCGTCTTCTTCAAGCACATCTTCGCCGGACTGATCCCGCCGGCCGAGGCCGACGGCTATATCGCCGGCCTGATCCTGCTCGGCGCGGCGCCGTGTACCGCCATGGTCTTCGTCTGGTCGCAACTCACCCGCGGCGACGCCACCTATACCCTCGCCCAGGTCAGCGTGAACGATGCGATCATGGTGTTCGCCTTCGCGCCGATCGTCGCCCTGCTGCTGGGCGTGACCGATATCGCGGTGCCCTGGGAAACGCTGATCCTCTCGGTCGCGCTCTATGTCGTGATCCCGCTGATTGCCGGCATTGCGATGCGCACCCTCCTCGTCCGCAAGGGCGGGGAAGAGGCTGTCACGCGCTTTACCGGCCGCATCAAACCGGCCTCGATCCTCGGCCTGCTGGGCACGGTCGTGCTGCTGTTCGGCTTCCAGGGCCATGTCATCCTGGAGCGACCGCTGCTGATCGCCCTGATCGCCGTGCCGATCCTGATCCAGTCCTACGGCATCTTCGCCCTCGCCTATGGCGCCGCCTGGGCCTGGCGCGTGCCGCACCCGGTCGCCGCCCCCTGCGCGATGATCGGCACATCGAATTTCTTCGAACTGGCCGTCGCCGTCGCGATCAGCCTGTTCGGCCTCAATTCGGGCGCCGCGCTGGCGACCGTCGTCGGCGTGCTGGTAGAAGTGCCGGTCATGCTGTCGCTGGTCGCCTTCGCCAACCGCACCCGCCGCCATTTCCCCGGACCGGAGACACCCGCGCCATGATCGTCATCCATCACAATCCGGAATGCGGCACATCGCGCAATGTCGTCGCCATCGTGAGGGCGGCGGGCGAGGACCCGGTCGTGATCGAGTATCTGGAAACCGGCTGGACGCGGCCGCAATTGCTCGGCCTGTTCGCAGCCGCCGGCCTGACGCCCCGCCAGGCGCTGCGCGAGACCAAGTCACCGGCGGCGGAGCTGGGCCTGCTCGAACCCGGCGTGTCCGACACGCAGATCCTGGACGCCATGCTGGAGCATCCCGTTCTGGTGAACCGGCCCATCGTGTGCACGCCCCGCGGTGTGCGCCTGTGCCGGCCCAGCCCCGGCGTGCTCGACCTTCTGGAGACCTGGCCTTCAGGCCCGTTCGAACTGGAAGACGGCACGCCCGTGATCGACGCAAGCGGCGCCCGGGTCGACGGCTAGCGAAATCTACTGGAAGAAGCGCAGGATGGTGCGCGGCGCCTCATTGGCGATCGCCAGGGCCTGCAGGCCCAGATCCTCACGCACCATCAGCGCCTTGAGCTTGGCCGATTCCCGACCGAGATCGGCGTCGACCAGATTGCCGATACCGGCATCGGTCACATCGATCTGCTTGACCAGGAGGGTACGCTGGATCTCCAGCGTCTTCAGGCTGACGCCCAGGCGCGAGATCGCGGCATTGACCGCGTTCATCGAGGCTTCGAAATCTGCCACCATGGTCGCGTCCGGCCGGGTGGCGAGACCGCTGGCATCGGTTTGCGGCAGGCTGGCCGGCAGGGTGGAATCGAAAATCCCGCCGCCATCGCTCAGGTCTTCCGCGGCAATGGCCATCTGGGCGTTGGGGTTCTCCGAAACGAGCACCGAGATATCGGCGGCCCCGGCTTCCAGGAGATTGATATCGTTGAAGGCAGCGTTGGCGACGAGGTGCTGGGCCTGATTACCCAGGGCGACGAAATCATTCATCAGGGTGCGCCAGCCCCGTTCGTCGAGCGAAGTGTCGGTGGCGGCGACAAGCTTGCCCTGCATTTCAACCATCAGATCGGAAATGCCTTCCGCGGCGGCGAGCGCCGTTTCCACGACGCCGGTGGCCAGATCCATCGAGGTCAGCGCCTCGCCGCGCGCACCGTTGGACGCGCGCATGCCCTGGGCCAGGGCCCAGATCGCGCCGCCATCGCTCGCGCTGCCAATCTTGAGCCCTGTCGCGATACGGGTGTGCACTTTCACACTATCCCGTTGCAGCATGTCCATATGCTGCAGCGCAGAGTTCACGCTGGCCATGGAGTGGACCGAATAGGTCATCCAGCCTTTTGTCTCGCCACCTGTCGGGCCCGCTTTTCCTGGCTCCACCGGCCATGATGCCGTGATGTGGTTATCAACTCCTTTCCGGCCTGCTCATGGATTATGCCGCGCTGAGGACGTCATTCGTCGATCAACCCCTTGTGAATTGATCAGAAATCGGCAGGCAGGTCTGATTGCAATATCGGGCGTCAGGAGACCAAGCACATGCGCAACACCCCCGGATGGCGGAAGACCGTCTGCCTTTTCGTCGCGACCCTTGTCCTGGTGGCCGGCTCCCCCGCTCATGCGTCACCGCTCAGCGAGGCCGAAACCGTGCGCGTCACCATTCCGGCGGGTGATGTCGAACTGGGCGCCACGCTCTACCGGCCGGCCGGCGCGTCCGGCGAGCTGCCGGCCATCGTTACCGCGCACGGCTCGGCAGCGACCACGCGCGACGGTGTCGGCTTCTACACCAATGCCGCGCTGGCCATGGGCTTTGCGGTCCTCTCCTTCGACAAGCGCGGCACGGGCGAATCAACCGGTGAATACGAACGCTTCTCGGTAGAAACGAGCGATCGTGTCTTCCACGACCTCGCCTGGGACGTCGCCCATTCGGTGCAATGGCTGGCCGGTCAGGACGGCATCGACGAAACGCGCATCGGCCTGTTCGGCGGCAGCCAGGCCGGCTGGATCATGCCCCTGGCAGACAGCCTCCTGCGCGAGAACACCGAAATCGAGATCGGCTTCATCATCATAGGTGAGGGCGTTTCGGTGTCGGCGGGCGCAGAAGCGGCACACGAAGCCGCATTGATGCAGTCCGTAGGCGCGCGCGACACCATCACCCGCACAGACATGCTGACCGCCGAGGCAGCCGCCATCGCGTTCGAGGGCGAGCCGGGCTTCGATCCGGCGCCTGTCCTGGACGACAGTGACACGCCCACGCTCTGGTTCTTCGGACTGAGCGACGGTGTCATCCCCGTCCTGCCCTCGATCGACCTGATCGGGGCGCGCATCGAGAACGGCGAAACGCACCACACCGTCCATATCCTGCCCTTTGGCGACCACAACTTCACAAACACCGTCACGGGCGAGCGCTACGATATCGCGGCGATCTCGCGTGACTGGCTGGTCTCCATCGGCGTGCTGGAATAACGCGTCAGACGGCGTCCAGCGCCTTGCCGACCTTGCGCAGCTGGGTCTCGCCGCCGCCGGGCATGCCCTCGCCGGACGCGACGACCAGCTCCTCGGCATCATGCTGCCAGCGTTCGAGGATTTCCTTTTTCTGTTCGCGCGAGAGGGCGTCGTTGCGCACGACATCTTCCGGCTCGTCGAACGTGCCTGCCGGGTCCAGAAGGGCTTTTTCAAAATCAACCTTGGTCATGACCGGGCCTCCTTTCAGGTTGTGAAACAACCGGTACTCCTAAAACGCGTGGCGGCCGTGCCGGTTCCGCTGAAATCCCATGCAGGCGGACGCTTTGCCGCCCTCGCAATTTCGTGCGGATGGATTAGGTTGCAGCTATGAGCCAGCCGCCCAGAGACCCGGACGCGTTCAAGCGCGCCCTCGCCATCACAACCCGCGCCATTGCCGGCGACAAGGATCTCGACGTCCGCTATGGCGGCGAGATTGCCGGCCTGTCCGGCGGCCGCATCGTGCTGCCCAATCCCGGACCGGAGCCGTCGGCAGCGGCCGCAGCGGCCGTGCGCGGACGCGCCGATGCGCTGGCGCTGCGCCTGGCTCACCATGACGAAGCAGCCCATCTCGGCGCCCTGCCGCCCGGCGCGACGGCGCGCGCCATCTTCCATGCGGCCGAGCAGGCGCGCGTGGAAAGCCTCGGCGCCCGCGACATGCGCGGCATGGCGAACAATCTCGATGCCGCCCTCATCGCCCGCTGCCGGCAGAAGGGCTGGCAGCGTGTCGAGGACCGTCAGGCCGCGCCGATGGAAGAGGCCGTGGCGATGCTGGTCCGCGAGCGGATCACCGGGCGTCCGACCCCGCCGGAAGCCGACGGGCTGATGACACTGTGGCGCGACCAGCTGGAAACCGTTGCCGGCAAATCGCTCGACGCCCTGGCGCGCAATGCCGGCGACCAGCAGGCCTTTGCCGATCTCCTGCGCACCGTGATCGAGGATCTCGACCTGGCCGACGAGCTGGGCGGCGATCCGGAACAGTCGGAAAACCAGGACGATGACGATGAGGGCGTCGACCGCGAGCAGCGTACCGGCGAGGACGAGCAGGATGACGGCAAGGACGGCGAACAGCCCGACACGCCGGACGCCTCGGGCACGGCCGGCGACGAGGAAGAGATCAATGCCGAGGGCGAGGACGCCGATACCCGCGTCGACGCCATGGATGACGAAGGCGCCGCCCAGACCGCGATGCGTCCTAACTGGCAGCCCTCCGGCGAGGGCGATGCCAAGGCCTACAAGGTCTTCACCCGCGAATTCGACGAGGTGATCCAGGCCCAGGATCTGTGCGATGCGGACGAGCTGGAGCGGCTTCGCAAATATCTCGACAATGCCCTCAAAGGGCTCGACCAGGTCGTCGGCCGCCTGGCCAACCGCCTCCAGCGCCGCCTGATGGCGCAGCAGGAACGCGCCTGGCAGTTCGACCTCGAGGAGGGCGTGCTGGACGGTTCGCGCCTGGCCCGGGTCATCGCCGACCCCACCCTGCCCCTGTCCTACAAGCAGGAGAGCGATACCGAATTCCGCGACACGATCGTCACCCTGCTGCTGGACAATTCCGGCTCGATGCGCGGCCGGCCGATCATGGTCGCCGCGGCCTGCGCCGACATTCTCGCCCGCACACTGGAGCGGGTCGGCGTGAAGACGGAGATCCTGGGCTTCACCACCAAGGCCTGGAAGGGCGGCCGCTCGAAGGAGCAATGGCTGGCCGAGGGCAAGCCGCCGCATCCGGGCCGGCTGAACGATCTGCGCCACATCATCTACAAGTCCGCCGACACGCCCTGGCGCCGCGCCCGCACCAATCTGGGCCTGATGATGCGCGAGGGCCTCCTGAAGGAGAATATCGACGGCGAAGCCCTGTTGTGGGCCTGGAAACGCATGGGCGCCCGGCCGGAGCAACGCCGCATCATGATGGTGATCTCCGATGGCGCACCGGTCGATGACGGCACCCAGTCGGCCAATTCGCCGGGCTATCTGGAACGCCATCTGCGCGAGACCATCGCCCTGATCGAGAACCGTTCGGAGATCGAACTGCTGGCGATCGGTATCGGCCATGATGTCACACGCTGGTATCGCCGCGCGGTTACCATCAATGACGTCGAACAGCTCGGCGGGGCCATGACGGACCAGCTGGCGGCCCTGTTCGAAGAGGATGGCCGTCCGGGGACCCGCTTCTCCAGCCGGAACGAGAGTGCGACATCGGGTCTCAAACGCGGCGACCGGGCCTCCCTGGCCGGCGGCCGCTGAGGAGTTTTACATGATGCGTTTCAGTCTTGTTGCAGCCGTCCTCTTCCTGGCGCTGCAGCCGGCATCCCATGCCCAGCCGGTGACGGCGGCCGCCCTGCCGCTGGAGGCCGGTCCCGAGGAACAGGCCGCGCTGGGCCGGCTGGCCTATCGCGGCGGGCTCGTCCTGGCATCTGACGATGAACGCTTCGGGGGCCTGTCGGCGCTGGAAGTCTCGGCCGATGGCACGCGCCTGCTGGCGCTCTCCGACAGCGCCTGGTGGGTTACCGGTGCGCTGGCCTGGGACGATGCCACGAACACGCTGACCGGTTTCAGCGACCTCTCGATCTCACCCGTGCGCGACAGCGATGGCCGTCATTTCGAAGGCCGCTCCGGCGACAGCGAGGGCCTCACGGCGCTGGGCGATGGCCGCTATGCGGTGAGTTTCGAGCGCCGCCACCGCGTGCTGACCTATGCGCTGGGCGAGGACTGGTCGGCCCGCGACACGGCTCTGCCGCAACCGCTGGATATCCCGGACGCCCTGTCCGGCCTGCCGGACAATCGCGGCCTTGAATCCCTGGCCCTCACAGACGAGGGCCGCCTGGTGATGGGTGTGGAGTACCCGACCGATCTCGGTCTGGGTCATGCGCTGTGGGTGGGCGGCGATACCGGCTGGCAGCGCTACAGCCTGCATTCGCGCCCCTCTTTCGGGCTCACCGGCATGGCCGCCTACGACGGCACGATCTACGCCGTGGAGCGCTTCTATTCGCGCGCCGCCGGCAACCGCATCGGCATCATCGCCTTCCCCGTGCCCGAAACCGGCGCACCGGCCGCGATCACGCCGGAAACGCTCGGCCGGATCGACCCGCCCCTGCCCGTCGACAATTTCGAGGGCATCGCCGTGATCGAACGCGGCGGCGAGACGCTGGTCCTGATCATCTCCGACGATAATTTCTCCAACCGCCAGCGCACCCTGCTGATGGCATTTGCGGTGGGAGAGTAGGGCCACACCGCCATCCTTCCCCTTGATGGGGAAGGGGGACCACGCCGCAGGCGTGGTGGATGGGGTGGGAGCGAGGTCTTCGAAAAGGCAAACACCGGGATTCACCCCTTCCGTCCCTTCGGGACACCTTCCCCATCAAGGGGAAGGACCGCTTGTGCCGCCTACTCCGCGCGCTCCCAGACAATCTCCCCCTCGACCACCGTCATCACCGGTTCCACCTCGAGGATATCCGCTTCGGGGATGGTCATGATGTCGGCGGAGAAGACCGTGAAATCGGCCCGCTTGCCGGTCGCGATCGAGCCCAGCTCGTCCTCGCGGAAGGAAGCATAGGCCGGCCACAGCGTGAAGAGTTTCAGCGCGTCGCTGCGCGACAGGGCTTCCTCGGCATGCCAGTTCTCGCCCTGGAAACCGGACAGATCGGCGCGTGCCGTGGCGGCATAGTATTCGATCCGCGGATCGCCCTGCTCGACCGGTGCATCCGATCCGCCGGTGAGGTGTGCGCCGGCGTCCAGCAGGCTCTGCCAGGCATAGGCCCCTTCCAGCCGGGCATCGCCCAGCCGGTCCGGGGCGAAATGCAGGTCGCCGATCGCGTGGGAGGGCTGCATGGACGCGATCACGCCCAGTTCGGCAAAGCGGGGGATATCGTCCGGGTGGACGATCTGGCTGTGCTCGTCGCGCCAGCGGTGCTCGGCCAGGGCGCGCTCTTCTGCGGGGACCTGGTCCAGCGCCTCGCCCACCCAGTCGAGCAGCGAGCGATTGCCGCGGTCGCCGATGGCGTGGACATTCATCTGGATGCCGTCACGCAGGGCCTGGGTCATCATGCCCGTCGTCTCGTCCGCTTCCGCGATGCGCAGGCCGGATGTGTCCGGACGGTCGGAATAAGGCTCCAGCAACGCCGCACCGCGCGAGCCCAGGGCGCCGTCCATATAGAGTTTCACGGCCCGGGTGATGACGCGGCCGTCATCGGCCACTCGCGGCACATCGCCGGCCGCCAGATCGGCATAGCCTTCCGGATTGATCGAGACATAGACGCGGATCGGCAGGCGGTCCGCTTGGGCGAGACCCTCGATCATCGCCACGTCGGACCATGGCACCGACATGTCGTGTGCGCCGGTCCAGCCCAGGCTGGCGAGACGGTTCGCGCCCTCGGCATAGGTGTCGGCGCGCTCGGCTCCGGACGGCTGGGCGACGAGTGCCTGGGCCGGGCCCATGGCGGTGTCGATCAGCATGCCGGTCGGCTCGCCGGCCTCGCCGAACAGAATCTCCCCGCCTTCCGGCGCTATCGAATCGCGATCGATCCCGGCCGCCTCCAGCGCGGCGGAATTGGCGACCAGCGCGTGGCCGTCGGCCCGGACCAGCACGACCGGATTGTCCGGCGACACGGCATCCAGATCGTCCCGCGTGGGGAAACGGCCTTCCGGCCAGTGTGTCTCGATCCAGCCGCGCCCGAAGACGACATCGCCCGGCCGGGCCGCCTCGACGGCGCCGGAGACGCGCTCGACCAGTTCGGCGACCGAGCGCACATCGTCCAGATTGAGCAGGCGTTCGCGCTGGCCGACGCCGAGCACGTGGATATGGCTGTCGGTAAAGCCCGGATACATCGCGGCGCCCTCCAGATCGACGAGGCGCGTGGCCTGTCCCACCCAGATATTCGCGCCTGCCCGCGGTCCGGCGAAGACGATGCGGCCGTCCTGGACAGCAACGGCCTCGACCATGGGGCGGGTATCATCGGCGGTGTAGATGGGGCCGCCGAAGAACACCATGTCGGCAGCGGGAATGCCGCCATCATCCGGTGCCGGTTCGGCAGGGCGGGGTGTGGCCGGCGCCTCGGCGGCGGGCTCGCCGCTGCCGCAGGCGGCCAGTGCGAGTGCGCCGAACGCTGCGGCGATTGCGGAAATCCTGTTTGTCATGACGGCCTCCCCCGGATCTTCACGTCCGAAATCCGCGAGGAAGCTAGCGGCATGCCGCGCATACGACAACGCCCGCTGCAGGAACAGCGGGCGTTGATCGAATTCGGTCAGGTCCGGAAGCGCTCAGGCTGCCAGAGCCTTCTTCAGGTCGCGCTTGATCTTCAGGGCGCGGTCCGAGAGGCTCTCGTCGCGGGCCTTGAGGAGGAAGGCATCCAGGCCGCCGACATGGTCGACAGACCGCAGCGCCTTCGCAGCGATACGCAGCTTGAAGTTACGACCCAGCTTTTCCGAAGCCAGCGTGACATCGCACAGGTTCGGCAGGAAACGGCGGCGGGTCTTGTTCTGAGCGTGGGACACATTGTTCCCCGTCATCACGCCCGTGCCGGTCAGTTCGCAGCGACGCGCCATAGTCGCACCTTTCAAATAGAATAATCCGTGCGCACCGGCCTTGCGACCAGTGCGAGAGCGGGCGAGATAAAGGAGCCAGGCCACGGCGTCAAGCTTGCACCGTTCATCTTGCAGCCGGTTTTGTTCGGTTATTGCAGTTGATATATCGGGGTCAAGCTGGCGGCGGTGCATAGCCGAGGAGAGTTTCGAGTGAAAAACGCGTGGGTTATCGGAGCCATGGCGCTGGGCCTGACCGGCGGCGTGCCGGTCCTTGCGGCCGACGATGCAGCAGACAGCGCTGCAGGCAGCGGGCCGTTGGGCATCACCGTGCAGTATTCCGGCTCGGTCATGATCTTCCAGGTCGCCGATATCGTCGTGAACGGCCAGTTCGCGAATGACGACTACAGCGCCTCGGCGCGGCTGACGACGGCCGGGCTGGCCGCGCTGTTCTCCGATGCGGATATCGAGGCCGGCGTGTCCGGCTATCGCTTCGGCCCCCGGCTGCAGCCCTGGCGCTACAGCCACTACAATCATGCCAGCTCGAAGAACCGCACGGTCGGCATCGACTTCCCCGAAGGAGTCGCGACGCCGGATATCGAACCGCCCTTCGGCAATATGGGCGAACCGCCGGCGACGGCAGAGGAGCGTGCCGGCGCCGCCGATCCGCTCTCGACCCTGCTGGCCATCGGGCTGGGCGCTGCCTCCAGCAGCGATTCGCTGTGTGACGGCCAGCTGCCGGTATTCGACGGACGCGCCCGCTATAATCTGCGCTTCGAGGATGGCGGTACCGAGCGGATCCGCACCCGGGCCTGGTCGGGCGATGCCCAGATCTGCCACGCCTATTACGAACCGGTTTCGGGCTATGAAGCCGATGAATTCCCCGACGATGACACCATCTCCCATCCGATCACCTTCTGGATGGCGCCGGTGCATGGTGGCGATCTCTATGTCCCCGTGCGCATCCGGACGAACGCCGGCTTTGGCGGGGTGACGATCACCGCCCGCTCGATCCAGGAAAGCTGATCCTGCATGCCGGGTGCCGGTGAGCAGCCTTGCGCTGCCCCCGGCGTCCGGCCTAAGGAGGGGGCGTCATGTTGGCGCGCAATGACGGTCCCGGCCAGATAACGGCCGCGCTCGGACCGACCAATACCGGAAAGACACACCTCGCCGTCGAGCGGATGCTGGGCCGGTCCTCCGGGATGATCGGCCTGCCCCTGCGCCTGCTCGCGCGCGAAGTCTATGACCGGGTGGTAAAAGCCAAGGGTCCAGCCGCTGTCGCGCTGATTACCGGCGAGGAAAAGATCGTGCCGGCCTCGGCGCGCTATTTCATCTGCACCGCGGAAGCCATGCCGGTGGAGAAACGTGTCGCCTTCGTCGCCATCGACGAGGTGCAGCTGGCTGCCGATCCGGAGCGCGGTCATGTCTTCACCGACCGCCTCCTGCGCGCCCGCGGCACCGAAGAGACCATGATCCTCGGCTCGGGCACGATGACCCGGCTGATCCGCGAACTCGTGCCGCGCGCCGATACCGAGCATCGCGAGCGCTTCTCACAGCTGAGCTATTCCGGCCCCGCCAAGCTGACCCGCCTGCCGCGCCGTTCGGCCGTCGTCGCCTTCTCGGCCGAGGCGGTCTACGCCATCGCGGAACTCCTGCGCCGGCGGCGCGGCGGGGCTGCGGTCGTGATGGGCGGTCTGTCGCCGCGCACCCGCAACGCCCAGGTCGAGCTCTACCAGTCCGGCGAAGTGGACTTCCTCGTCGCCACAGATGCCATCGGCATGGGGCTGAACATGGATATCGACCATGTCGCCTTTGCCGAGAGCCGCAAGTTCGACGGCCGCCGCCGGCGCCGGCTGACCCCGGCCGAGCTCGGCCAGATCGCCGGCCGGGCCGGCCGCTTCCGCTCCGACGGCACATTCGGCGAAACCGCCGATTGCCGGCCTTTTGAACCGGATGTCGTCGAGGCTGTGGAAGCGCACACATTCGCACCCGTCGAACGCCTGCGCTGGCGCAATCCCGATCTCGACGAGAGCTCGCTGGACGCGCTGCAATTCTCGCTCGGCAAACCTTCGCGCCACCCGGCGCTGGAGCGGGTCGGCGAAGCGATGGACGAGCGGGCCCTGGGCGTGCTGGCTGCCGATCGCGAAGTGCGTGAGCGCGCGACCGGCCGCGACGGGGTGAGCCGGCTGTGGGATGCCTGCCGCCTGCCGGATTTCCGCAAGGCGACGCTGGACGCCCATGCCCGGCTGGTGAAATCGATCTACCTGCACCTGACCGGCCCCGGCAATCGCCTGCCCGACGACTGGCTGGCCGGTCATCTGGAACGGCTGAACAAGACGTCCGGCGATGTCGATGCGCTGGCCTCGCGGCTCGCCTATGTGCGCACCTGGGCCTATGCCGCACACCGCGCCGACTGGACACACGACCCCGATCACTGGCGCGGCCGCACACGCCAGATCGAGGACGCCCTGTCCGACGCCCTGCATGAACGGCTGATGCAACGCTTCGTCGATCGCCGCACCAGCGCGCTGGTAAAAGGCCTGCGCGACGAGCGCGACCTGCTGGCCGGCGTATCGCACACGGGCGAGGTGACGGTTGAGGGTCATTTCGTCGGACGGCTTGACGGACTGACCTTCAGGCCCGATGCAGAAGGCCGCGAGCTGGCCGCCCGCACCCTGAAGTCCGCGGCGCTCAGAGCGTTGCGACCCGAAATCAACCGGCGCCTCGGCGCCCTGGCTAGGACAGACATGACAGACCTGACCTTCACCGATGATGGCCAGATCATCTGGAACGGCGAGACCGTGGCCCAGCTGATCCCCGGTCCCGGCCCGCTGAAGCCGGCGATCAAGCTGGTCGGCGGCGATCTGGGCACCACGGAAGCCCAGGCGGCAGCCCAGTCGACGCTGGAAGCCCGCGTGCGCGAGCATATCGAGACAGTTCTGGCGCCGCTGTTCAAGCTGCGCGAGGCCGGCCAGTCCGACGAGCTGACCGGCCCGGCGCGCGGCGTCGCCTGGCGCCTGCACGAGGCCGGCGGCGCCCTCGCCCGCCTGACGATCTCCGAGGAAGTGCGTGCCCTCACCCAGGACGAGCGCCGTGCCCTGCGCGCTGTCGGCGTGCGGATCGGCGAGCACATGGTCTATGTGCCCGAACTTGTGAAACCGGCCCCGGCACGGCTGAACGCCCTCCTGCAGGCGATCGCCGCCGGATCGACCGATATCAGCTGGCTGCCGGCACCCGGCCTGACCTCGATCGCCAATGACCGCGGCCGCTCGCGCGCCGACTATGCGACCGTCGGCTTCTATCCCTGCGGTCCGCGCGCCGTGCGGTTCGACATGCTCGAACGCCTCGCCGACACGCTGCGCGATGCCCGCGCGGCGGATCAGGAACCCGGCTTTCCGCTGACCGCCGACATGACGGCGCTGCTGGGCTGTTCGGTCGAGGATCTGCGCGGCACGCTGACCACGCTGGGTTACAAGCGCATCCAGAAAGGCCCGGATCCGGAGAAGGCCGAAGGCGAGCGCTGGGACCGGCGCAAGCGGCGTCCCCAGGCCCGCCCCCGGCCGAAACCGGCCGCGGCGGTACCGCCGCCCGCCGACAGCCCGTTTGCCGCACTGGCCGCGCTGAATGTCGCCGGCACCGGTGCCGGGAATGCCCGCAAGCCGGGCCGCAAGCGCAGCCGCAAGGCCTCCAAGCCGTGAGCGAGGCGGGCAACGCACAGCGGCTGGATGTCTGGCTATGGCACGCCCGCCTGTTCAAGACCCGCACCCTGGCCACCCGTATCGTGACGAAGGGGCAGATTCGTATCGAGACCGCCGGGACAACACGCCGCATTACCAAGGCTTCGGCGCTGGTTCGTGAGGGCGACACATTGACGCTCCCCCTGAATAATCAGATTGTCCGGCTCGAAATCCTGGGCCTGGGCGAACGGCGCGGCCCGGCGGCGGAAGCCCGCCTGCTCTATCGCCGGCTCGACGAGGCCGGGGAGCCGGCCGAGCCCGCCGCGTAAATATGCCGATAAACCCGGACCTTAGAGGACCCGGCCATGTTCGAATCCATCAAGCGTCTCTTCACTGCCGAGACGGGCGAATCCCATCCCGAACTCGATCCGCACGTCGCGGCGACGACCCTGCTTGTCGAGGCCGCACTGGCTGACGGCATCTATGCCGACTGCGAACAGGACCAGATCCGCGCCATCCTGTCGGCGGCCTTTTCCATGTCCGACGAGAAGGCGGCCCGCGTGCTTGAACAGGCCGAGAGCCTGGCCGAGACAGCGGTCGATCATCACAGCTTCACCAAGGTGGTGAAGGCCTGTCTGGACAAGCAGGAACGCGTCGCCCTGGTGGAACAGCTGTGGCGCGTCGCGCTGGCCGATGGCGAGAAATCGCCCTTCGAGGATGCCTTCATCCGGCGCATCACGCCCCTGCTCGCCGTCGGCGACCGGGAGCGCGTCTTCGCCCGCTCGCGTGCAGAAGCGCACATGCGGCCCCGTTGACAAAACCGCGCCTGCGGCCCATGTCCCGCCGGCATACCTGCCCCGTCCAAGAAATCCGGCTGCCATGACCTATATCGTCACTGACGCCTGCGTGCGCTGCAAATATACCGATTGTGTCGAAGTCTGCCCCGTCGACTGCTTCTACGAGGGTGAGAATTTCCTCGTCATCCATCCGGACGAGTGCATCGATTGCGGCGTCTGCGAACCGGAATGCCCGGTCGAGGCGATCAAGCCGGACACCGAGGACGATCCGGACGGCAAGTGGCTGGCCGTGAACTCGAAATTCGCCGAGATCTGGCCGAACATCACGGTGCGCAAGGATCCGCCCGCCGATGCCGATGCCATGGCCGAGGAAGACGGCAAGTACGAGAAGTACTTCTCAGAAAAACCCGGATCGGGCGACTAGCCGCGCCGGGTTAACCAAACGCTACCGTTTGGAAATTTCCGTAGTTTGTGATATGTTCCACGGATTGATGGGCAGTGCATGTGGCGCTGCCCGCTTTTCTGTGCGGTGGCTTGCACGCAGGATTAGTCGATCTCGGAGCCGGGTGGGTGCCGGAACAACTTCGGGAGCGATCTGCGCGCTATTGGGTACCACCGGCGAGGAAGGCCCAACCAGAGAGCATCCATGACGAAAAAAACCGCCAACGACAACAAGTCTTTCAAGCAAGGCGACTTTATCGTGTACCCGGCCCACGGTGTCGGTCAGGTCACGGGCGTTGAGAAGGATACAGTCGCGGGTTTCGACATCGAAGTCTACGTCGTCACGTTCGAACAGGATAAGATGACGCTGCGCGTGCCGACCGCCAAGGCCGACGCGTCGGGCATGCGCCCGCTGTCCAGCGATCGTATCGTGAAGGACGCGATGAAGACGCTGAAGGGCAAGGCCAAGGTGAAGCGCACCATGTGGAGCCGCCGGGCACAGGAATACGAAGCGAAGATCAATTCGGGCGACCTGATCATGATCGCCGAAGTCGTTCGCGACCTGCACCGTGCAGAAGACCAGCCCGAGCAGTCCTATTCCGAACGTCAGCTCTATGAATCCGCGCTGGACCGCATGGTCCGCGAACTGGCCGCCGTCGAGAATATCGAGCACGACAAGGCGCGTGAAATGCTGTCGGTCTCGCTGGCCAAGAAAGCCGCCTGATCCGTCACGCATTGCAACGCCCAGACAGACGCCCGGCTCCGGCCGGGCGTTTTTCTTTATGCATCCGTTGCGGCAGCACTGCCCCCTGCCCCGCCCGGTGATCCGCTCCGCCCTGCCCGCCGTATGAGCTGGTGAGGAGGATGTGAGGATGCCTGCAACCCGGACTGCCCCCGAGACGACCGCCGCCCCGCGCCAGCGCGATGCCGGCGAACAGCGCTTTGTCAAAGCCGCGATGGCGGTGCCGCTCCTGTCACGCGAGGAGGAGCAGGAGCTCGCCCGCCGCTGGGCCGAGCATCGCGACGAAGCCGCCCTGCACCGGCTGACCGAGGCTCATATGCGCCTCGTCGTCGCCACGGCCGCCCGCTTCCGCCGCTACGGCCTGCCCTTCTCCGACCTGATCCAGGAAGGCAATATCGGCCTGATGAAAGCAGCGGAGCGGTTCGATCCCTCCCGCGATGTCCGCTTCTCCACCTATGTGACCTGGTGGGTGCGTTCCTGCATCCAGGACTATGTGCTGCGCAACTGGTCGATCGTGCGCACCGGCACGACCTCGGCCCAGAAATCCCTCTTTTTCAACCTGCGCCGCATCCGGGCCCGCACGGGCGATGTCGATGGCGGCGGGCTGACGCCGGAGAATCGCCGCCTGATCGCCGAGGAGCTGAAGGTGCGCGAGGAGGATGTGGACATGATGGCCTCGCGCCTGAGCGCCGTCGACCGTTCGCTCAATGCGCCGGTCGGCGAAGAGGACCAGATGCAGTGGCAGGACCTGCTGGTGGACGAGACCTGTGCGCCGGAGGACGAGGTGATGGACCGGACCGACAGCGAGCGCCGCAAGGCCTGGCTGGGCCAGGCCATCGACACGCTGAACCCGCGCGAACAGCTGATCATCCGTGAACGCCGTCTCAGCGAAGAGGGCTCGACCCTGGAGATGCTGGGCGACCGCCTGGGCATTTCCAAGGAGCGCGTCCGCCAGATCGAGAATGCGGCGCTGGACAAGATCCGCCGCGCCCTGACCGAGCGTCACGGCGATCCGGCTGCCTGCGGACTGATCCCGAACTGAACCCGGATTTGATCCCGGCCACGCCTGCCGGAGACGGCAGGCGGACGGCTGGTCTTTCACAGGCCGCACACGGCCGGCCGGCTCAATCGACCAGGACCTCGATCCGTTCGGGATGATCGATGCGGATCATCGGACCGTTCTCGTCCTCGATCCAGCCACGCACCCGGATGCGGCGCGTCTCCAGCGCATCCGGGCCCAGACCGGCCTCGAGAAAGGCCGGCGCGTCCTCCGCCTCGATCATGACAGTGAAATCGGTGCGGTAGTCGGCCCCGAAGTTGAGATAGATGCGGCCCGAGCGTAATTGCGTCGCCTCCACCACCCGGCCCTCGACCAGCTGCACCGATCCGATGTCCTGGGCCAGCGCATCGGGATGGGTGTCGCGCACGGCATGGGCCGGGTCCGCCCAAAGCCCGCGCCGCTGGTCCCGCGCAAAGCTTTCGAGCACCAGAAGGTCGCGCGCCGCCGCCCGGTTGTCTGCGTGGCTGAGCACGCGGGCGGCCCCCGATTCGACCAGACGCGCCTGCAGCCAGGAGTCCGCCCCGCCCTCGTTCCTGACATGCACCTGCGCCAGCGCCCGGCCATAGCGATCGCGCTCCTGACCCGCATAGGCGAGACGCACCGCATGACCCGCCGCTTCCGCTTCCAGCAACGAGCGGCTCAAGGCTTCGTCCGGCGCATCCAGCTCGGCCAGACGCACCTCCAGCACGTTGTCGCCGGTGTCCACGGCAAGCGTCAACGCACCCGAAACTTCAGTGACTTGTCCGCTTTCACCCGGTGTGAAAGGGTCGGCACCGAATGAGCAGGCCGCCAGGGCCAGTAGAAACAGGAGGGGCATGATCGCGCGCATCGCTTTCCGGCTTTCCGTTCACTCCATGGCTATACTACTTGTAATTGCATTGCAAGCCCCGCTTGCGTCCCGCGTGTTTACCAATCCGTTTACCATCTGCGCGTAATGATCCGGGCAGCCAACAATCAGGGACGCTCCCACGATGAACGCCTATGCCTATTCCGACGACGCGATGACCCATCCGGCCGGCGCGTCCGACAGCAATTCCCGCGCGGTCGCCGAAGCGGTCGGCGAGACGGCCGCCCGCGCCTCACAGGGCGCCGAGGCAGCCCAGATCGCCCGCGACGCCATGAACCAGGTGGAAGAGTCCAGCCAGGTTCTCGAGCGCCGCGTCGAGGCACTGACCGACGCGTCCCAGCGCATCAATGCGATCCTGTCGACCATCGAGGCGATCGCCAGCCAGACCAACCTCCTCGCTCTCAACGCGACGATCGAGGCTGCCCGGGCCGGCGAAGCCGGCCGCGGCTTTGCCGTTGTCGCTGGCGAAGTGAAGGCACTGGCCGGCCAGACCGCCAAGGCCACCGAGGACATTGCCTCGCGCATCGCCGCCCTGGACACCGAAGTGAAGGAAATCCTCGACGGTGTGCGCGGGTCGGGCCAGTCGGTCGCCCGCGGCAAGGCCGCCGTCGACCAGATGACCCAGGCAACCCAGGAAGTCGCCCAGCAGCTCAACACGCTGCGCCAGACCATCGGCTAGGCATCCGCCAGGTTGAACGCAAAGAAGCGGCGGGCTCAGGCTCGCCGTTTTTTTGTGTCCGCACACCATCCCCGCATCGCAGGCTTCAGCCGTCCGGAAAAACCGGCTAAGACGCTCGTCTGGCGGCCCCGTAGCTCAGCAGGATAGAGCAACGGATTCCTAATCCGTAGGTCGCGCGTTCGAATCGCG
Source organism: Maricaulis virginensis (assembly GCF_027922185.1). Classification (NCBI taxonomy): domain Bacteria; kingdom Pseudomonadati; phylum Pseudomonadota; class Alphaproteobacteria; order Maricaulales; family Maricaulaceae; genus Maricaulis; species Maricaulis virginensis. The sequence continues at coordinate 401,274 of NZ_BSFE01000003.1, read as the reverse complement.
CCGGGGTCACCAGAGTCTTTCGATCTCACGGCAGTCCGCTGCGCGGACGCCCGATCTGGCATTCTTCTTGCTCGCCTCGCAGGGGAAATCCCGGGAGGAGACAGCGCGCCATGACCCAATCCATCGCTGCCGAACATGTCGCCAAGCGCGAACGGCTTGATCATCTCGACGTCCTGCGCGGCCTGGCCGTGATCGGTCTCCTGTTTGCGCGCTTCCCGGCCAAGGGCGGATCCATTCTCGCAATCGAACACCCGGACATTCTCGGCTGGTCCATCGGGGAACAGGTGATCTGGTTCCTCAATTCGGTCCTGGTCGACGATGCGATGCGCGGCCTGTTCGCCCTGCTTTTCGGCGTCTCGCTGTGGATGATGACGCGGCCGCGCGAAGGCGTCGCCCTCACCGAGACCTATACGCGCTACCTGGCCCGCACCGCCGGGCTGTTCGCCTTCGGTCTGGTCTTCCACGTGATCCTGCTGGCCGAAGCCTCCGACATCCTGCACGTCTATGCGCTGGCCGGTGTCGTCGCCCTGGCCCTGTCGCGGCTGGATCCGCGCCTTCTGGTGCTGGGCGGTCTGGGCGGGTTCGGCCTGCTCGCGCTGCACGAATTCACCAATGAACTGACCACCGCGCCGGTGACCGGGGCCAGCCTGGCCGACGCGGCGGCCTATCATGCCGGTTCCTATCTCGATCATGTCCGCCTCTCCCTGGTGCAATTCCAGTCCTGGAGCCTGTCGACGGGCATCGTCTGGAAATGTCTGGAAGCGGGCAGCTACATGCTGCTGGGCCTGGGCCTGTTCCGTCTGGGCGCCTTCACCGGCTGGCCGGCCGGACGCCTGACGGCCCTGCTGGCCGCGGGCTATGGCATCGGCTTCGCCCTGTGCGGCGGTGTCGCCGCAATGGCGGCTGCCGGCGGGTTCGAGATCGTGGTGAAATCCCATCCGCTGACCACGCTGGGCAAGCCCTTCATCGTGCTGGGCCATGCCGCGCTGATCATGCTGGCGATGCGGGCCCCGGCCCTGCGCCCGGCGCTGATGGCGACGCTGGCGCCGGTCGGACGCCTGGCCCTGACGCTCTATCTGGGCGGCACGGCGATCGCGCTCTTCGTCTTCACCGGTGCCGGCCTGGCGCTGGGCCCGTTCGACCGCTACGGCATCACGGCCGCAGCCTTGCTGGGCGCCGTCGCGCTGATCGTCTTCGCCCGGCTGTGGCTGTCGGTGTCGAAACAGGGTCCCCTGGAATGGGCGCTGCGGGTGTGGAGCGCGGCCTCGGGCGATCTCGCCTGCCGTCTGCTCCCGAAACCGCGGGCCGTCCAGAACGCCTGACGGCTCAAGCCCCGGTCAGGGCGATAATGCCCGCCTGACCGCCGAACAGCCCGCTCTCGCCACGATGGTGGGCGCGGCGGGCGGAGAACAGGCGGGCCTCTTCGCCATAGGTGCACAGGGGGGAGCGTTCGATCGCGCCCTCCGGCACACCGGCCAGCACCAGCTGGCGGCGGCAGGCCTCGGCGACATCCAGCTGGGCGCCGCCTTCCGGATCGCGCGGCGAGACGATGCCACCGGTATTTTCGAACGCCGCCTCGAACGCGGCCACGACTTCCGGTCCGACGCGGTAATTCGCGGGCGATATCGACGGGCCGATGGCGGCCAGCAGGTCGGCGGGACGCGTGCCATAGCGATCCGTCATGGCATCGATCGTCGCGGCGGCGACATTGACCACCGTGCCGCGCCAGCCGGAATGGATCGCCGCGACGGCACGGCGCACGGGATCGAACAGCAGGATGGGCGTGCAGTCGGCTGTCTGGCAGACCAGACCCAGGCCGGGCCTGTCGGTGATCAGCGCATCGCCCTCGCCCGCCGGCTGATCGCCCTTCGGCCAGCCCTCGACAGCAACGACATCGCGGCCATGCACCTGCACGGCAAAGGCGAGATGATCCAGCCCCAACGCCGCGCGCACGCGCTCGCGGTTTTGCGAGATATGCGCCGGATCGTCGCCGCGCGACCGGGTGAGGTTGAGCGAGGCATAGGGGCCCTCGCTGACACCGCCCGTACGCGTGGTGAAGGCGTGGACGATGCCGGGCCGGTCGAGCACCGGCATGCGAATCAGATCGAGCGTCATGGACGAAATCCTAGCCGTCCCCGGCCCAGATCATAGCCCTCGCCGGCGGCCCGGATGTCCGCGATGCGCTGCTCGAAGCGCGACCAGTCATCGGCCGCGTCGATCGCCGACCAGGTCTCCTCGACCACCTCGATCGTCATCGCGACCGGCTCGTCCTGCCCGAACACGGCATGGCCGAGCCGTTCCGGACGCACCGGATCATGCGCCGCCATCGCTGCGCGCCAGGCGTTGAATGTGTCGCCGGCATAGGCCGAGGCCCGCGGCCCCGACATTGCCCGCTCTGCCGAGGCTTCGCCGCAGAACCAGTCGAAGATCACGCCTTCCCAGGGCAACTGCGAACCCTCCATGAAGGCCAGAAACGCCCGCAGCAGCGCCTCGTCCGCCGCCTCTCCCGCCGACGCCAGGCCGAAGCGGGCCAGGAAAGCCTCCAGCAGGGCTGTGCGGTAGATGGCGGGGAAGCCGGCCAGGGCGGTCTCCAGGTTGGACCGGTCGCCCACCAGCGACAATGCGCCGGCGAACTGCTGCAGCGCCCAGTACACGGCCTCCGGCTGACGCGCGAAGCAATAGAGCCCGGAATGGTCGAAATAGGCCGCCGTGAAGCCGGGCTCGTAGTGCGGCAGGAAACGCCAGGGGCCATAGTCGAAACTCTCGCCGGTGACATTGATATTGTCGGTATTGAGCACGCCGTGCACGAAGCCGGCGGCCATCCAGCCCGCCGTCATCCGGGCGTTGGCGGCAATCACCGCCTCCAGCAGCGCGGCAGGGCGGTCTTCAGCCTCGGCGAGGCCGGGATAATAGCTCTCGATCACATGCCCGATCAGGGCCTCGACCCGCTCGGACGCGTGTTCGAAGGCATGACGCTGGAACGTGCCGAGACGGACGTGGGAATGACCGAGCCGGGTGAGCACGGCCGAGCGTGTCGGCGAGGGCTCATCATTGCGCTGCAGGGCCTCGCCCGTCTCGAACACGGCAAAGGCCTTGGAGGTGTAGACGCCCAGCGCCTCCAGCATCTCCGCCGCCAGCACTTCGCGCATGGCGCCTTTCAGCGTCAGCCGGCCGTCGCCGGACCGAGACCAGGGTGTCGTGCCCGAGCCCTTGGTCGCCAGGTCCAGCAGGCGGTCCCGGTCGTCGCGCAATTGCGCAAACAGGAAGCCGCGCCCGTCGCCGAGATCGGGATTATAGGTGCGGAACTGGTGGCCGTGATAGCGCATGGCGCGCGGCTGCGGCTGGTTGTCCGGCAGGGGTTCGAAGCGGTGGAAATGCGCGGCGCGTTCGGCCGCATCCAGCGCGTCGAGGCCGACAGGCCCGGACCAGCGGTCATTCCAGAAGCGCAGATGCGCCTCGGGGAAACCGGCCGGACGCACCGGGTCGGAGAAGTCTTCGCCGAGGGCCGCGAAGCGCGGATCGGGGCGGTAGGTCGCGGAAACGGTCATGCTACCGAGCTAGGCGCTTGCCCGCCCGAATGCAAACGGATCAGCCGCGCAGCCCGTCGCCCAGCGCCACGGCGGCGGCATCGACCAGCGCCTTGGCGCCCGGCAGCACGGCCGTGAGATTGAAATAGCCGTGCGGCAATCCCTTGCCCAGCGTGTAGTCGACCGGCAGGCCCAGCGCGATCAGCCGGTCGCGATAGGCCTTGCCCTCATCCAGCAGCGGGTCGAGCTCTGCCGCAAAGATATGCGTCTTCGGCAGGCCGGCCAGATCGCTCTCGAACAGGGGCGAGACCCGCGGATCCTTTGCCAGCTCCGGATCGGGCAGATAGGCCAGCGCGATCTTCTCCAGCGTGAAGGCCGCCAGCAGGTGGCCCTCCAGCGCCTTCAGCCGCGGCTTGCGCCGTTCAACCAGCTGCAGCAGCGGATAGATCAGCAGCTGGAAGCGGATCTGCTCGCGCCGCGCCTGGGTGAGCATGGCGGCCAGGCCACCGCCCGCACTGTCACCGGCCACGGCGATGCGCTGCGGGTCGGCGCCGGCGCGCGTCTGGCCCTCATCCGAGACCAGCCAGTCGAAGGCGGCCAGCGTGTCCTCGATCGCGGCGGGAAAGGGATGCTCCGGCGCCAGGCGGTAATCGATCGCCATCAGGCGTGCGCCGCTGTGCGCGGCCAGCCGCCGGCATTCGCGGTCATGCGTGTCCAGATCGCCGATCACATAGCCGCCGCCATGCATGTAGAGCGTCAGCGGCGCCGGCCCCTCTGACCCGAAGGGAATGTAGAGACGCACCGGGATATCGCCCGCCGGCCCCGGAATGGCGAAGTCCTCGACCGCTTCGAGATCCGGCGCCTTCACATCCATGTGCGGCGTGGCGTTGCGCAGGGCCTGACGCATGCGCGGCGCCGTACGGGCCGGTTCGAACGGGTCTTCAATACCGAATTTGACGAGGGCCTCGGGCCATTGGGTCGTGTCCATGGATGTGCAGTTAGCACAGGCCCGTGACAGCGCAACTGCGGTGTGGCGGGATGCCGCTGGCCGCGCCTCCCCTGAACCGGGGAGACCGATTGTCCAGCGCTTGGCCTAGTTTTCCCGAAGACCATGATCGGACGGGAGAAATACATGTTCAGAACGCTTGTCATCCTGGGGCTCGCCCTGGGGTTCACACCGGCCGTCCAGGCCCAGCAATCGCCATCCCAGGCCGCGTGTGCCGCCGGCGATGGCGAAGCCTGCTTCTATACCGGCGCCGAATACGCGCAGGGCCAGGGCGTGCCGGAAAACAAGCAGCGCGCGGTCGACTACTTCCTGCGCGCCTGCAATCTGGGTGTGCCGGATGGCTGCAACACGGCCGGCTATCTGATGAGCGTCGGCGAGGGCAATCTCGAGCGCAATGTCGAACTGGGCGTGGAATACATGGCACAGGCCTGCACGATGGGGCATGAGGATGGCTGCAGCCGCTCGCTGGGCCATTTCATCAGCGCCAGCTCTCCGGCACGCAATTACGGCCGCGCCGTCGCCACGGCCCGGGCCGGGTGCGAGGCGGGTGTCCGGAATCCGTGCCTTTGGGGGCTGGACTGGAGCTGGGACGGCGATTCCGGTGACCATCCGGACATGATCAATCTGGAAAATGCCGCCTGGTTCGCCGAACGCGCCTGCGACCGCTACCGCGACATCAAGGGCTGCGACGTCGCCGCCCGCGTCTATGCCAATCCGGAAGCCGCGACGTTCGATCCGGAAAAGGGCCTGCGCTATTCCATGATCCGCTGCGACGAGCAGCAGAGCGGCGGCGACTGCCGCAATGTGGCGGCCGTGTATGTCAGTATCGACGAATACCGGCTGGGCGCGACCTATTACGAGCGGGCCTGCTCGAACGGTCATGCCAATTCCTGCGACATGGCCCGCCAGTGGCAGACCTATTTCCGCGACCAGGCCGCCTATGAAGCCAATATGGCCGCACTGAACGCCCAGATCGAGGCGCCGCTGGCCCAGGGCCGCTATGGCGATGCCGTGTCGGCCGCGATCAATACCGCCCGCTCGCGCGATCTGGCCGAGCGCGCCATCCTTGCCGCCCGGCAGGCCGGCCGGATGGGCGATATCGCGACGAATGATCTTTATGCTGCTGCGCTGTGGTTCTCGTCGGGCCCGGTACGCCAGGCCGCCGATGCGGAACTCGCGGCGCGCGGAACCGGGCTGGAGGGCCGTTTCGGCACCGGCACCAACTCGCCGGGCGCCGCCGATGCACGCTGGCGCGAACTCTACGGCTCGAGCGCGCCGACCTATACATCGTCCAGCGCGAGCTCCACGCCGCCGCCGATGGCAAGCGCCGCGGATATCTCTGCTGCGACACGGGACCGCTATCGCTATGCCCACTGCGTGATGAGCGGCAGCAATACGAGTGCGCAGGTCTGCCAGTAGGCGAGCGGGAAGAGCCGTGCGGGCGTACCGGCAGCGGTGCGCCCGCAAACCATTTTAGTGCACCGTGATATCGCCTTCACGGGCAAGACGGCCGGCCAGCGCGTCTTCCATCACCGAGCGCAAAGCGCGCCAGGCATCGGCGCCCTCGGGCTGGCCCTGCTCGTCCAGATCCGTCACCGCCTCGTCGGCATAGCCGATCGCCTGGGGGCCGTGCAGATCGACCATGGTCCAGGCGATCTGGCGGATATCTTCGACGGTGATGTGGACGCGCGGGGTCATGCAACGGGCTCCTGTGGACGGGTCTGCCAGACACAAGAGCAAGGGCGGGGCCAGATCGGAACTCCGATTACATATAACAATATCTGATAGTTAGATCAAATTCACCCGAACCGCCCGGGGGTCAGCCCTGCCCTCCGGACGATTTTGCCGAGTCGTTCCGACCGGGTGCGTATCCGCCGCTGTCGAGATAGGCGATTTCTTCCGCGGTCGAGGTCCGCCCCATCGCCTCATTGCGATAGGGGAAGCGCCCGAACCGCTCGATCACCTCGCGATGCTTGCGGGCATGGTGCAGGGTGGAGCCGGTCTCCAGCCGCTCCTGCGCCAGCGCGATGCAGCGATCCTGATCGGCCAGGGCTTCGGAATGCATGAAGGGCAGATAGACGAAGGCGCGGCGATCCTCGGCGATGGCCCAGTCGAGACCGCGGGCGATCATCGACTCGGCGATATCGCGCGCCAGCGGGTCGAACTCGAAGGCCTTGCCCGAACCGCGCCAGACATTACGCGGAAACTGGTCGAACAAGAGGATCAGCGCCAGCGCACCCTCGGCATCGTCGAGCCAGGGATGGGAACCTGTGCGATAGCGCACGGCCTCGCGCTCGATCGTCTTGCCGAAGCGCCGGCGCAGCACGGCGTCGAAGGCGGCGGAGACCGCATACCATTTCGCCGGACCGGCGTCCTCGAACCAGAAATCGATAATGTCCTGCGGCGTCGGTTCGGAAAGGCTCATACGCGAAGGGCTCCGGACTGGATCTGCTCATACAGCTCCGGGGTCAGGGTGACATAGCGCCCCTCGCCGGGATGGTCGAACAGGATCGTGTCCGAAATCGCGGCCGGATCAAAGCCTTCCTTCACCAGATCCACCTTGCGGAACTTGAAGGTGCCGGTCGTGTCGGTCTGCGGCTGCAGGCGCAGGAAGAGCGGGCAGGCATAGGCCGGCAGCTCGGCGTGCACATGGGCGTGCAGCGCGTCGAAGTCGACCCCGCCATCCGACAGGACCAGCGCGGCCATGCCGGCGCGGCCGGAATGGCCGTTGACCTCGACACCATAGACATTGGCCTGCTCGACCCCCGCCACGCTCAGCGCTTCGGCCACCTCGCCGGTCGCCACGTTTTCCGACTTCCAGCGGAAGGTGTCGCCGACCCGGTCGACGAAATAGTAATAGCCCAGCTTGTCGCGCGTCATGAGATCGCCGGTGCGGAACCAGGCATCGCCCTCTTCATAGACATTGCGCAGGATCTTCTTCTCGGTGTCTTCCTTGCTGCCATAGCCGTCAAAGCGGAAGCGGGCGTCGTCGGTGTCGATCTTGCCGATCGCCTCGCCCACCTCGCCGGGCGCACACTGGATACAGAACCCGTCCTCGCCGCGCATCGGTTTTTCCGCCTCCATGTCGAAACGGACGAGATCGATATTGAAGCGGGATTTCAGATAGCCGGGCACGCGGCCGATCGATCCGGGCGTGTTGTCGGTGTTGACCAGGCCGACATTGCCCTCGGTCGAGCCGTAGAATTCGACGATCTGGGGCAGATCGAACCGGTCCTGGAACTCCTCCCAGACCTCGCGGCGCATGCCGTTGCCGATGGCGACGCGCAGCTTGTGCTGCTTTTCCTCGGGCGTCTCGGGCGAGTTGACCAGGAAGCGGCACAGCTCGCCGACATACATGAACATGGTGGCGCCGAAGCGCTGTACGTCGGGCCAGAAATTCGTCGCGGAGAAACGCGGCCGGATGATCAGCGCCCCGCCGAAACAGATCGCGCAGCCCACACCGCACAGCCCGCCCGTCGCGTGATACAGCGGCAGCACCATCATCATGCGGTCGGTCTCTCGCGCCTTGGCGACAATGGCGAAGACGTGGAGATAGTAGAGCGCGCGGATATGCGTCATCAGCGCCGCCTTGGGCAGGCCGGTCGTGCCGCTGGTGAACATTTTCAGCACCGCGTCTTCCGGCTTCACCGTGTCGCGCAGGATGGGATCGGGCCGTTCCGACGACTGCGCCGCCAGGGCCGCGTCGAAGGACTGCGCCCCGTCAAGCTCGCCGTCGAACACCCAGGCGCCGATCTCGCCGATACCGCAGCCGCGGGCGCTCTCATAGGCGCCGGCCAGCTCGCCCTCGACGATGGCATGCTTCGTTTCGCCGATGGTCAGGCAGTGGGCAAGGGAATGACCGGTGAGCTGGTTGTTGATCAGCGAGATCACGATGCCGACCTTGGACAGGCCGAACCAGATCGCGATGTATTCCCAGCGATTGCTCATGAACAGGGCGACCGTGTCGCCGGGCTTCAGGCCCCGGTCCAGCGCCCAGTGGGCGACCCTGTTCGCATAGGCGTCGAACTGGCGGTAGGAGATCTCGCCATCGTCCAGCAGGGCCATGGGCCGGTCGGGATAGCGGTCGACGGTCGCCTCGATCTTGTCCGGCACGCGCACGCCGGAGCCCGAGCCCACCTTGCGGATCTCGCGCAGCACGCGAAGCATGCCCGACACATAGTCGAACTCGCGCTTGATCGCGCCGAAAACGCCCATCGATTTCCTCCCGTTTTGCCCAGCAGAGTAGGTAGGGCCCCCACCCGGTCAAGCACAACAGGACGACTGCGGCGGCAAGTGTGAAACGTGTTTCAGAACATGTCCGGGAATTTCCGCGTCAACCGGCCGGTCAGCGCCGGTAGCGCGTGCCGGCGCGGCCGGTTTCAGCAGCGAGCGCAAGGCAGACCGCCAGCAGCGGAAGGTCTTTCAGGAGGAAATGTCCCGCCGGCGCCAGCGCCGGGAAACCGCCCAGCTGGCTCTCCCAGGATCCGGAGAAGGTGACCAGGAAGGACAGTGTCACACAGAAGGTCACCGCGGCCAGGAAGAGACCGGTCCGGTAGGCGCGGGTCGAGAACCAGTAGCCGGCGAGCGCCGCGACCGTGAACAGCTCGATCGCGCCGATCGCATAGGAGGTGCCCTGCACACCGATCAGGCCGGGCATCCAGTAGAAGAAGAGGTGCGAGCGCACGAGCGGCTCGATACCGGCGGCCTCGGTAGCGGTGAATTTCATCGCGCCGATCCAGCCGAGCACCAGCACCAGCCCGGCCCACATCACCAGCTGCGCCCACACCCGCATCTGCGAATACCGGTTGGAGAACATGCGGGTATTGTCGAAGGAGCCGCACCACAGGGCGAGACCGAGAATGGCGAGATACTTGATGATGTCCTGCCCCGCGCCGATCGCCGGAAAGCCGCCCTCGGCCGCGCTCCAGACCGGATTGGTCGCGATCAGCGTCAGCGCACCGGCGCAGAACAGGCCCAGCATCGCAAAGCCGATGCGCCGGAAACCGCCGGAAGGGATGGGCAGGCCGATCAGCACCGCCATGACGATCTGGTACACGCCGATCGCCCGCGCCGCGGAGGAGGCCTGGTCGGACACGTCCGGCAGCATGGCATGGCCGTCGAGCCAGCCCGCCGTGATCGCCGTGCCGACACTTGTGAAGTCCATGGCGCCGAACCACAAGAAAGTCAGCGCCAGCGCGAAACGCGCGAAAATCAACGCACTACCCGGTGACAGCAAGGCCCGCCTCCTCAAACTCACCCCGTCCAGCTGGCCGTGACCGGACGCTAGCACTCCGGACCGCATCTGACGAGGCCGCGAACACGTCCGCCGATCAAAAGTTGCAATTGGTAGCGTGAAAGCGCTGGCTGGCGGTGGTGGATGGCGTGAGGGGGGGGGATGGCGCTTGTGAGGAGCAGTCCGCCTTCGCCCGCTCGCGTCGCTCGCATTCGCGCTGCGGGTGGCTTGCCACCCGAAGCCCGAAGGGCGAAGGGTGGTGCCCCTGGTCAGACTCGAACTGACACTCCTTGCGGAAACGGATTTTGAATCCGTCGCGTCTACCAATTCCGCCACAGGGGCTTTCGGGGCGGGGCGAGAGCCGCCGCCCGAGCGCGCCGCAAGCTGACCGCGAAGCCCCGGCAAGTCAACAAGCCATTGCGCTCGACGGGACGGGCCGCGCTGGCTAGTGTCCGCGTATCTCGACACCGTTTGTCAGGACACCATCCGCATGACCGATGCAGCCGAAAACCGGGGGCTCCTGTCGGCCCTGGAGGCCATTGCCGCAGACACGGGCGAGGAGGGTTGCACGCTTGGCGAATTTGTCGATGCCCTCGGCGAGCGCGCTTTCGGCATCATCCTGTTCGCCATGGCCCTGCCTGTCTCCATCCCCTTCCTCTATGGCGTGCCGCAGATCATGTCGCTGCCGATGATGGCGCTGTCCGCCCAGATGGCGATGGGCCGCGACGAGCCCTGGCTGCCGGCACGCTTCAAGGCGCGGCGCCTGTCCAAGGCCGGACTTGACCGCATGGCACGCAGTGGCCGCAAATGGTTCGGCTGGCTGGAAGCGCTCGCCCGGCCGCGCCTGAGCTTTCTCTCCGGCCCGTCCGCCGAGCGCGCGATCGGCGTTATCTTCATGATCTTCTGCGCCTCGATCCTGGTGCCGCTGCCGGCCACCAACACCACGCCGGGCATCGCGCTGGCCATCGCCGCGCTGGGCCTTCTTACCCGCGACGGGCTGCTGATCATCGCCGGCCTGATCCTGGGACTGGTGTGGATCACGCTTTTGTTGGTTTTCGGCTATGCCATGATTGATATAGCCAAGGACTTCCTGCGGTCCCTGGTTTAGCGGGCCGGAAGGTCTGTGCGAATTGGTCGCGGTACATGTTTCGGGCCCGGCCGCTAGATTGCCCGGTACTTGCAACAATGGACACCATGACACCTGTTCTGACCCAGTTCCCCCTTTCGCGCTGGCCCCTGCTGATGGCAGGCGGTTCGCTTCTGCTGCTCTTCGGCGCCTGGGGCTTCCAGTATATCGGCCACTACGACCCCTGTGCCCTGTGCTACGACCAGCGCCATATCCACATGGCGGTGATCGCGCTGGGCCTGGCCTTCGGCGGCCTGATGATCGCGCGGCCGGGCCTCGCCCGTTTCGCGCCCTTCATGATCTTTGCCGTCGCGGCCGTGCTGCTGTTCTCGGCGGGCTTTTCGGCCTGGCATGCGGGGATCGAGTACAAGTGGTGGGCCGGTCCGGAAACCTGCACCGCCTCGGGCGGCGGCAGCGTGTCGGTCTCCGACGTGCTTGCCGCGCTGGATGGCCAGCGCCCTGTCGTGATGTGCGACGAGGCCGCCTGGACGCTGCTGGGCATCTCGATGGCAGGCTATAACGCGCTGATCTCGGCGGCGATGGCCGGCCTGTCGATCGCCGTGGGCATCCGGGGGCTGAAATCATGACCGCGCAACGCGCACCGCGCCCGCCCCTGCCCGGCCGCCGCCGCGACCGGACGCGTATCGAGCAGATGGTCCGCGTCGACCATGCCGGCGAATACGGCGCCGTGGCGATCTACCAGGGCCAGCGCGCCGTGTTCGGACAATTGCCGCACAAGGCCCGCATCGCGGCCCAGCTGGAGGAGATGGAGGCCGACGAACAGCACCATCTCGACACGTTCGACCGGCTGATCTTCGAACACGACGCCCGCCCCACCGCGCTGGCCCCCGTCTGGGACGTCGCCGGCCACGCTCTGGGCGCCGTCACCGCGCTGATGGGCGAGAAGGCGGCCCATGCCTGCACCGAAGCCGTCGAGACCGTCATCGAGCGCCACTATGCCGGCCAGGTCGCCGAGCTGAAGGCGATGGGCGAGGACGAGCTGGCCGAGCTGTTCGAGAAATTCCGTCTGGAAGAGATCGAGCACCGCGACCTCGCCGTCGGGGAAGGTGCAAAGGAAGCCCCCGGCTACGCCCTCCTCTCCCGCGCCATCCAGGCGGGGTGCAGGATCGCGATCAGGGTGTCCGAGCGGGTTTAGGGACCCTACCGCCCCAAGACCATCGTCATCCCCCGGCTTGTCCGGGGGACCTCAACCACCCGGCGTCCTGAATGTGACGCCGGCCGGTTGGATCATGGCTCACGTGATGGACGAGGTCCCCCGGATCCCTGCTGACGCAGGGCCCGTGGGATGACGGTGCTGGAGTGCATGTAGCCCACGCCCCCCTAAACCACCGGCAGCCGCACGGCGAAGACCGTTCCCGCCTCGTCGCTCCCGACAAGTTCGACATCGCCGCCATGGGCGCGGGCGAGTTCGCGGGCGATGGAGAGGCCGAGACCGGTGCCGCCCTTGCGGACCGAGCCGGAGAAAGCCTCGAACAGCCGCTCGCGCGCCCTGGGCGGCAGGCCGGGGCCGGTATCGCGGATCTCGATGACGGCCTGGCCGTCCACAAGGCTTGAAGTCGCGGCAAGCGCGCGCTCACCGGCCTGTTCCTGCATCGCCTGGATGGCGTTGCGGCACAGGTTGAGAAACAGGCGGTGCGCCTGGTCCGGATCGGCATCCAGCAGCAGCGTGTCCGCGACCCGGTTGTCCCAGCTGACGCCGGAGCCCGCCAGACCGGCATCGGCCACCACCTCGTCCAGCAGTGCCCGCGCCGGCACGGCAGCCCGCACCGGCGGTGTTTCCTCGGCCCGGCCGTATTGCAGCGTCGCCTCGCACAGGCGGATCCCGCGATCCACGGCGCGCACCAGCCGCTCGCCCATCTTGCGCACCCGCCCGTCGCTCTCGGTCGCCAGACGGTCGGAGACCAGCTGGGCGCTGGCCAGCACATTGCGCAGATCGTGATTGATCTTGGCGACAGCCCCGCCGAGCGCGGCGAGGCGTTCGCGCTGGTGCAGCGCCTGGCGGATATCCGCCTGCATGCGCGCCAGCTCCGCTTCGGCCTGGCCGATCTCGGTGCGCGCGCCGGACGGCCGGATCGCCCGGGCCGGGTCGGACGGGTCGGCGCTGAAATGCGTCATGGCCGCCGCCAGCCGCCGCATCGGGCGCACGAAGAGATAGAAGAGCGCGGCATAGATCACCGCTCCGGCGATCGCGGCACCGATACTGGCCCACACCAGCAGCCAGCGCGAAAAGGCGTGCAATTCTGCCCGCAGCGGCGTTTCGCGCACAATCACGTCGATCGTCTCGCCTGGCGCCCCCATCGGCTCGGCGCGGATGCGCAGCAGCCGGCCCGGCGGGGCGAACAGCACATCGACCGTGTCGCGAAGATGGGTGAACCAGCCGGCCTTGCGCAGATCCGTCTCCACCAGCCCCTCGCCGATCGGACCGGAATAGAGCACCAGCTCGTTCATGCCGTCGCGCACACGGGACACGGCGACGGCATCGGCGCCCATCAGCAGCGCCCGCACCTCGTCCTCGCCCAGCGCCCCGCCCGGCGCCACATCGGCCGCCAGCGCGGCCAGGTGCGCCGCCTCGGCACGGTCGCTCATCCATTGCATGCGAAAGCCGGCGGCGGCGGGAAAATAGATCAGCGCCACACCCGCCGCGATCAGGCCCAGCGTGACCATCAGCAACTGCCCGGGCAGGCTGTCGATCAACGGCCTGACACCCCGGCGGGGCGGCGGCTGGCCTTCCTCGCTCGGGCGGGAAGAATCGGTGTCCGGATCGTTGACCATGAGCTGGCAGGCCGAATAGCCTAGGCGTCCGGGCGCGGCAAGCGGAAGGCGATGAGCGGCCGGCCTGCCTGGGTCATGCTGGCAAACAGCGTTTTTGCCTGCGCAATCTGCGGCACCCGCCCTTGACGTGGCCGGATGGGCCGCGTATTAGCCGCCGCTCTCGAATTGAACGCCGATGGAGCGCGACCGTGAAACGCACATTTCAACCGTCCAAGCTCGTCCGCAAGCGTCGGCACGGCTTCCGTGCGCGCATGGCGACGAAAAACGGCCGTCAGGTTCTGGCCCGCCGCCGTGCCAAGGGCCGCAAGCGCCTGTCCGCCTAAATCCGATGGACACGCAGCCGCTGGCCGTTAATCGGCTGAAAAAGCGGCGCGAATTCCTGTTCGTCGCCCAAGGCAAGAAAGCCGTCCGGTCCAGCGTCGTTATCCAGGCGCGAAGACGGGACGGCTCTTCTTGTTTGTGCGATACGGTCGGCGCAGGCTTCACCGCCACGCGCAAGATCGGCGGCGCAGTCGTCCGCAATCGCTGCAAACGCCGTTTGCGCGAGGCCGCAAGGCTGCTACTCCCCCTCCACGGACAGCCCGGCTTTGACTATGTATTCATCGCGCGTGCGTCCACGTCCGCAAGGGACTGGCCGCGTCTGATGGGGGATGTCAAAAGCGCACTGGTGAGCCTCGCCGAAGACGCGGCTCCGGGTGGCAAGGGACAAACAGCCTGAAAGGCCGAGTTTTCATGGGCGAAGAACAACGCAATCTGTTTATCGCGCTGGGTCTGATCCTGGCCATCATGCTGGGCTATGAGTTCTTCTTCCTGCGCCCTGCCCAGGAAGCCCGCGAGGCCGAGCGTCAGGAAGCCCTGGAAGCCGCCGGCGAGCTGGCCGAGGCCGATCCCGACCTGCAATTGCCCGACACCGAAGCGGCGCCCGCCTATGAAACGCGCGACGACGCGCTGGGCGATGTGCAGCGCGTGGAGATCGAGGGTCCGGCCGTACTCGGCTCGCTGTCGCTGACCGGTTCGCGCTTCGACGATATCCGCCTGCGCCGCCACACGGTCACCGTCGACAACGACACCCCGATCGCCCTGCTCAACCCGATCGGTACCGAACACACTTTCTACGCCCGCGACGGCTGGCAGTCGGCCACGCCGGGCTTTTCCGACCTGCCGGGCAATGCGGCGGAATGGACGCTGGCCTCGGGCAGCCGCCTGACGCCGGAGACGCCCGTCGTGCTGGTCCACGAGACCGCCTCGGGCCTGCGCTTCGAACGCACCGTCTCGCTGGACGAGAACTACATGTTCACCATCGCCGACACGGTGACCAACAATTCCGGCCAGCCGGTCGACCTGGCCCGCTACGGCCTGGTGCGCCATGAAGGCATTCCCGAAGACCTGGTGAAGAATATCGCCGTGTTCGAGGGCCCGCTGGCGGTCGTCGACGGCGCCGTGACGCGCACCAGTTTCCAGCGCCTTGAAAAGGGCGAGGGCGAAGAAGAAGTCTCCGGCACCGGCGGCTGGGTCGGCATCACCCAGCGCTACTGGATGGCCGCCGCCATTCCCGACCAGGACGTCGCCTTCACCGCCAATTTCCGCATCCGCGAGCGCGGCGCCGTCGACGCCTATGAGGCGACCTATATCGAGGCGACGCGCGAGCTTGCACCGGGCGCCTCGATGACCTCGACGGCCTATGTCTTCGCCGGCGCGAAGGAGCTGGACGTGCTCGACGCGGTCGAGGAAGACTACGGCATCGAACGCTTCGACATGTCGATCAACTGGGGCTGGCTGTGGTTCCTCACCCGGCCCTTCGTCTGGCTGCTGCACCTGCTGGAAGGCGTGACCGGGCATTTCGGCCTGGCCATTCTCGCTCTCACCCTGATCATCAAGCTGGTGATGTTCCCGCTGGCCAACCGCGCCTACGCCTCGATGGCGAAGATGAAGGCGGTGCAGCCGAAAATGCAGGAGCTCAAGGAGCGCTATGCTGCGGATACCCAGAAGCAGCAGCAGGCGCTGATGGAGCTGTACCGCAAGGAGAAGATCAATCCGCTGGCCGGCTGTCTGCCGATCCTGCCGCAGATCCCGATCTTCTTCGCGCTCTACCAGACCCTGTTCAACGCCATCGAGATGCGCCACGCGCCCTTCTTCGGCTGGATCCGCGACCTGTCGGCACCCGATCCGACGAATATGTGGAACCTGTTCGGTCTCATCCCCTACGACCCGTCCGGCATCTGGCTGATCGGCGGGGTTCTGGGCATCGGCGCCTGGCCGATCATCATGGGCATCACCATGGCCGCCCAGCAGGCGCTGAACCCGCCGCCGCCGGACCCGATGCAGGCGCGCATCTTCGCCATGCTGCCGATCGTCTTCACCTTCGTGCTGGCGCCCTTCGCGGCCGGCCTGGTGATCTACTGGGCGTGGAACAACTTCCTCTCGGTCGCCCAGCAATACATCATCATGCGCCGCCACGGGAACGAGACCCAGCTGGACAAGCTGATCAAGCGGCTGCAGGGCAAGGCTTCGGGAGACCAGTCCTGACGGGCGACGACGATCTCGATCTGGCAGCGGGGCGGCGGCTTTTCTCGCGGCCCTGCACCTTCATCATGGGCGCGGTCAGCCTGCAGCAGCTGCCCGAGCCCGACCGCACCGAGATCGCCTTTGCCGGACGCTCCAATGTCGGCAAGTCCTCGCTGATCAATGCCCTGACGCGGCAGAACAATCTCGCGCGCGCCTCCGGCGAGCCCGGCCGCACGCGCGAGCTGAACTTCTTCAATGTCGACGACACCGATCTGCGCATCGTCGACCTGCCGGGCTATGGCTATGCCAAGGCGCCCAAGGACGTCGTGGAGAAGTGGACCAGGCTGACGCGCAATTTCCTGCGCGGCCGGGTCAATCTCAAGCGCGTCTACCTCCTGATCGACAGCCGTCACGGTCTCAAGACCGTCGACGAGAAGATCATGGACGTGTTCGACGAGGCGGCCGTGAGCTACCAGATCGTCCTGACCAAGACCGACAAGATCAAGCCGCCGGCGGTGAAACGCATCACCGAGGAGACGCTGCAGGCGATCATGAAACGCCCGGCGGCCTTCCCGCGCGTCGTCGCCACCACCAGCGCCAAGGGCGACGGGATCGATGTGCTGCGGGCGGAGATCGCCGCCCTCCTGCCGGAGTTCTGATGCGATGATGCGCCTGCCGGTCCGGATCGCCGCCTGCCTCGCCCTCCTCGGCCTTGCCGCGTTTGCGGCGCCGCGCGCCGGGGCCGCCGAGATCTGCAACGAGACCAGCTATGTCACGCATATCGCCGCGGCCTGGGCGGTCGAGGGCGGTGTCGCCATCGAGGGCTGGACGCGCGTGCGCCCGGGTGAATGCGCCGAGGTGGCGCAGGAAGTCGATCTGGACGCCAGCACCCAGCCCCTCTTCTTCTACGCCAAGTCCACCACGGCCTATCTCGGCGGCGTGCGCGAATGGCGCGGCACGGTGCCGCTGTGCGTCGACGAGACGGATTTCCAGGTTGTCGCCAATACGCGCTGCGCCGCCCTCGGCCTGGCCTCGCGCGACTTCTTCATGCGCGAGGGCGATGCGCGCGAGCGCACCGTGCTGGTCGAACCGTCCGAATTCGGCCGCCGCGCCCAGGTCGCCGGCATCCAGCGCCTCCTGCAATCGGCCGGCTATGCCGTGACCGGCATCGACGGCTATGACGGCCGCTCCACGCGCCGTGCCGTCGCGCGCTTCCAGTCCGAGGCCGGCATTTCCGGCAATCCCGGCGATGCCGCCCTGATCGACGCCCTCGAGGCACGCGCCCTGGAGCGCAATGCCGGTTCCGGTCTGATCGTGTGCAACGAGGCCGACGGCGATATCGCCACGGCGATCGGTCACCGCGCCGGCGAGATCTGGCAGTCGCGCGGCTGGTGGCGCATCCATGCGGGCGAATGCGCCCGCCTGCTCGCCAGCCGGCTGGAGACCGACAATGCCTTCGTCTATGCCGAGCGTGTCTCGGGCCAGGGCCGCCGGCCGATGAGCGGCGGCAATGAGCGCTTCTGCCTCGCCCCGGCCCGATTCGTCTCGGAAGGCCGCACCGAGTGCGCCGAGCGCGGCTATACCGCCGCCGGCTTCCGCCGCGTGCCGCAGCCGGAAAACGGCGGCGTGCGCGTCACCCTCACCGAGGCCGATTTCCAGGGATTGCGGCAATGAGCG
This sequence comes from Maricaulis virginensis, assembly GCF_027922185.1. Classification (NCBI taxonomy): domain Bacteria; kingdom Pseudomonadati; phylum Pseudomonadota; class Alphaproteobacteria; order Maricaulales; family Maricaulaceae; genus Maricaulis; species Maricaulis virginensis. The sequence continues at coordinate 383,407 of NZ_BSFE01000003.1, read as the reverse complement.
AAACGCAGACCGGTATCCAGGACGGCCAGGAAGACGGCAAGGAAGACGGGCCGCAAGGCGCCGACCTCACCCACGCCACCCATTGGGTGTTCGACCTGGACAACACGCTCTACCCCTCCAGCGCGCCGGTGATGAGCCAGGTCGACCGCCGGATGACGCAATTCGTCGCCCAGCTGCTCGCCCTGCCCGAGGACGAGGCCTACCAGGTCCAGAAGCACTACTGGCGCACCTATGGCACCACGCTGAACGGGCTGATGGCCAATCACGAGATCGACCGCAGCGCCTTTCTCGACTTCGTGCACGATATCGATGCCAGCGTGATCGATCCCGACCACACCCTGGCCGGCCGCATCGCCGCCCTGCCCGGCACGCGCCTCGTCTACACCAACGGCTCGCGCCGCCATGCCGAGAATATTCTCGGCCGCCTCGGCCTGACCCATCTGTTCGACGATATTTTCGATGTCGAGGCCGCCGGCTTCACGCCCAAACCCCATCGCGCGGGCTTCGACCGCTTCACCGCCCGCTTCGACGTCCCCGCCGCACAATCCGTCTTCTTCGAGGACTCGGTGCGCAACCTCAAGACCGCCCACGAAATGGGCTTCACCACCGTCCTCGTCCGCGCCAAGGAAGGCCCCCGGGACGAGGAAAGCGCCGGCCCGGACGAACACCCCGAGCATGTCCACTATGCGGTGGATTGTCTGAGTACGTTTCTGGGGGGTGTGCGGGTGAAGGGCAGCTAACGCCGCGACCGCCCATGCCTGTCATCCCGGATGGGCGCCGTCGACTGGCCCGTCACCGAGAGCATCCGGTTGAGACCGTTATAGCTCGCCGCCTCGTCGAAATTGACGAAGTCTGTCCAAGCATAGCCGGTATTGCTGTCCAGGCATAACCGGTATTGCTGTCCGTCCGGCTGGTGATCTGGCCGGCCGGATTGTGACTGAAGGTCAGGGTGCGGTCGTCGGACGTGCCGGCCAGGTTCTGCACCAGCTCGTCCAGCCGCGAGGCGGCGTCGTAATCACACCTCCCGGTGGGACCGTAACACCGCCGAACCTAGCACCACCCCAAACATCCTGAAAATACATCTGGTTACGAAACCCTCATTCAAAAAAAATGCTATGAACAACCAATAAAAAAAACACCCCAGAAACGACTATAAATGAAGAACAGGCCACAACGACCATAATCCAAACATTTCTAAGCATAATTTCATACGCAGTAGTATCGTGTTCAATTTTATTAATTTTTCTAATTGCAATCATAGCACCAAAAAAAGATATTGATAAGACAAATATTATAATAGTAGTTACAATGATTTCATTTATGTACATATCAGCCCTCGTTGGTGCTGCAAGTGTATTCACTTGCCCTATCGGCAGGTTGATAAGACACAACCGTGCTAGCGTAATTGTAGGCTCGTGCGACCCCCGGGACCCTACTATCGAACAACCGTAGGAATCTATCAAACGCCTGCCCGGCAGTGGTGACAGCAAAAGCTCGCCAGACTCCCCCCCACCGACCCGTTGCATATGCAGCGGCCCCTTCCGCACCAACGTCTAGGCTAACAGACACCAAGCCGAACCCGCCGCTAGCCGCGATAAGCGTCCCGCCCGCCCCAGCGACTTCTGGCGCACCTGCACCCGTAGCCGGCGACACAACGACCAGACCAGTGCCGATCACCCCAAGAGCATCACTCGTATCTCCAGCAACCTCCGAGGCGGCACCCATCAAATTCGCAGCTCTAACCAGACCCTCTATACAGTCAGACGTCTCTTCCTCACTCCTCTCCCTAGTCATGCGGTCCAATATTTGATTTGGATTGATAAGCCAGCGCCCGCCCCCGCTCGGCGTGCCGTCGGTCGGATCAGGAACCCACACCCAATACCACATAGTACTCCGCGTACATGTTTCTACGCCGTCGGAGACAGAGCACACGCTTATGCGTCGATCTCTCTGAACCCACTCCAACCCCAACGGATCCACCAGGTTCACCGGATCCCCGCCCACATAGGCGTAGAGATTCATGCCCCCGCTCACCCCGATGGGATCCGTCTGCATGAACCGTCCAAGCTCCGGATTATACGCCCGGTTCTTGTAGTGGTAGAGGCCGGTTTCGGGGAGCCAGACCTGGCCGGTATAGCCGAAGCGGCCGGCATTGCCCGGTGCCGGGGCGCCGTATTCGTCATAGCTGTTGATCTGGATCGCCGCGCCCGACCAGTCGGTCACCGCGACGATAGAGCCCCGCTCATCCGCCAGCAGCCATTGCCGCGTCGACACCGAGGCGCCCGCATATTGCACCAGCGGCTCGTCCGCGCCGGGGCCATGGACCCCGGAACAGGTCCGGGGCAGGCGACGCGCGCCGTCAGCGTGCCGGAGCCGTTGTATTCCGCGATCAGGTCGAGACCGTCATACTGCATCTCGCGGAAGGTGATCCCCGTGCCCGAGGTCTCCTGCAGGCGCCCGGCCGGGTCGTAGGCCAGATCGATCGACGTCCCGACACCGCTCAGCCGGTTATAATGATCGTATTCATAGGTCTGGCCCTGGTGATCCCGGGTCATATTGCCCCGGCCGTCATATTGCGGCGCCGTCGACTGGCCCGTCACCGAGAGCATCTGGTTGAGACCGTTATAGCTCGCCGTCTCGTCGAAATTGACGAAGTCGGTCCAGGCATAACCGGTATTGCTGTCCGTCCGGCTGGTGATCTGACCGGCCGGGTTGTGACTGAAGCTCAGCGTGCGGTCGTCCGATCACGAGGCGAAGCGGCAGGCTAGCTAGATTCCAGCAACAGAGAGGCCACATTCCAAAAAATAAAAATTGAGTACAACAAAATGTAAGAAAACCCGAATACTAGAAAATTTACTCCAATTTTTTGAAAAATAAATCGGTATGAAAAAACAAAAATTAACACAGAATAAACAAACCACATAAATATTGAAAAAACAACATATAGATTCACAACACCATTTATATAAAATGGCACAGCTGTCAATGAAACCAAAAAAATCAGCCCTATAAATATAGCCCAGAAAACCGGCTTTTTACTGATCGCCGCCGCCATCGAAACAATCCGTTCTTCTGTTTATGGATACTGGTTGATTGTATGCCACCCCAAACCCCAACACAAGCTCGGAGTAATCGTCGCTCGTAAACGACGTATCGCCTCCACCAATTTCAGGAACAGCCCAACAAAAGAGGGTGCACACTCGAAAACCGACGCCGTGGTGATAGGTTCTCTCTAGCGCCGTTTGCGGGTGGCGAGCCTGTCCCCAGACAAAAAATGCACCCAACCCACCCCCCATTGAGGAGACGGTATCTTCGCCTGACGCACCCATAGATCCGCCAAAAAGCGCCGCTGAGCCAAGAACGAAATAACTTTCGTCTAACTCACCGTTGAACTCTTCGGCGAAGCGGTTGTCGTCAGCGTAGTCCTGGTCATTAATTTCATTTTGTGTGGGGCACGCCACTGTCGGGGCCTCGGGCTCCCTTCGATCGCCCGTCCGTCCGCCCTGCTCCGCGCCCTCATTGACAGAGCGCGGCCGTCCGCCACGGTCCGGATCGCCCCATAGGTTTCCACCCCGCCAACCCGTGCTTCCCCGGCTCCATCCGCCGCAGAACGTCCACCAATGTGTACAAATTGAAGCCAACCCCAACGGATCGGTCGCGTTCACCGGGTCCCCGCCTACATAGGCATAGAGATTCATCCCGCCATTCACCCCGATCGGATCCGTCTGCATGAACCGTCCCAGCTCGGGATTATACGCCCGGTTCTTGTAGTGGTAGAGGCCGGTTTCGGGGAGCCAGACCTGGCCGGTATAGCCGAAGCGGCCGGCATTGCCCGGCGCCGGAGCGCCGTATTCGTCATAGCTGTTGATCTGGATCGCCGCGCCCGACCAGTCGGTCACCGCAACAATCGATCCCCGCTCGTCCGCCAGCAGCCATTGCCGCGTCGACACCGAGGCGCCGGCATATTGCACCAGCGGCTCGTCCGCCCCGGGCCCGTGGACATACCGCGCCGTCAGCGTGCCGGAGCCATTGTATTCCGCGATCAGGTCGAGACCGTCATACTGCATCTCGCGGAAGGTGATCCCCGTGCCCGAGGTTTCCTGCAGGCGCCCGGCCGGGTCATAGGCCAGATCGATCGACGTCCCGACACCGCTCAGCCGGTTATAGTGATCGTATTGATAGGTCTGGCCCTGGTGATCCCGGGTCATATTGCCCCGGCCATCATATTGCGGCGCCGTCGACTGGCCCGTCACCGAGAGCATCTGGTTGAGACCGTTATAGCTCGCCGTCTCGTCGAAATTGACGAAGTCGGTCCAGGCATAACCGGTATTGCTGTCCGTCCGGCTGGTGATCTGGCCCGCCGGATTGTGACTGAAGCTCAGCGTGCGGTCGTCGGATGTGCCGGCCAGGTTCTGCACCAGCGCGTCCAGCCGCGAGGCGGCGTCGTAATCATAATCCGTCGTCACGCCGTTGCCGCGCGTCAGCAGGGTGCGCCGGCCATGCTGGTCATAGGTGAAGTCCGCCAGACGTTCGAGACCCGTCGTGTCGCCATTCTCGAAGATCGAGGCCAGCTGGCCGCCGCGCGTATAGGCATAGGTGACGTAATAACTGTCCGGCCAGGTCATGCGCGTGCGCTGGCCCGCCTCATTGTAGAGATAGCTGACCGTGCCGTTTGCCCCGTCATTCTGCGAGGCCAGCCAGCCGCGTCCGTTATAGGTGTTGGTGATCGTCTGCGACCCGTTCGAGACCGTCAGGATGCGGCCGTGATTGTCATAGGTATAGCTGGTATCCGCCGTGCCGGCCGGGGCATCGACATTGGTGATCCGGTTGAGATTGTCATAGGTGTAGATGAAATTCTGCCCGGTCCGGACACGCCGCTGGTAGATACGGCCAACGCTGTCATAGGTCAGCTGCTCGTAATCGCCGCTGTTGGACGTGCCCGCCCCCTGGGTCGAGGAGGGATAGCGCGTGTATTGCAGCCGGTCGAACGTATCGTAGTGATAGGTCATACGATTGTTCTCGCCATCGGTCAGGCTGGCGACCCGGCCATTGGCGGTATAGGTCCAGGCCGCCTCCACGGCGGCGGCGGAGGTGTTGTAGGCCGTCGTCACCTGGGTGCGGCGGCTGGACGTGTCGTAATCGGTGCGGGTGATCCGGTCGGGCCCGTAACTGCCGGCCGTCGCCGGCGTGCAGGCCGAGGAAGGCGGGCTGGCGAAGGTGGCCGGGTTCATCCGCTGGGCCACGCACTGGGTCCGCCCGGCATTGTCGTAGGAATACTGCACCAGCGCATGCGTGGTCGAACCGGTGATCAGGCGCGAGGCCGAGAGGCGGTGCGAGGTATTATAGGTGACGGTCTGGCGCTCGATCTCGGAGAAGCTCGTCCAGGCACTGGTATAGCCGGGCATGGTGCCGAACTGGACCTGGGTCACCTGGCCGCGCGTATTATAGGTGGTGCGCTGTGCGGAATGGGTCAGCGGACCGCCGGCGTCCGGGTCCGGCCCGATCTGGCCGGTCGGCCGGCGCAGCGCGTCATAGGCAAAGACGGTGCGATTATTCGTGCCGTGCAGGGGCGGGTCGAGCGAGACCAGATTGCCCACCGCATCGTATTGCATCGTGCTGGTCGCGCTGAGCGCGCCATTGCCGGCGGCCTCGGTCTGCGCGGTGAGGCGCAGATTATTGGCCACACCGGACGCGCCGTACACCATTGTGGTGTCGATGCGATAGGATGAGCTGGTGCAGCTGGGACCGGAACCCTGACGGCAGGTGGAAACCTGTGTCGGCAGATAGATCGGGCCGGGACCGGCGAGCACCGACCCGGTGCCTTTGTGATACCAGGCATAAAGCCCGGCATAGGTGACCCGGACCTGCGGCCGGGCGAGACCGCCCGCCGGGGCCGGCTGCGTCACCGTCAGCACGCCGCCATGCGTGCTGTCATAGGTGAAATCGGTCTGGTTGCCGGCGCCATCCTTGACCCAGCTCGGCTGGTTGCAGGTCAAGCGGTTGGTGCAGCTGGCGGGGTAGGATGCCGTCATCCGCGTGACGGTGGCCGACCCGCTCTTGGCGTGCTCGACCACCGAGGTCACATTGCCGCGGCTGTCATAGCCATAACTGACATAATTGCCTTCCGGCGCCGTGATCCGGGTGAGCTGGCGGCTGGAATTATAGGTGTATTCGGTGCGGTCTCCGGAGGGCAGTTCCACCGCTGTGATCTGCCCGGTCGACAGGCTGGATTCGACCTTGGTGTTGCCGGCCGCGCCGGGCGCATTCACCGTCGTCGTGCGTGTCCCGCCGCTGTCGGCATAGGTGTAGGACGTGCTCAGGCCATTGGCCGTGACCGACGAGACGCGGCCGGACGTATAGCTGTAGGTGATATCGTTGGCGGCGCTGCCGGGAAAGCGGATCCCGGTGACGCGGCCGGAGCCGTCGCGGACGAAACGTGTGACCCGGCTTTCACTGTCGGTGTAGAGCCAGTCATTGCCCGACAGACCGATGGAGAGCGAGGGCCAGTCCTGGGAAAAGGAACAGGTGGACGCGATCGGAGCGCAGTATTCTTCCGCCATGTTGAACAGGACGGCCTCGAGCGGGCGCGCCCAATACACGGTTTCGGCGGGGAAGATCGACCCGCCGTCCAGGGCGTAGCGGATGTGCAGCTGATAGCCGCGATTGGTCGTTACCGCCTGCAGGCGCGAATAGCCATGGTCCGGATCGATGCAGGGAAGGCCGCCGCAATAGGTTTTTTCGAACGCGACCGAATAGTGATAGGTCCACTCCTCCCCGTTCGGGAAGGCGATGGACCGCACGACGGCCCTGTCCGCACCGTAGAAGGCCTGATGCCCGATATCCTGGTGCTGATAGGTCACCACGGTGCCGTCCGCCGTGGTGTAGGTATAGGTCGTCCCGCTCTGCACCAGGGTCGAACCGGACGGTGTCTCCGGCGTATAGGTCGTCCCGGAGACGGTGAATGTCTCGGCCGAGCTGTGCAGGGTGACAATGACGGTCGAGCCGTTCGATGCGATCCCGCCCATCACGCTGTGGTGCCAGTCATTGCCGACATAGTTCTGGGAATAGCTCAGGCCGCCATTGGCCGGATCGCCGATACTGATCCCCGGCGAACTCACCACCGGCGTGCCCGATGGCAGGTTGACGCCATTGCCGTCGACCGCGGGGTAGACCAGCGGCAGGGCCGCACCGCCCTGCGCGAGGGACGGCGCTGCAAACGCTGAAATTGCAAGCAGACAGGCGGCAAGGCCGGCGGACAGCAGACGGACGAACGGCATGGATACACTCCGGAAATCGGATCCTGGAAGAGACGTCAGGCGGGCAGGAAAAAGCGCCGGTCAGGCGCCGGTCGTCTTCTTGCGCGTGCGGTTGTCCGCGTCGTCGTATTCGTATTCGCGCTTCACGCCGTGATTGGGCCCGCCGGAGTGCTGCACCTCGACCACACGCCCCTGGGCGTCATAGGTGTAGGTGACGGTTTCCTGGGCGGCGGCCGCGCCCAGCGGAAGGACCAGAGCGCCCAGCGCCCCGGTCAGGGCAGAGCCCAGCAAGAATTTTCGCATGATATGTCCCTCCGCTACGCGCCGGCCGGCGGGCCGGAACCGCCCCCGTCCTCACGCGACAGGGACTCGAAAATTTCGCGTTCAAGGCGAGTACGGCACAGCCGCGGGATACAATCAATGATTTTGTGAGCGGCAGACAAAATTAAAAGTTAACGCAAAAGCGCGAATTGAACCCAGGCCGTCCGGCCCCCTACCCCCGCAGCCGTCCCGCGATGCGCAGGGCGTTTTGCTCGATCAGGTCTGCGGCCTGTTCGGCATATCCGGCACTCCTGCCCGCAAGCGCCGCAACATGGTTCGTGGCTGCGACGCGGTGCGCCACGAGGGCGTCGACAATCTCCTGGACCCGCAGTCGGACATCGCCGGCGCGGTAGCCGCCGGCCTTGGCGATGGCGGTCCAGTGATCCGCGGTGATATCGGCGGGCTTTCGCTTCCTGCCGGCGATGTTCTGCGCAAAGTATTGCGCCACATCAGGCCAGGGCAGGACGCTGGAGACATCGTAGAGCGGCGCCAGCTGCGGATCGCCGCCGATGGGCAGGAGAACGGAGTAGTTCTTGGCGTGCGCGTCGGTATTGGCGACGAGAATATTGAAGATAAGCTGGTCGAGCAGGGCCAGCGCACCGGCCGGCGGCAGATGGCGCCCGGTGCCCAGGAGCTGCGGCAGGGACAGGCCGGGACGGGTGCCGCGCTCATACTTGCGCCCCGGCGGGATACCGTTGGCCTGGGCGAAGTCTTCCTGGTGGATCCGTTGCAGCCGCCCCGTACGGCCCACCCGGCGGTCGTAGCGCAGCACACAGATCGCCTTGCGGGTACCGGCGTGCAGGATGGACACTTCGGCCGCGGCGATCCCGGCTGCGCTTGCCAGATGCAGACAATAGGCCTCGTTCTCCACGATGCCGGGCAGGCGTGGATTGTCCGGCTTCACGATCACTGTCGAGGGCGCGCCGTTTCGCGGAACGGCGAGCCTGTCGCCGTCGCCCGGCAAGCGAAGCACCGGCTTGCCCGCGGCGTCCAGCACAGCAAGCGCCGACTTTCTCTGCCCGCCGGCGAGCGAGACACGCACACCCTCCTCGCCCGCCAGGAAGGGGCGCCGCTGCAGATCCTCGAAATGACGTTCGAGTGCGGCTTCAGGATCATCGACCTCGTAGAAATCGGTCAGCGGCGTCCAGCGCCAGTCCGCCGGCACGGACGGCGTCTCGAAGGAGAGCGCGCCTGCCGTGTCGCCGCCGATCTCGCGCAGCACGGCCAGCGTATCCGTCCGGTCCAGACCCAAAGATCGGGTCAGGACGAGAAGCTGGTCCTCTTCCGGCAGGAGGTTGGCCAGCCAGGGCGAAATCACCACTGACGGATGATGTTCCGCCTGAAGCGGCAAGGTCAGCGACAGGGGAAAGGCGCCGTCGGTCGCCAGCCACTTCTGCGAGTAGGCGAAACTCAGCGCGCCATCGTCCGCCACACCGATATCGCCGACCCGCAGCGTGTCGAACCAGACCGGAACCCGCTGGATCACGCATAGTCTCCGAGATCATAGCCCTCGTCTGCCGCGCGGCCGGGCGTCCCTTCGGATGGCGGCTCGACCAGATCGCCGGCCGGAATGCGCAAGGCTCCGGCGATCCGGTAGAGGCTGGTCACGCGCAGGTCGCGCTTGCCGGTTTCGATGAGGGACAGGGCAGGCGCACTTATGCCGCTGAGGCGCGCCAATTCGTGCAGGCTGAGCCCGCGCGCCTCACGGGTCTTGCGAATGCGTCCACCGAGCTGAACGAGAGATGTGTCGCGCTGATCGCTGATGAGGAACTCCATTTTATCGAATTCAATAAATCATGCCTTATTTCGACGCCGGGAACAAGAATTTTATTGAAAACGATAAAAAATGCGGATTTCCAGGCCCGTCGCGGATGGCTTTACCGAAAACGTAAAACCGGCCCCGCCCGCACCGGCGCACTTCCCCCTCTCCCGCACCGGTGCTAAGTCGCGCTCTTCCTCCGTATCAGCCTGACGAGCGAGCCATGACCGACGCCCTGCAATCCGCCATCGAGACCGCCTGGGACAATCGCGACAGCGTGTCTGCCGACACGAAGGGCGAGGTGCGCGAGGCGGTGGAAACGGCGATCGGCCTGCTCGATGCCGGCAAGGCCCGCGTCGCCGAACGCGCCGGCAATGGCGACTGGGTCGTGAACCAGTGGCTCAAGAAGGCCGTGCTGCTGGGCTTCCGGCTCAATCCGATGGGTCTGGTCGAGGGCGGCGTCGCCGGCTCGAAATGGTGGGACAAGGTGCCCTCCAAGTTCGAGGGCTGGGACGAGGCCGATTTCGCCGCTGCCGGCTTCCGCGCCGTGCCGCCCTGCGCCGTGCGCCGCGGTGCCTATATCGCACCGGGCACGGTGCTGATGCCCTCCTATGTGAATATCGGGGCGTATGTGGACGCGGGCACGATGGTCGACACCTGGTCGACGGTCGGCTCCTGCGCCCAGATCGGCAAGAACGTCCACATCTCCGGCGGTGTCGGGATCGGCGGCGTGCTGGAACCGCTGCAGGCGGGGCCGGTGATCATCGAGGACGATGTCTTCATCGGCGCACGCTCGGAAGTGGCCGAGGGCGTCATCGTGCGCACCGGCGCCGTGATCTCCATGGGCGTCTTCCTGGGCCAGTCGACCAGGATCGTCGACCGCGCTACCGGCGAGATCACCCGCGGCGAAGTCCCCGAATACGCCGTCGTCGTGCCCGGCACCCTGCCCGACCCCAAGGGCGGCCCCTCGCTCGCCTGCGCCGTCATCGTGAAACGCGTGGATGCGCAGACGCGGGCGAAGACCGCGATCAACGAGCTGTTGCGGTAGGGCTACCTCCCATCCTTCCCCTTGATGGGGAAGGGGGACCGCGCCGAAGGCGTGGTGGATGGGGTGAATCCCGGTGCCTGCGAGCTCGCCAACACCTCGCCCCCACCCCCTCCGAGCCGAGGCTCCGCCTCGGCCCACCTCCCCCATCAAGGGGGAGGATGGTGCAATTCCCCTACTTCCCCAGCCAGGCCTCCACGCCTTTCGCGGCGGCTATCCCCGTTGCGAAGCTGGCCTGCAGGAGGTAGCCGCCGGTCGGGGCATCCCAGTCCAGCATCTCGCCGGCGGCGAAAACGCCGGGCTTTGCCGTCAGCATGAAATCCTCACCCACCGCCGCGCGTGTTATACCGCCCACCGAGGAAATCGCGCGATCGAGACCGCGCTGGCCGGTGACACTCAGCGGCACGGCCTTGATCAGCGCCGCGAGCGCGGCCGGATCTGACGGCACGTCCGCCACCGCATCGCGCAGGAGGGAGATGGCGGCCGGCGCAAGGCCGGCCTTGCGCAGGCGGTTGGCAAGGGACTGGCCCTTTTTCGCCCGCGCCAGGATCGCCGCGAGGGCTTCGGCGGTCTGGTTGGGGCGCAGGTCGAGATGCAGCGTCACCGGTCCCTGCGCCAGCGCGTCGCGGATGGGTGCGGCGAGCGCATAGACCGCGCCGCCTTCCAGACCGTAGCGGGCGATCACCGCCTCGCCGGCGACGCGCTCCCCGCCCAGGGCGAGCGCGATCGTCTTCAGCGGCGTGCCGGCGAACCGCTCCTTCGTGATGTCACTGAATGTTACTTCCATGCCGCAGTTGGAGGGCATGAACGGGGCTGTTGTGATGCCCTCACGTGACAGAATGTCCACCCAATGTCCGTCCGATCCCAGCCTCGGCCAGCTCGCCCCGCCCAGCGCCAGAAGCGTCGCGTCGGCGCGGTGCGTGACCGCTCCGTCCGGCGTATCGAACACCAGCGCACCCTCTTCGTCCCAGCCAGTCCAGCAATGTCTCACATGCAGGGCAACACCCTGATCGTCCAGCCGTTTCCGCCAGGCTCTCAGCAAGGGCGACGCCTTCATCGCCTCGGGAAACACCCGGCCCGACGAGCCGGTAAACACCGCCTGGCCCAGCCCCTCGCACCAGGCCCGCAGCGCTGCCGGATCGTGCTTGAGAATAACCGGTCCCAGCCAGTCCGCCGCCGCGCGATACCGGCCCAGAAAGGCCGGCAGCGGTTCGGAATGGGTCAGGTTGAGACCGCCGCGCCCGGCCATCAGGAATTTGCGCCCCGGCGTCGGCATTTTCTCGAAGATATCCACGCCGAACCCCGCCGCGGACAGATACTCCGCAGCGATCAGCCCGGCCGGCCCGGCTCCGATAATGGCGATGGATCTGGAAGCGGTCATGGCAGGGTGGTAGCGCGAAGCGGGGGATGCCGCCAAGCAGACAAGGCGGTCGAGACAAGCGTCATCCTTCCCCTTGATGGGGAAGGTGGGCCGAGGCGAAGCCTCGGGCCGGATGGGGTGAACCCCGGTGGTGGCAAGCTGGCCAACACCTGGCTCCCACCCACTCCACCGCTGCTCCGCAGCGGTCCCCCTCGCCCATCAAGGGCGAGGATGGCGTTGCTCCACCATCGCGCGTACCCGTTCGACCGGCAGGGCGTGCACCACGGCGTCCGAGCCGGCAACCGGGTAGTCGATATCCTCGGCCATCAGGAGGGCGTTATAAATGGCTTCCTCGGTTGCCTCGATCGCAGCCTGGAAGAGGGGCGACATCTGGCCGTTGGGCAGGTCGGAGATCGTCGCAACGTCCGAGCGGCGCTCCGGCGTGCGGCGCACATCGGGATGGGTGGAGAAGGCAAGGGCATAATCGCCCGAGCCGTTGGTGATCGATGCTCCGGTGCGTGCCAAGCCGGCGAATGTGCGCCGGGCAAGACGTTCCAGATTGCGGTCGGAGAGGGGCGCATCGGTGGCAAGGACGATCATGATCGACCCGTCGGCGCGATCATCCGCAACGTGGTCGGAGAGATAGTACTGCCCCAGCGTCTCACCCACAGGCAGGCCGTCCATCTGCAGGATGCCGCCATAATTGGTCTGCACCAGCACGCCCAGCGTCCAGCCGCCCAGTGCTTCGGGCAGGCGGCGCGAGGACGTGCCGATCCCGCCCTTCCAGCCAAAGGTCACCGTGCCATTGCCGGCACCGACATTGCCTTCGGCGACGGGCCCGTCCGAAGCGCTCTCGATGGCCTCCACCGCATGTTCCGGTGTGACAATCCGGGCGCGGATATCGTTGAGCCGGCTGTCATTGGTCTCGCCGACCACCATGTTGAGCGAACGGATGCCCTCATGACCCGGCAGCGCCAGCGACCAGTCGAGTATCCCGTCCGCCGCCCGCGGCACGGCCAGCGTGTTGGTCAGTACGATCGGCGTCTCGATCTCGCCGAGCTCGCGGATCTGGGTCGCGCCCATCAGCTTGCCGTATCCGTTGCCGACAGCGAGGGCGGCCGGAACCTTGTCGGCATAAAGATCGCCGCCATGCGGCAGGATGGCCGTGACGCCGGTGCGGATCGCGGCCTCGGCGTCGGTCAGCGTCACCTGGCCGACGCGCACGCCCTCGACATCGGTGATCGCATTGAGCGGACCGGGCGTCAGCACGCCGGGCGCAATACCGATCTCGCGGGCCCGCACCTGGTCCGGCCCGCGCTCCTGGGCTGCGCCTGCTGCTGTCGTCACCACCATCGCCATTGCCAATCCTGCCAGCCTTGCCGCACCGATCATGACGGCGCCTCCCTGATCTGCTGCCCCGTTTATAACAGCCCCTGCGCTGACGTGCCGCTACCCGTTGCGGCTCGAATCTGATGGGATGTGCCGGTTCGAACAGGAAGGGGCGCGTCATGAGCGACGAAACCAAGACAGACCGTCCGGCGGTGGCCGACCCGGCAGCACCCTACGGTTCCGCCAACAATCCGTCGGAATTCGACGTGCTGAACAAGCTGGGCAAGGACGAGCCCTATTTCATCATCCGTGGCGGCGATCCGCTGTCCGACGCGCTGGTCGAGCTGCACGCCTATATCGGCGCCGGCCAGTCCGGTGCGGCGCACGACACGCTGGAACGCATCCTGGCCCTCACCTCGCAGCACCCGCCCCGCCCGGTCGGCTCGCCGAAATACCGCGAAACCTTCAAGATCTCGGTCTCGATGGAACGCTATCGCGAGACGCACGGGCGCTCGCACTAGCCCGCTGGCCACGCTCATGAGCGACACTGTCATGATCCGCCGGGCCGCCCCGGCGGACTTCGCGCTATTGGGCGAGATCATGTTCGACGCGGTCCACAATGCGCCCAGCCGTTACACGCCGCAGCAGCGCCAGGCCTGGGTGCCGGAACCGCGCCGCGGGGAGGACTGGAATACGCGCCTGGCCGGACAGGTGATCTTCATCGCCGAGCAGGACGGTCATGCCGCCGGCTTCATGTCGCTGGCACCGCCGGAGTATGTCGACTTCGCCTATATCCGCCCCGGCTTCCAGGGCTCGGGCCTGTTCCGCCGGCTCTACGCCGCGATCGAGGAAGTGGCGCTCGAGACGGGCCAGACCCGCCTCATCGTCCATGCCAGCCTGATGGCCCAGCCGGCCTTTTCGGCCATGGGATTCGCGATCACACAGCGCGAGACGGTCGAGGTCCGCGGCGAACAGCTCGACCGGTTCGCGATGGAGAAGCGGCTTTCAAGCTAGAAGCGTGATCCGTCCTTGCGGCGGAAACAGTCCGGGTCGGAATAGCGGCCCGGCTTCGCCTCCAGATCGATGTCGGGATAGAAGGCCGCATCTGCGTCCGAACGCCCGCCGGCGACCAGGAAGACGCAATCGGCGCCGGACCGGTTCTGCAGGCAGTGACCATTCTCGACCCCGGCCGGAAAGCCCGCGCAATCGCCGGCGCGCAGCACGGTCTCGCCCTCATCGGTGACCAGGACGGCCTCGCCCTCCATCATCATGACGAACTCGTCCTCATGCGTGTGCCAGTGGCGCTGCGACGACCAGGCCCCCGGCTCCAGGCGCACGAGATTGACGCCGAAGCCGGTCAGCCCGGCCGCCATGCCCAGTCGCCGCGCATGGCGGCCCTTCACGACGCCGGCATACTCGGCGGGATAGCCCGTACCCGTGGCCTCCCCGATATCCTCGACAGCAAATTTCACCATGATCTCCCTCTCCGGTCCGGCACCCGATCCAGGACATCCGATATAGGTGCCCTCGACGATATTGGCGACAGGGATACCGCCCCCATGCGCGCCCGTACGCCACCGCAAGCCGGTCAGCCTGACAATCCCTTGTGACCAATACTGGCGCGAATGAACGCCGGCGCCGGCCGGTCTCTCCCGCCCTGTTCAGGCCTCATCGGCGCAGCGGGCCCACCCATGATCAGCATGATCGGATTGTCCGGGCGCGACGCGCGCCGGCAGAGCCCCCTCTGGCGTGCGCTGTCGACTTCCCGACACGATGTCCCTCAGCCCCGGCCGTTTCCGGCTCCGGCGCCCCCGCACCGCCACCCGCATCAGCCGCCTTGCACCAGCCCCTACAGCGACTCCTGCACCGGCCTCCCTCCACCGCCCTGGCACCAGTCTCCGCGACGGCCTCTCGCTACGCCGGCCTCGTCGGACCGCCCTCTCCACCAGCCTTTCCGGCTCCGGCATCCTTGCGCCGCCAACTGCGCCGGACTTCCTGCATCAGCCGCCCTCCACTGCCCCGCTACCGGCCTGCGCGACGGTCTCTCTTTACACCGCCTCTCTTTACACCGCCCTGTGCGGACGACCTTTCCCTGCACCGGTCTGTGCGACGGCCTCCCTGCGCCGATCTCCTTGCGCCGATCTCCCTGCGCCGACCGCGTTGCATCCGCCCCTGATCCGGCCTTTCCCTGCACCGCCCCCTTCATTGCCCCCTTCTCCGCGATGCCCTCTGCTATGATCTCTCTCCGCGACGGTCTCCCTCTGCAACGCCCTGCGCGATCTCAGCACCGGCGGCCGGCACCGGCGGCCGGCACCGGCGGCCCGCAACGCCGCAGTGACACCTCAGACGAACCGCGCGCACCCTCTCATCGTGAGCGTTGCCACCCCCCTTTTAATTCTTATAACAAAATATAAGGCGACCTCCGGAGACAGATATGTCGGCACAAAACACCATCGAACTGGACCTGGAGTGCTACAAGGCACTGGAATCACACCGGCAATCGCTGGACGAAAGCGCACTGGACATCTTGCGCCGCATCCTTCTAAGCGCTGATAGCACTTATAAGGGAATTTCCGCAGGCCCTGTGGAGCGGCGTGCGCCTGCCGGAAACGAGGAAGGGAATATCGGCGGTGGCGCGCCGTATCGTACGAGCCCAACCTTGCCGCCGGCTCGCCTGAGCCCGACTTCGCCGCTCGACCGGACGGGCTCGACCTTGCCGCCGGATCGCATGAGTTCGGTATTGCCGCTCGACTGGCAGGATCCGAATGACGAGACGGAAAGACGAACCGGCAATTATCTCGTCCAGCTCGGGGAGAAAGCCTGTTTCGCCTCCAGCCAGAAAGCCGCCTACCGGCTGGGGCTGATCTGGCTGGAGAAAACCCGTCCGGGCCTGCTGGCCGCGCTCGCCCGTGCCGGCACGCGAAACCGCCGGATTGTCGCGCATTCCCCGGACGCGCTCTATCCGCGATCGCCGGCGCTGGCCAAACATGCTGAAAAGCTGATCGATGACTGGTATGTCGATGTGAACCTCTCGAAGGAACAAAAGCTTTCGCGTCTCAAGACCGCCTGCCGGCATGCCGGCCTGATGTTCGGCAAGGATCTTATTGTTGACCTCTGACACCGGCTTCGATCTCGCCAATCCAGTCCCGATCGCCCAGGCGCTGATCCGGCGGCCGTCGATCACCCCGGCCGATGCCGGTGCGCTGGACGTGCTGCAGGGCATGCTGGAGGCGATGGGATTTGACTGCCGGCGCTATCCTTTCGGCGAGGTCGACAATCTCTATGCCCGCCTCGGCACGGCCTCGCCCTGTTTCCTGTTTGCCGGACACACCGATGTCGTGCCGCCCGGCGACGAGGCCGGCTGGCAGCGCGCACCGTTTGCCGCCGAGGAAGCGGACGGGGTTCTGTGGGGACGCGGCGCGGCCGACATGAAGGGCGCGATCGCCGCCATGGTCGCCGCCGTGCGCCGCCATCTCGACGCGTCCGGCACGCCGGACGGCTCGATCGCCTTCCTGATCACGGGCGATGAGGAAGGTCCGGCGATCAATGGCACCAAGGCCGTGCTCAAGGCGCTGGAAGCGGAGGGCGAGACCTTCGACCACTGCCTGGTCGGCGAGCCCACCAATCCCAATGCGCTGGGCGACACGATCAAGTCGGGCCGGCGCGGATCGCTGAACTGCGAGATCACCGTCACCGGCCGCCAGGGGCATGTCGCCTATCCGGAACGGGCGGAGAACCCGATCCCGCCTTTGCTCGACCTGCTGGCGCGGCTGCGTGCGCGGACGCTGGACAGCGGCGTGCCGCACTTCCAGCCGTCCAATCTGGAAATCACCACGGTGGATGTCGGCAATCCGACCACCAATGTCATTCCCGCCACCGCCCGGGCGCGGTTCAATATCCGCTTCAACATCGCCCATACCGGCGCCGGTCTGACCCGCTGGATCGAGGACGAGGCGGCCGGTGTGAACCTGCATTTCGACGGGCAGGTGAAGACCGATATCCATGTCACCGGCGAAGCCTTCCTGACGCCGGCCGGCGCCTTTACCAGCCTGCTGCAGGATTGCGTGGAAGCGGAAACCGGGCGCCGGCCCGCCCTGACCACCGGCGGCGGAACCTCCGACGCCCGCTTCATCCAGGCCTATGCACCCGTCGCCGAGTTCGGCCTCGTCGGCGCGACCATGCACCAGGTCAATGAGCGCGTGCCCGTCAGCGATATCGAGAGCCTGACGCGCATCTATGCACGCATCCTGGATCGCTATTTCAGGGATACGCCGGAATGATGCGCCTGGTCGCGGAAGCCTGGGTCGCGCTGGGCGCGAGCTGGCGCATCTTCACCTTCCGGCCGGACTGGCAGTCCGGATTCGATGTGTCGATGGGCGGGTTCTGGCGCTCCTTCGCCGCGATTCTCTTCGCCGTGCCGATGATCTTGATGATCCATGTCGCCGGTCAGGCCGTCGGCCGCGAACTGAGCTGGACCGACGAATTCCTGATCCAGGGCCTGTCCTGGGTGCTGTTCCCGATTGCGGCCGCCGCAGCCGCCCACGTCACCGGTGCCCGCGCCGGCTTCGTGCGCTGGATCGTGGTGCACAACTGGGCGGTCCTGTGGCTGTATGCCTATCTCTTCGTGTTCTGGACCGTGTTCACCGCCGGGCTGCTGCCGGTCGAGCTGATGCGGATAGCGCTGTTCGTCTATCCCTATCTGCGCGTGCTCGTGCACTGGCGCATCGCCTATGTCTCGCTGGGCCTGCCGACCATCACCTCGGCCCTGGCCGCCGCCGTGCCGGTGCTGGCAATCGAGATTGCGGTCGCCGTCTACTTCGCCACCCTGATCGCGCCTCAGGCGTCCGGCGGGTAGTCCACGGCAACAAGGTAGAGCCCGTCCGGCGGCGCGACCGGGCCGCAGCGGCTGCGATCGGCGGCGTCCAGCGCCGCCTTGAAATCCTTCGCACTCCACTTGCCGGTGCCGACCTCGACCAGCGAGCCCACCATGGAGCGCACCTGGCGGTGCAGGAAGGAGCGGGCCGAACAGGTCAGCTGCACTTCCTCGCCATAGCGGGAAACCTGCACCGCATCGAGCGTCTTCACAGGGCTTTCCGCCTGGCACTGGGCATCGCGAAACGTCGTGAAATCATGCTGGCCCAGCAGCGCCTGGGCGGCGTGATGCATGGCCTCGGCATCGAGACGCCGCGGCACCCGCCAGACCTGGCCGCGATCGAGGGTGAGCGGCGGGCGGCGGTCGATCATGCGGTAGAGATAATGCCGGCTCGTGGCCGAAAAGCGGGCATGGAATTCATCGTCGACACGTTCCGCCTCGAGCACCGCCACCGGGTCGGGCTTGAGGTGATAGTTCAGCGCATCGCGCACCTTGCCGGCGGCCAGATCCTTGACGAGATCGAGATGCGCGACCTGCCCCAGCGCATGCACGCCGCTATCGGTCCGGCCGGCGCCATAGACCAGGACCGGCGCGCCATCCAGCCGCTCCGCCGCCCGTTCCAGCGAGGCCTGGACGGAGGGGGCATTGTCCTGGCGCTGCCAGCCGGCAAAGGGCGTCCCGTCATACTCGATGGTGATCTTGTAGCGCGGCATCAGGCGAGCACCGTGCCGGGCTCGACGCTGTTGCCCCGCAGGAAGTCGGTGGCATCCATGGCGCCCTTGCCCGCCCGCTGCAGGCGGACCAGACGCAGCGCGCCTTCACCGCAGGCGATCAGCAGATTGCCGTCGAGCACTTCGCCCGGCGCGCCCGAGCCTGTCTCGGCCTTCGCCATCAGCACCTTCACCCGCACGGCCTCCTTGCCGGTATCCAGCTCGAACCAGGCGCCCGGGAAGGGGGAGAGGCCGCGCACATGATTGGCCAGTTCATCCGCCGGGCGCGTCCAGTCGAGCCGCGCTTCCTCGGAGGTGATCTTCTTTGCATAGGTGACGCCCTCTTCCGACTGCGGCACCGCTTCCAGGCTGTCGCGCTCCAGCGCCGACAGGGCGCGCGGCCACATCAGCGCGCCCGTCTCCATCAGCTTGCCGTGCAGGCTGGCCGCGGTATCGGTGGGGGCGATGGCGACGGTTTCCGACAGCAGGATCGGACCGGTATCCAGACCCGCCTCCATCTGCTGGATCTGCACGCCGGTCGTCGCGTCGCCGGCCATGATGGCGCGCTGGATCGGCGCCGCCCCGCGCCAGCGCGGCAGCAGGGAGGCGTGCAGGTTGAGACAGCCCAGGCGCGGCGCGTCCAGCGCCGCCTGCGGCAGGATCTGGCCATAGGCCACCACGGCGGCGACATCGAGATCGAGCGAGGCAAATTCCTCGATCACCTGCGGGTCGCGGAAACTCTCCGGCGTCGAGACCGGGATGCCCAGCACCTCGGCGAGTTGATGGACCGGGGTCTTCTGCTCGGCCTGGCCGCGGCCGCGCCGACGCGGCGGCTGGGTATAGACCCGGGCGACCTCATGCCCGGCGGCAGCGATCTCGGCCAGCGAGCGGGCGGCGAAGTCGGGCGTTCCCATGAAGGCGAGGCGGAGCGTCATTGTCGATCAACATTCATCTGAGGTTGGGCTTGGGGTGTGATATCGTCCCCGGCAATGAAACGCCAAGAGGAAGCGTCACCCATGAAACTCGCCTGGCTTGTCCTGCCCCTGACCCTGCTCGCCGCCTGCGCCGCCACTGACAGCCCGCCGCCCGGCCATGGCGGTCCGGACCCGGTCGTCGTCGGTATCGGCGAGATGTGCGGCGGCAACACGCGTCCCCAGCGGATCTGCGGCGGTGCGCCGGAGGCCAGTTACTGCCGCTATGAACAGGCCGCCATGTGCGGTGCGGCCGACGCGCCCGGCACCTGCCAGCCCAGGCCGCAGATGTGCACCCGGGAATACCGCCCGGTCTGCGGCTGCGACGGCCAGACCTACGGCAATGCCTGCACTGCCGCCTCGGCAGGCGTCAGCGTTGTCCACGAAGGCGAATGCCGCGCGGACTAGCAATCACGGCGGGACGGGATTTGCTTCAGCCACGCAATAATTCGTGATGGCCGGCGATCAACGTCCCGCTACCCCAATAACGGGCATAATGGTAAATCGCACCCGCGTGCCAATCATGGCACGAGGGTCAAGGACACCATACATGCGCATGCAAATTTCCGCTGCCCTCCTGGGCGGCGCGCTTCTGATGGCCTGCACGGCTCCCGAAGACGTCTCCGCAGCCCAGGACGCTGCCCAGCAAGACACGTCTGTCGCGAGCGAAACCGTCACCGAAACCCCGGCCGAAACGGTCGTCGAGGATACCGGTACGGATACCATGCCGGCCGACGCGACGGTCGATGCTGAAACCCCGGCCGAAGCGGTGGAAGCCGAAGCGGTCTGCACCCAGGAGTATGCTCCGGTGTGCGGTTCCGACGGCGAAACCTACGGCAATGCCTGCGAAGCCGAACTCGCCGGCGTGGACGTGGCCGCCTCTGGCGAATGCCACACCGACGAAGAGCCGCATAACTAGAGCGTGGTCAGGTGAAGTGGGAACCGGTTCACCGGTTCGACCACGCAACCACCCGGGATTCCGGGGCAGGAGCGATTTCGCAGGAAACGATCCTGCTCCGGGCGCCTCTATACATCGAGAAGCTGACGGGCCGGTTTCCCAACGACCGGCCCGTCTTGTTTTCGGGCTTGTTCTTGAACCCTATTCGAAGCCCCAGGGCGGGGGCGGAGCGTCGACGGGCCGGGTCAGATCGAACGCGGCCGCGAAATGCCGCTCCGGACGGTCGAGCGCATAGGTGAAGCTGTCCTCCGTCAGCGTGATCGACCAGACATTCTCCATCGAGGCCGGAATACCCTCGCGCTCGAACAGTTCGCGCGAAAAGCCGTCGGCGGGAAACTCGGCCCGGCCGTCCGACGGCTGCGAAACGGTGTCGCCGCCATACCGGGTCAGCACATCCTCGCTGCCATCCTCATGACGGTGATCGTGCTTGAGACGCAGATGGCCATCATCCATGCGCGTGATCACCCAGGTCCGCGACCGGTCCTCCCCGACATGCAGCGGAATGCGGATTTCCGTGTCCGAACACTCCCGCACATGCATCACGAGACGCTGCGACGCCCAGTCGGCATCGCGCGGATCGTCGCTGGCGACATGCCCCCCGAACGCCTGGCCGCAATAGGCGCCGAGACGATCGAACAGGCCGGCCTGGTCTGCAGGCTGCGAACAGGCCGCCAGGGCCAGCGGCACGAGGCCGGTCATCAGGTGTTTCATTGGCAATCTCTCTCCCCAATCGCGAATTACCCTGCCCGATCCTTGCCGCAGTGGAAACAATCCTTTTCGTCCGCTGAGGTGGGTCGCGCGGCCGATCATGCCTATCTTGGGGTCAAGCCAAGGCCTCAATGGCCGACAAGACAAGGAGCGCATCGCCATGACTGCGACCGATACCCTGACCCGTCCGCGCAAGATCACCAAGGTCTCGCGCGGCCTGCCGACCTCCGACGGGGCCGGCGTGAAACTCACCCGCATGCTCGGCCATCGCGGGCTGATGGATCTCGACCCTTTCCTGATGCTGGACCAGATCCGCTCCGACGACAGTGCGGACTATATGGCCGGCTTCCCGAACCATCCGCATCGCGGTTTCGAGACCGTGACGATCATGCTGGACGGCAGGATGCGCCATGGCGACAACAAGGGCCATTCCGGCGTGATCGAGGGCGGCGGCATCCAGTGGATGACGGCCGGCCGCGGCATCGTGCACTCGGAGATTCCCGAGCAGGAGGATGGCCGCCTGTGGGGCTTCCAGCTGTGGGTGAACCTGCCTTCGCACATGAAGATGACCGATCCGGGCTATCAGGAGTTCGGGAAGGACGAGATCCCGGTGGAAACCCGCGACGGGGCGACCCTGCGCGTGCTCGCCGGCAAGAGTGCCTCGGGTGTTGAAGGCCCGGCGAAATCGGTCTCGATCCAGCCGACGCTGATCGACATCGTGCTGGAGCCGGGTGCGACGCTGCGTGAAAGCATCGATGCGGACCACACCGCCTTCATCGCGGTCTACAAGGGCATGGTCTCGTCCGGCGAAGGCCGGGTGAGCGATCCCGATCTGGGCGTGCTGGAAGACGGTGACACGATCGAGCTGACCGCCGGCCCTGAAGGCGCCAGCCTGCTGCTGGTTGCCGGCAAGCCGATCAACGAGCCGGTCGCGCGCTACGGTCCCTTCGTGATGAATACCGAAGCCGAGCTGCACCAGGCGGTGCGCGACTTCCAGGCGGGCCGCTTCTAGGCGGAACCGATACCGGCCGGACCCGTAGCATGCGTTGCGGGTCCGGTACCCGGCACACACGCAACATCAGGAAAGGAGAACCCGATGGGCCTCCTCGTCGACGGCCAGTGGCAGGATCGCTGGTATGATACGGACAAGACCGGCGGACGCTTCGAACGCTCCGCCTCTCAATTGCGCAACTGGGTGACGCCGGATGGCGAACCCGGCCCCTCCGGCCGCGGCGGCTTCAGGGCCGAGCCCGGGCGCTATCACCTCTATGTCTCCTATGCCTGCCCCTGGGCGCACCGCACGCTGATCTACCGCGCGCTGAAGGGACTGGAAGACATGATCTCGGTCTCCGTCGTCGACTGGTTGATGGGCGAGAATGGCTGGACCTTCAAGGATCGTGGCGACGGCATTGCCGGCGACGATCTCTTCGGCAAGGACTTCCTCTACCAGGTCTATCTGGAGAGCGAGCCGGATTATTCCGGCCGCGTCACCGTGCCTGTGCTGTGGGACAAGCAGACCGGCCGCATCGTCTCGAACGAGAGCGCCGAGATCATCCGCATGCTCAACTCCGCCTTCGACGGTGCCGGTGCGAAACCGGGCGACTGGTATCCGCAGGACAGGCGCGACGAGATCGACGCGCTGAACGACCGCATCTACGAGACAGTGAATAACGGCGTCTACAAATCCGGCTTTGCAACCACACAGGACGCCTATGAAGAGGCCGTGCGCCCGCTCTTCGACAGTCTGGACTGGATCGAGGGCATCCTGGCGGAGAAGCGCTTTTTGACCGGCGACACGCCGAGCGAGGCCGACTGGCGTCTATTGCCCACCCTGTTGCGCTTCGACCTCGTCTATCACGGGCATTTCAAGTGCAATATCCGGCGGATCGAGGACTATCCCAACCTGTCGGGATACATGCGCGAGCTCTACCAGTGGCCCGGCATCGCGGACACGTGCAATTTCGACCATGCCAAGACGCACTACTATGCCAGCCATGAAAGCGTGAACCCGACCGGCATCGTCCCGGCGGGCCCCGTGCTGGATCTGGAGAGGCCGCACGGGCGGGGGTAGGTGCTTGTGGTTTTCTTCTGCGCGTGAGTCTGGTGGTTTTCTTCCCCACCCAGACTCCACTTCCCCTGGCCCCCGTTCCGGGGCCCGGCTGAGCCTGTATCTGAAACGCCGCCAGACCCCGGAATGAATCCGGGGAAAGCGCCACACTCTCTTTCTTCCCCACGTGAGTGGGGAAGTGGGCCGATGCGCAGCATCGGGTTGAAGGGGCGGCGCGAAGCGCCGGAGGACAGCGACGCTAGGCACGGACATTCCGCAGCCTGCGGCCGCGGCCCCTCCCCCGCTTCGCGGGTCCCCCTCCCCATTCCATGGGGAGGAAAAGAACCTGCCCCTAAGCCGCGTCGCGGGACTTGTCTTTTTCGGCCTTCTTCACCTTCTGCACCGCCCGCTGCCGCTTCAGGCGCGAGAGGTAGTCGATGAAGAGAATGCCTTCCAGGTGGTCCATTTCGTGCTGGATGCACACGGCGAACATGCCCTCGGCGATCTCGTCGCGCTCATTCCCGTCATAGTCGAGATATTGCACGCGGACACGGTCGGGACGCTCGACCTCGTCGAACACGGCCGGTACCGACAGGCAGCCCTCCTCATAGGGACGCAGCGTATCGGACGGGTCGGACAGAACCGGATTGACGAAATAGCGCGGCTGCGGCTCCTCGCCGGAACCGGCCAGATCCATCACGATCACGCGCTTGGGCACACCGATCTGGATCGCGGCGAGACCGATGCCGTCGGCCGCGTACATCGAGTCCAGCATGTCGTCCATCAACGCACGGAGCTCGTCATCCACCCGGTCGACCGGTTGGGAGACTTCCTTCAGACGCGGGTCCGGGACGGTAAGAATGTCACGTATAGCCATGCCCCTAAAATAGTCGCAGCGGCTTGACGGTTCAAGAATTCGCCGCTTCTGACGCCGCTTCCGGCGCAGACAGGGCAGGCGCCCCGCCGGACGCGTCATCCTCGTCCAGCCCGGCGGCGTCGAGATACTCGCTCGGCAGGGCCTTGCGGGCATTCGCCCCGAGCGTCTTGAGCATCTCGGCCTGGCGCACCAGATTGCCGCGCCCCTCGACCAGCTTGCCCTTGGCGGCAGACCAGGCATCCTTTGCGCCGTCGATCCGCTTGCCGACGGTTTCCAGGTCCGACACGAAGCCCTCGAACTTGTCGTAGAGCGCGCCGGCCCGGTCGGCGATATCGATGGCGTGGCGATTCTGGCGGTCGATCGTCCACAGATTGCCCACCGTGCGCATGGCCATCATCAGCGTGGTCGGCGTGGCGATCATCACATTGCGGTCCCAGGCATAGCTGGACAATTCCGGATCGTTCTGCAGCGCCAGCGAGGCCGCGCCCTCCAGCGGCACGAACATGAGGGTGAAGTTCACCCCCTCATAGAGACGCGCATAATCCTTCTCGCCCAGCGCCTTGATGTGGGCGCGCACCGAGGCGATGTGCTGCTTCAGAGCCGCCTTGCGCGCGGTTTCGTCCTCTTCATTGACGCAGCGCTCGAAGGCGACCAGCGAGACTTTCGAGTCGATCACCAGACGGTGTTCGCCCGGCATTTCCACGATCACGTCCGGCCGCAGCAGCGCGCCGTCATCATTCCGCTCGGTCTGCTGGGTGAAATAGTGCTCGTTCTCGCGCAGCCCGGCGCGTTCCAGGATGGTGGCCAGCACCATCTCGCCCCAATCGCCCTGCACCTTGGACGAAGAGCGCAGCGCATTGGCCAGGTTCTTGGCGTCCTCGGACATCTGATGCGCGTCCTTGCGCACCGTTTCCATCAATTGCTTGATCTCGCCGGCATGTCCGGAGCGCTCGGTCGCATCCTTCTCGACCTTCTCGCGGAAATCCTTCAGCTGCTCGCGCAGCGGGTTGAGCAGGGTCTGCAGGTTTTCCGTGCTCTGCTTGTTCAGCTCGGCACCCGACGCCTTGAGGATCTCGTTTGCGGTGAGCTTGAATTGTTCGCTCAGCCGCTCGCGCGCCTTTTCGAGCTCGGCGAGCTTTTCCCCGTGATGGCGCTGCGTGGCGTCGTGCTCGGATTTCAGGCTGGCAAAGTCGGACGCCAGCCGGTCCCGCTCGGCCCGCAACTCCTCGGACTGTTTGAGCAGGCGGTCGCGCTCCTCGCGGACGCTTTCCAGGCGCGCCAGCTTCTCGCGCGCCTCCACGGCTTCGGCCGCGCGCTGTTCCGCGGTTTCGCGCCACTGGTCACGCTCGGCCCGCAGGGTTTCGGCCTGGTCGGCGGCAAACCCGTCCTGTGCCTTCGGCCGCCGGAAGAGCAATACGGCCAAGAGCAGGATGACGAGCGCCAGCCCGCCAAGCAGGAGCCAGGTTTCCGGAGCGATTTCGGTCAGCATCATGGGGTCGCCTTGTCTTTGCACGTCATTCTGCGTGAGTCGGTCGTGTGCGGCCACAATGCCGGCCCGCCGCGACAGAAGCTGTCACATCCATCGGCCGCCCGCAGCGCTCGCGCAGGAGGGGAAAACGGCCCCGATCCTGCATCCCGCCCGCCACGGGATGTAGGAGAGCGTGCATGCACGTGCGTATCGTTTCAATCGGAGACATGACCGGCGAGCTGGTCGCGAAATGGAACGCCTGGGCGGCCCCGCGGGGACGCCTGATCAGCCCCTATTTCCGTTACGAGTTCACCGCCGCGATCGCCCGCGCCCGTTCCGACGTCCGCATTGCCGTTGTGGAACAGGATGGCGAGATCGCCGGCTTCTTCCCGCACCATGTGGCCCATGACGGCGTCATCCGCCCCGTCGGTGCACCGATGAGCGATTACCAGGGCGTGATCGCCCGGCCGGATGTGCAGATCCCGCTGGAACGGATCGTGCGCGCCTGTGGCGGCTCCGCCATGGTGTTCGACAACTGGCATTGCGCCCGGGGTGGCTGCGACCGCGCCCGCCGCGGCCGCGACGGATCGGTGATTGTCGACCTGACCGGTGGTTCCGACGCCTATTTTGCCACCCGGCGCGCCGAATACCGCGACCATTTCCGCAAGACCGCCCGGCGCCAGCGCGCGGCCGAGCGCGATGTCGGCCCCGTACGGGTCGTCGTCGGCGATGCCGATGGCAGCGCCTTTGCCCGGCTGGATGCCTGGAAACAGGCCCAGTACGAGACGACCGGCAAGCTGAACGTGTTCGGCATCGACTGGGTGCGCGAGACCCTGAACGATCTGCGCACGCTCGATACGGCGGACTTCTCGGGGCTGACCGCCTCGCTCTGGTTCGGCGACCGGCTGGCCGCTGTCGAGTTCGGCCTCAGGGCCGGCGGCGTCTATCACTCCTGGTTCCCGGCCTATGATCCGGACCTGGCCCGCTATTCGCCGGGCCTCCTCCTGCTACACGGCCTGTTCGAACAGGCAGAGGAACACGGCATCGAACGCCTCGATCTCGGCCGCGGCGGTCTGCACTACAAGAAATACTATGCCAGCTATGAAGTGCCGCTCGACCAGGGCCGCGTCCTCGTGCCCGGCCTCGCCTCGACCGCGATCCGCAGCTGGGAAATCGCCGAGAAGGCCGCCGGCGTGATGCCGGGGTCCATCGCCGAGATGCCGGCCCGCCTGCGCCGCCGCTGGTCCCAGGTCAGCGCCTTCCAGCCCCGGCTGGCGCCGCGCCTGGCCAGCTTTGCCGGATCGATTTCGCGGTAGGCCATCGGCACCTGCGACAAATTCGCCGGGCGGCCGCCCGGTGGACGACGGCAAGCGTATCGATATCCCTGCCCTGAGGGGCGCCCCGGCCGATATCCGCCCCCAACCCAGCGCCCGGTATTCATATATAACAATCACGGGTTCAGTTTCTCGAAACCCTGGCCGGGAGAAAGCGGCCGTGTGCTGTTGTTTCGAGAGACCCCAAAATGATCCAGCTTTCAAACCTCTCCATTTCCCTGAAAATTCTTCTCGTGGCCGGCCTGCTGTCTGCGGGCACAATTGCGCTTGCGGCGATCGGCGTCGCGAGCATCTCGAAGCTCAAGGCCTCGTCCGAAGCGATCGAGCGTGTCTCGAACGAAATCCGTATCGGCGGCCGCATGGGCCAGGACGCGCTCGAACTCAGCCGGGCAGAGTACCGCGCTGTGGCAAACCCAGCCGTCATCGCGCAGGTCCGCCGTCAGATCGACGACAGCCGCTCGGAGTTCCGCGACCGTCTCGAGCGCGCCTCCGCCCTCGCCGGCCCCGAACAGGCCCGTCTCCTCGGCGAGGTCGAAACCACATACGAGACCTACATCGCGGAGATGACCACGGCGTTCGATGCGATCGAACGGCTGGAACAGACCGAACTGACCGAAGCTGAAGCGGCTGCGATGGACGCCATCCAGACCTCTCGCCAGACCATGGAAACCCTGCGTGCCGCCATCGCGGACTATGTGAATTTCACGGACGAAAAGGGGAATACGCTCGTCGGCGAGGCCGCGGCCCTGTCCAATACCGTACGCGGCGTGCAGGTGGTCGCCGGCCTCGCGCTCACGATCGGCGGGTTTGTCCTGGCCTTCTTCCTGAGCCGGACCAGCATTGTCCAGCCGCTCACCCGCGTCGTGCGCAATCTCAAGCGCGTCGCCAAGGGCGATCTGGAGGTCGACATTTCCGGCGCCGACCGCAAGGACGAGATCGGCGATCTCAACCAGGCCCTGCAGCACTTCATCGAAGCGGCCCAGGCGCAACGCGCGCAGATCGAGCGCGAGCAGGCCGATGCCCGCCGCAAGACCGAGCGTGCGGCCCGCGTCAAAGCCCTCACCGATGCCTTCGAGGAGGAGATCGAGGCGGCCATGGCGACACTCGCCAGCGCGGCCGAGGAACTTGCGGCGACGGCGAACTCCATGTCCTCCACCGCCGAGGAGACCAGCGCCCAGACCCAGAGCGTGTCGTCGGTCACCACCCAGACGTCCGCCAATGTCCAGACAGTCGCGGCAGCCAGCGAGGAGCTTGCGACGGCGATTGCCGAAGTTGCCCGCCAGATCGACCGGACGGCCGAAATCTCGGACACCGCGACCGAGCGTACGCAAGGCGCGCTGACCGAGATCGATGCGCTGAGCACGGCAGCCCGCGAGATCGAGGATATTCTCGTCCTGATCGCCGGCATCACCGAACAGACCAAGCTGCTGGCGCTGAACGCAACGATCGAGGCTGCCCGCGCCGGTGAGGCCGGCAAGGGCTTCGGTGTTGTCGCCAGCGAGGTGAAAACGCTGGCAAACCAGACCGAACAGGCCACGGCCAGTGTCACCGAGCAGATCCGCACCATCCAGCAGCGCACCCAGACCGTCGTCGACTCGGTCCAGGGCATCCACAGTGTCGTGAACGATGTGAACGAGATTTCGACCGCCGTCGCCACGACGGCCGAACAGCAGACCGCTGCCACCAACGAGATCAACCGCAACATCACCGAAGCGGCAACGGGCACGGAAGAGGTCACGCGCTCGATCGGCATGCTGGAAACGGCGGCCGGCAGCACCTCGGCAGCGGCGAGCCAGGTCGCCTCGACGGCTGAGGAACTGTCGCGCCGGAGCAATTCCATCAAGGCGGACATCCAGCGCTATCTGGCCGAGGTGGAAGCGGCCTGATCCGGTGCGGCGGGCGGTGGACAACACGCCGCCCGCCCCTTCATTCATGCGCCGCATCGCCCTAGATTGGTCCGGCAATGAGGGAGATGAGCATGCGCGTTGCTGCCGCCGGGCTCGCCCTTGCCGTCCTTGGTGGACCGGCAATGGCGCAAGACACGATCCACGAGACCGAACAGGCCGATTTCCGCGTCGAGACCGTCGCGACCGGTCTCGAGTTTCCCTGGTCCATGGCCTTCCTGCCGGATGGCGACATGCTGGTCACCGAGCGCGAGGGACGCCTGCGCTATATCGATGACGGCGCGCTGCGCGAGGCGCCGGTCGAGGGGCTGCCGGACATCCTGGTCGACAATCAGGGCGGGCTTCTCGGACTGGCGCTGCATCCCGATTTTGAAGAGAACCGCTGGGTGTATTTCTCGTTCGCCGAAGGCACATCCCGCGCCAATCACACCGCGCTCGCCCGCGGCCGGCTGAGCGAGGACGGCAGCGCACTGGAAGGCGTGGAACCCCTGTTCCGCGTCAATTTCGACAAGCAGCGCGGCTATCATTTCGGCGGCCGCATCCTGTTCCTGGACGACGGCACCCTGCTGCTCACCCTGGGCGAAGGCGCCCAGTATTTCC
Organism: Maricaulis virginensis; assembly: GCF_027922185.1. Taxonomy (NCBI): domain Bacteria; kingdom Pseudomonadati; phylum Pseudomonadota; class Alphaproteobacteria; order Maricaulales; family Maricaulaceae; genus Maricaulis; species Maricaulis virginensis. Next base: position 353,887 of record NZ_BSFE01000003.1, on the reverse strand, counting down.
AGGAAGCCCAGAACCTGGACAATCATCTGGGCACGATCGTGCGCCTGAATGACGACGGCTCCGTCCCCTTCGACAATCCCTATGTCAGCGCCGATGGTGCCCAGCCGGAAATCTGGAGCTATGGCCACCGCAATGTGCAGGGCATCGCCCGCAACCCCCAGACCGGCGCCATCTGGGCGCATGAGCACGGCCCCCGCGGCGGCGACGAGATCAATGATATCCGCCCCGGCCTGAATTATGGCTGGCCGGCCATCACCTACGGCATCAACTACAATGGCACGCCCGTCTCCGACGCCCGCGCGGCCGAGGGCATGGAACAGCCGCTGTGGTACTGGGTGCCGTCGATCGCGCCGTCGGGCATGGCCTTCTACGAGGGCACGGCGTTTGCCGAGTGGCAGGGCGATCTGTTTGTCGGCGCGCTCGCCGGCTCGATGCTGGTGCGCTACGAGGTCGAGGGCGACCGGATCATTTCCGAGGAAGAGCTGCTGACCGAACGCGGCGACCGGATCCGCGACGTGCAGTCCGGCCCGGACGGGCATATCTACCTGCTGACCGACGACCTGGAAGGCAGCGTGCTGCGGCTGGACCCGGTCATTCCCTGATGGCCGGCTAGCCCCGCATGTCGGTCAGCGGCCGGCCTTCGGCGATATTGCGCAACAGATAGACCAGCGGCGTGTCGACCGCGGCGGCGAGCAGTTTCACCACGACCTGGCCGAGGATGAGGCTGCCGATCGCGGCCCAGCTCTCGATCCCGCCGAAGGCCACGGCGATGAAGATCGTCGAATTGAGGATCTGCGACACCATGGTCGACAGGTTGTTGCGCAGCCACAGCCGGTTGCGGCCCATATCGCGCTGGCGCAGATGGTGGAAGATCAGCACGTCGGCGAGCGCACTCACGAAGAAGGCGACCAGTCCGGCAAAATTGGTGCGGATGCCTGACGAGAAGACCGAGACGAACTCGGCCTGGCGCTCGGCCGTCCAGCTGGGCGCGGCCGAGACAAAGCCGGCAATGTCTTCCAGATGCATGGCGTAGAGGATGAGCACGGCCATCACGAAACGCATCGCGACGCCGGTCAGCACCACGCACAGCGCATAGCCGCGCCCCCATACCTCGCTGATCACATCGGTCGCCAGATAGGTGAAGCAGAAGGCCAGCGTGCCGGCCGGCACCAGCACGTCGAGCGGGCCGAGATGGACGACCTGCACCTTGATTGCCGTCAGCGCGGCCATCACCAGCGAGACCATGAACAGGCCCGTGCAGAAGAACAGCACGAAAGCCTTCCGCGTAACCCGTTCGGGATTCATCCCGCTGAAAGTGTCGGTATCGCCCATGCCGCCCCCGGCCGTCCGGTGGCAGTTTAGGACGATTTGCCGCTTTGCCTAGTCTTGACGGGAAAGCGCGCGCTCAGACCGCCGACCGGCTGCGGAAAGCCGCGGCCAGCGTGCCGTCGTCGAGATAGTCCAGCTCGCCGCCCACCGGCACACCGCGCGCCAGCGACGTCACCGACACACCGCACGGTTCCAGCTTGTCGGCCAGGTAGTGCGCGGTGGTTTGTCCGTCGACCGTGGCGTTGAGCGCCAGCACGATTTCGGTCACCGCCTCGTCGCTCGCCCGCTCGATCAGCTTTGCGATGTTGAGATCGTCCGGCCGCACGCCGTCGAGGGCTGACAGGACGCCACCGAGCACATGGTAACGGCCCTTGAAGGCCCCGGCGCGCTCCAGCGCCCACAGATCACCGACCGTCTCGACGACGCAGATTTCTTTCTCCGCCCGGTTGGGCGCGGCACAGACCGCGCACGGATCGGTGACATCGAGATTGCCGCAGGTCGAGCAGGCGCGGATCTTGTCGGCGGCATCGGCCAGCGCGTCCGCCAGCGGGCGCATCACGGCATCGCGCTTGCCCAGAAGGTGCAGCGCAGCCCGGCGCGCCGAACGCGGCCCCAGCCCCGGCAGCTTGGCCAGCAGCGTGATCAGGCGCTCGATTTCCGGGCCGGCAGAAGCGGTGCGCATCAGAAGGTCTCGATCTGTGTGAGGGACATGTACCTTGGGTAGGTGTCCCCGGAAAAGCCATGCCTAGAACGGCAGATTCATGCCGGGCGGCAGCTCGAGCCCGCCGGCGGCGTCCTTGAGAATCTCCTGCTGGCGCACCTCGGCCTTGCGCCGCGCATCGGCGTGGGCGGCCAGGATCAGGTCTTCCAGGATTTCCGGCTCGTCCGGATCGATCAGGCTCTTGTCGATCGAGACGCGTTTCAGATCGCCCTTGGCGGTCATCGTCATCGCGATCAGGCCGGCACCGGCCTCACCGGTTACCTCAGCCTCGTCGAGCCTGGCCTGGGCTTCGGCCATTTTCTGCTGCATGGCCTGCGCCTGTTTCATCAGGCCCATCAGGTCTTTCATGCCCGTCTCTCCGTTGTCTTCTCGTCTGCATCGCCGTCGGCGGCCGGCGCCTCGCGCACGGCGACAATCTCTGCGCCCGGGAAGAGACGCAAGGCCTCCGCGACAGCGGGATCCTGCCGCGCGCGCTCCAGCTTTTCCTCGGCCTCGCGCTGGCGGCGTTCCGACCAGGTCTCGCCGCCGCGCACTTCATGATCGGCCAGGATGGCCCAGCGCGCGCCGGTCCATTCCTGCAGCCGCTTGGCCAGCCGCTGCGCCAGGTCCGGCGGACAGTCCTCGACCGGCTGGAAGGTGAAGGAGCCCGGGCGGAAGGCGCCGGGCCGCACATAGCGCTCGACATCCGACTGCAGGGCAATGTCGCGCTTTTCGCGCAACAGCGCGATCAGCGCCTCGAACGTCCGGGGACCGGGCAGTTCGCTTTCGGCCTCGGCAGGCGCAACCGGCGCAGCGGGGCGGGCAGCGTGCGCCGGCGCTTGTGACGCCGGCTCAGGCTTTCCCGGCGCCTCCCCGGCTAAAGAGGCAGGCGAAGAGGCGGACGCTGAAGCAGGCGGGGCGGCCGGTGTTTCGCTGCGCGCGGCAGGCGGATGTCCGGCCAGGATGCGCGCGGCCTCTTCGGGCGGCGGCAGCGAGGCCGCAGCGGCGAGGCGCAGCACCGTCATCTCGGCCGCGGCCAGCGCGTCCGGCGCATTGCGCACATCGTCGAGCCCCGTCAGCAGGATTTTCCAGAGCCGGGTCAGCTGGGCCAAGGACTGTTTTTCCGCCAGCCCGGCAATGCGCTGGACGGTATCCGCCGCCTCGCCGAGATCGGCGCCGGGACCGGCCGCCTTCACCCGCGAGAGGGCATGGACATAGTCGAGCAGATCGCGCGTGATCACCACCGGATCGCCGCCGGCATCGTAGAGCGCGCCGATCTCGTCCAGCGCATCCGCCGTCTTGCCCGACAGGGCCTGTTCGAGAAGGTCGAGCACACGGGCGCGGTCGGCCAGGCCCAGCATGTCGCGCACCTGCGGCGCGGTGACCGGGCCGGTCTCCTCGCTGCCCTGCACGATCGCCTGGTCCAGCAGCGACAACGCGTCGCGCACCGAGCCCTCGGCGGCGCGCGCGATCAGGGACAGGCCCTCGCGATCGACCGACGCGTTTTCCAGGCCGCAGATGCGTTCTAGATGATCGGTCAGCACCTCGCGGTCGATCCGCTTGAGATCGAAACGCTGGCAGCGCGACAGCACGGTCACGGGGACCTTGCGGATCTCGGTCGTCGCGAAGATGAACTTGGCGTGCTCGGGCGGTTCCTCGAGCGTCTTCAAAAGCGCGTTGAAGGCCGAGGTCGACAGCATGTGGACCTCGTCGATGATGTAGACCTTGTAGCGCGCGGAGACCGGCGCATAACGCACACCGTCGAGGATTTCGCGGATATCGTTGACGCCGGTCCGCGAGGCGGCGTCCATCTCCATCACATCGACATGCGCGGAGCGCGCGATGGCCTCGCAATGGCGGCCCGGTTCGGACAGCGTCATCGCCGGTCCGTCGGCCGTATCGGTTTCATAATTGAGGGCGCGGGCGATCAGGCGCGCCGTCGTCGTCTTGCCGATACCGCGCACGCCGGTGAGCATGTAGGCATGGGCGATACGGCCGGCCGCGAAGGCATTGGTCAGGGTGCGCACCATGGCGTCCTGGCCGATCAGGTCTTCAAACTTGGACGGGCGGTATTTGCGGGCCAGCACCTGGTAGCCGGGGTCCGGCGCCGTCTGCGGCAGGTCGAGACCCGGCATCAACGCTTCGCCCGCTGCGGTATCGTCAGCTGGGAGCGGCGTATCGTCCATGAGGGCTCTTCTGGCTGCGGCTGACAGACCCTGTGCCGGGGGCGTCCCCCGATCCGGGCGGCGCGATTGCGCGTGGAAGACCGGACAGCGACCCGGACGAAACTCGTTACGGCTGCTTCCTTCCGGACCTGACCGGGTTGGCGAGGTGCCCGTCCACCGCCGGCCTTCCGCCCCCTATATCGCCCGCCGGACAGCGTCATGCAAGCCGCGGCCTGCAGCCTTTTTCCGGCATTGCTCTAGCCGGCGGCCGGGCCTGGCGGGTCTTCGCAGGACACCGCCTCACCCAGGCCCAGCTCGGTGAAGGGAAGCACCGCCAGCGGACCCGCTGCGCTGCCCAGAAGTCCCGCCAGCACGCCCTGCAGCACAGACGGTGCCGCATCGACATCGATTTCGGGATTGCGCAGGGTTCCGTTCACGGCAACACCGCCCAGCAGATTGCCCCAGGAGACATCCTTCGCCTCCGCGGCAACAGCGAGCGCCAGCCTTTCGGTCTCCAGCGAGACCTGGCCGTCGAGCGCGACGACACTGTCATCCGTATCGACAAAGACGTTTTCCGCCTGAAGCCGGCCGTTCCGGGCGCGGAACACGCCGCCCGCGCAGTTCACGGGAATGAAGCCGGGATCGGCCTCGTCTTCCGACAACCGCAGGAGCAGGATCTCGCCGACATCGAGGCCGGCGCCCTCGACGGCGAGATGGCGGATCCGGGTCCCCGGCGCCGCCTGCGCGGTGATCTCGCCATCGGCCGAGGCAAAGGCGCTTCGCAGGTCCGCACCGGTCATGGCCAGCGCGAAGGCGACATGCATCCGGCCACGGGCCAGCTGTCCATTGCCGATCGAGGCCAGCTCGAACCCGTCCAGCTCGCCTTCGGCCTCCGTGCGCACCGTGTCTGTGCGGGCATCGATCGTCGCATGGGCGGTCAGGCGGCCCCGATCCTCTGTCTCGAAAGCCAGCGGCTCGAACGTCATCACGCCATTGTCCAGTTCGAAAACGATCTCCATCGCGCTCAGCGGAACGGCACCGGCCTGCACATTGCGGGCGGTAAAGCGCACCCGGGCGTCGGCGGTGCGCACGCGCGTGGTATCCAGACGCGCATTCGGGATCAGCCGTCCGCTGGACGCATAGGCCCGGTTGGCCGCTTCCTGCTCGTCATTGGCGGTGGTCCGGTCGATGTCGGACGGCGCGCCGATCACCACGCCCAGATCGTCGAAATCGAGATTGTCGGAGGTAAGGTCCGCCGTCAGCCGCGGGCGCGGGCGTCCGAAATCGGCGGACATGGTGCCGGCCAGATCGGAGTCGCCGACCAGGCCGTTGAAGGGGCTGAAGGTCCAGATACCGTCTGCATGCGAGACATCGCCATACAGCGAGAAGGGCGGCGTATCCGGTGCCGACAGGCCGAAGACCGCCGCCAGCTCGGCGAAGTTGCGCCCGTGCATCTCCATCTCGCCGGAAAATCCGTCCAGCGACAGGCCTTCGGCCGACCCGTTGAGATGCAGCACCGACCGACCGCCTGCCGCGGTGAGACGGAAATCGCCGCTGGCGAGATCGCCGCGCGCTTCGGTGATGATCAGCAGTGCAGGCTCGCGTCCCGGCCGCCGGATGCGCAGCCGCAATTGCGTGATGTCGACATCGCGCACATTGGAGAGATAGCCCGGCAGCCCTCCTCCTGCATCGTCGCGGCCCCGCATGCGGTAGGTGAAGGACGCTTCGTCGATGCCGGCATGGACGATCAGCGGACGCCCCGGCAGAAGACCGGCCGGATCGAGGCGCATGTCGACGGTCTGTGCCGTGCCCGCATTCTCGACAGCCAGGCCGCGCAGATGGAGCACCGGCTGCCATCCCGGGCTCAGCCAGCCTTCACCCAGCTCCACCGTCCGTCCGGCTGCGCCCGTCAGCCGGGCCTCGATGAAACCGGTTGCCCGGTCTGCAGACGACAGGAACCACAGGCTTCCGGCCGCTGTCGCGACGAGCGCGGCCGCAATCATTCCGGCGATCAGAACTGTCCGTCTGGCTTTTGCCACGATACCGAGCGCTGCCGTGCAGCGCGCCTCTGCCTGGTTCTCAATGGAACGTTGCAGGACGCGCGCAGGTTCCCGGCATTGCGAGCGGGGCCCCGCTAGTGTGCGAAGACGGGTTCGGCACTGTCCAGGCGGGCCGCCGCCGCGAGGACATCGGCATGATGATCGAGCACGGCGATGAGTTCCTCGCTGCCGCCCGAGGACAGCAGGACGTCACGCCAGTATCCCGTCACCCGCGCCTGGGTCTCCAGCCAGTCGCGCACAGCCATCTGGGCGTGATGGGCGCACAGGGCTGACGATCTTTGTGATTTCGGATCCATTTCGACACCTCCTGTCACGACAATAATTGCGACTCATTCGCAAAAGCAAGTGGCAAATGAGCCCGCGCCCTGCGGCGCGTCGCCACGCTTGCCTTTGCGGGCATTCCCCGGAAAGGTGGTTCAAGGAGGATGCGGATGGAAAAGCTCGAGCTGACCTTTCTCGGCGCGGCCGGTACGGTGACCGGGTCGCGGCATCTTCTCAGTTCGGCGGGACGGGACATCCTGCTCGATTGCGGCATGTTCCAGGGCCGGCGCGACATCCGCACCCGCAACTGGTCCGGTTTCGGCATCGATCCCGCGCGGATCGACGCCATCGCCATGTCCCACGCCCATCTCGATCACTCCGGCTATATCCCCCGCCTCATCAAGGACGGCTATCGCGGCCCCGTCCTGTGCACCCCGCCGACCCTGGACCTGTGCGAAATCCTGCTGACCGACAGCGGCTATCTCCAGGAGCGCGATGCCGAATACGCCAATCGCAAGCGCTTCTCGCGCCACGACCCGGCCCTGCCGCTCTATACCGAAGAAGACGCCAAGGCCGCGATGGAACAGTTCGACAGTGTCGAATTCGGCGAGACGGTCGAGCCGGTTCCCGGAGCGCGGCTGGTGTTCCGCCGGGCCGGCCACATCCTCGGCGCCGCGACCGTCACGCTCGACTGGCAAGGCCGGCGCGTCGTGTTTTCCGGCGATCTGGGCCGCGAGGACGATCCGCTGCTGCCCGATCCCGACCCGGTGGACCGCGCCGATTTCCTCCTGCTGGAAACCACCTATGGCGACCGGCTGCACGAACGCCGCGACGTCGCCGACCTGCTGCACGATGTCGTCGAGCGCACCGTCCGGCGCGGCGGCACCGTGATCATCCCGGCCTTTGCGGTCGGACGCGCCCAGTTGCTGACCTGGCATCTGTGGCGGCTGAAATGTGCCGGCCGGCTGGATTCGATCCCGGTCTATCTGGACAGCCCGATGGCCATCGATGCCAGCATCCTGCTCAACCGCCATGTCGGCGAACACAAGCTGAGCGCCGCCGACGCCCGCGCCATGGGCCGGATGATCGAATATGTCCGCGACACCGAACGGTCCAAGGAACTGACTGCCGACCCCATGCCCAAGATCATCATCGCCGCCAGCGGGATGGTGACCGGCGGGCGGGTCCAGCATCACCTCAAGGCCTATGCGCCGCACCGGCGCAACACGATCCTGTTCTCGGGCTTCCAGGCGCCCGGCACGCCCGGCGCGGCGATCCTCGCCGGGGCCGACGAGATCCGGCTGCATGGCCGTACGGTTCCGATCGAGGCCGAGGTGGCGGATCTGCCCATGCTGTCGGCCCATGCCGATGCCGACGGGCTGATGAGCTGGCTTCGCCGCTTCGAACAGCCGCCCCGCCGGACCTTCCTCGTGCACGGCGAGCCGCAGGCCTCGCGGGCATTGCGCGACCGGATCGAGCACGAGCTGGGCTGGGACTGCCACATCCCCGACCACGGCGAACGGGTCGCCCTGTAGCGGGGGCAGCACCCGCACTGCCCGATTGATGCCCGCGCCGCATGCGGCTAAGCCTGCAGGGCCGCTGACCGGACATTTCCCCATGAATGACAGAACCCTGCTCGCCGATGCCGCCCCGCTCGTCTTTGCCGGCGCTCCGCTGGACCGCGGTGAAGTCCTCAGACGCGACGAGGCAAGGCTGAATGCGCTGATGGATGGCGATGAGGGCTGGTGGATGGTGTTGCAGGCGGGCGATCCGCTGCTGTCGCCGGAGGGCGCCATCTTCTGGTTCCGGCCGGACGAGCTGGCCGCCCTGCCGGCAACGGGACCGCGTGTCTTCCTGGGCCATTATCGCGGTTCGCCCTGTTTTGCCGCCCAGCTGGAGACCGATGCACCGGAGCCGGCGGGCACGATGCGCCTGGACGCCCGTCGCGCCGCCATGGGGCTCTCGTCCGACGAGGCCGCGATCTACGGCTATGCCAAGTCCATCCTGGCCTGGCACGACCGGCACGGCTTCTGCGCCAATTGCGGCCAGCCGACCCGCATGCGCTCGGGCGGCAATCGCCGCAGCTGCGACGGCTGCGGCGCCGAACATTTCCCGCGCGTCGACCCGGTCGTGATCATGCTCGCCACCGACGGCGAGCGCTGTCTTCTGGGCCGGCAGGCCAGCTGGCCGGAAGGCATGTGGTCGGCCCTCGCCGGCTTTGTCGAACCGGCCGAGACGCTGGAAGAGGCCTGCGCGCGCGAACTGAAGGAAGAGTCCGGCGTGACCGCCGACATCGCCGCCACCCGCTATGTCATGGCCCAGCCCTGGCCCTTCCCGTCCTCGCTTATGGTAGGCCTGGTCGCGCCGGTGCTCGATGCCACGCTGAACATCGACGCCCACGAGCTGGAAGACGCGCGCTGGTTCTCGCGGGACGATGTCCGCGACATGCTGGCCGGGACGCACCCCGAGGCCGCGATGCCGCCCTCGATCGCGATTGCCCGGCGCCTGGCCGAGCTCTGGGTCGAGCGGAAAATCTGAGGTCCTGCAAGAAGACCGGCCGGCAAAAAGGTGAATTGGCAAAAAGACGGGGCCGGCAATCCGGCCCCGCAGGTGTCCGCCAATCGGGCTTCCGTCTGATCAGTCGGCATGCTGGAGGAGAGGTTTGGACCAGGCCATCGGCGCGAAACTGTCGTCCAGCTCGGTCTCGGCGATGTGGTTGGTGTAGTTGGACATGGTTTTCAGCGTCACGCCGGTCACCACGTCGAGCACATTGGCCTTGGTGAAGCCGGCGCGCAGGAAGGCGTCGATATCATGGCGCTCCACCAGGCCGCGCTCGCGCACCATGGCACGCGTGAACTGGTGCAGCGCTTCGAGCCGCGCATCGCTCTGGATCACGCGCCCTTCGCGGATGGCCACCACGATTTCGCGGTCGAGCCCGGTATTCAGGGCGATCGTCGAATCCGCCGCCATGCAATACCCGCAATTATTCTCGAAATCAGTCGTCAGCAGGACGACATTGCGCTCGATCTGCGTCAGGCCGCTGCGTCCGAAAACGGCCGACAGGGTCGCATAGGCATCCAGCGCCGAGGGCGAGGCGGCGAGCTCGCCCATGATGTTGGGGATGAAGCCGAGCCGGGCCTTCACCGAACGCAGGATCGGCTTTGAGTCGGCGGGTGCGGACGTTTCGTCGAAGATCGTGAACTGTGTCATTGCATCGCCTTTCGTGCGACGCCCGGCAGACCGCCGCCGGGCGGTGTGGGTCGGAACTGTCAGAACAGATCCGGGCCCGTTCGGCCCGGAGCGCCGCCCGTCCGGCGGGCTCATGGCTCTCGCAGGCGGCACGGCGTCACACGCATGGGGCACTTATGGGGCAGTTACGCACCCCCTATGGTGCCGTAAGGCAACCATATCACACCCGAACCAAGGCGCCGAGTCCTCCCTCGAACACCGGCCAAAAGAAAACGGGAGCCGCACCGCAGCTCCCGTTCGTTTTCGCAGCATTCCTGATCCGGCTGTCAGCCGCCGAAGCGATGCACATAGGACAGGCCGAAACTGTCGGCCTCACCGAAATCGTCATAATCGGTCCGGGTGTAGTCGAACCGGATTGCGCCATTCTCCCACACCTCATACTGGGCCCCGACACCCCAGGCGATGGCCTGGTCGTCCGTGGAACCGCCATAGGCGAAATTGGCGTCGAACTCGGTCGTCACATAACCCAGACGGCCGAAGACGCTGAAACTGTCGGTGACGGGAAAACGTCCGACGGCAAACGCACCGACGGAGTATTCCAGGTCCAGCGTCGAGATCGCGGCGATGCACACGGCATCCACAGGGCAGGCATTGGCGTCGTCGCCATCAATGCCGATATCGAGCTGGGCCTCGACGCCGAGATAGCGGTTGAAATCATAGCCGCCGCGAATCGTTGCTGCGCCGAGATCGAAATTCTCGAGATCGATACGGCTGTAGCCGGCCGACAGGTTGAAGCCATTGTCAGCCGTCTGCGCGTGGCCGGCCGCAGCCAGACCCGCCCATGCCAGCACGCACGCACTCAGCACTCTGAACATTTTGTATTTCCTCGCATTTGATGCCCTCGCACGTGGAAATTGCCGCCGGCTGGGTGAGCCCGGGCTGAACGCGGCGTTCATCTCGATTACGTGTCCGCAATGAAGAAAAGGCCGCACCCGGCGGGCGCGGCCTTTCGATTCTTCAGATATTTCCAGGCTTTATCTAGCCGCCGAAGCGACGGACGTAGGAAATGCCGTAGGTGTCGGCTTCACCGCCATCGTCGTAGTCATAGCGGGTATAGTCGAGGCGGACGCCGTTATCGCCGGCGAAGAACCATTCGCCGCCGACGCCATAGGCCCAGGCTTCATCGCTGCCGTCATAGTTCAGACCGGCGACTTCCGCATCGAACTCGGTCGTGGTGTAGCCGCCGCGCAGGAAGACATTGGCCTGTTCGTTCGACCAGGGACGCACGACACCGAACCCGCCGAGCGAATAGTCGAGACCGACATCGCCGGTCACGCCGGCCACCGTTACGGACTCGTCGTTGATGCCGATATTGGCCTGGCCTTCAACGCCGAAAAAGCGATTGAAATCGTAGCCACCGCGAACAACGGCCGTGTCCACATCGACATCGTCGAAGTCGAAGCGCTCATAGCCGCCGCCAAGGCGGAACTCACCCTGCTGGGCCGTTGCACCGGCAGTGAGCGCAAGGATGGAAAGGGAGGCAAGGGAAAGGGTACGCAGCATTTTATCAACCTTACTCTGTACTTGGCGTCGTTGCGCCAGTTGCGGGTTCCCAGCCCGTCCCAGAGCTGGGAACGGGCGTCGGGGGTTTCAAGCCGTCCGTCTGCAGACCGTCTGACCCGCACCATGCCCTCCCCGTCATGGCCCGCCTGTCAGACAATCCCGGCTGCAGCCGGATCGCCCCGTCACAACGCGCGAACTGTGATTTTTGGTCTTTCCGTTACATGAAAATCCTGCAAGCCTGCGGTCATGCGTCGTGTTAACGCATGCACAAGAACGCGCTGGACTGTTGCCTGTCCGCGCAGCGCATGCCAAACACGGCCACGATTTTCGACCTGACTAATTTTGGGGGCGTCCATGGGCGATCTCTTCTGGAACAAGGTGGCCGGTGTCCTGATCGGCGCAGTGCTGGCTGTGATGGCCATTACCGAGCTTGGGCACCTGCTGGTTCCCTCGCACGGCGCGCACGAACTGACCGACGAGAACACCTCGTATCCGGTTGACTGGGCCGCAATCGAATCGGGCGGCGGCGAGGCCGAACCGGTCGAGGAAGGCCCGACCGATTACGGCCTCCTGCTGGCCAATGCGGACATCTCCAACGGCGAGCGTGTCGCACGCCGCTGTGCGGCCTGCCACACTTTCGAGCAAGGCGGCGCCAACGGCGTCGGCCCGAATCTCTGGGGTGTTGTGGGCGCGGACATCGCGACCCATGCCGGCTTCTCCTACTCCGCCGCCCTGCAGGCGCTGGAAGGCGAGTGGACCTACGAAGCCCTGAACCACTTCATCGAGAGCCCGGCCTCCTACGCGCCGGGTACGGCGATGTCCTTCCGCGGCCTCAGCGATGAAGCCCAGCGCTTCGACCTGATCGCCTATCTGCACAGCCTGTCGGACAACCCGCTGCCTTTCCCGGACCCGCTGCCGGAAGAGGGCGAAATGACGGAAGAAGTCTCCGACATGGCCGAGCAGGCCGGTGAAGCCATGGGCGACATGGCAGAAGAAGCCGGCGAACAGGCTGCAGAGATGGCGCCTGAGGGTGAGGAACCCGCACCGGCAGAAGATGACACTGCGGGCGAAGAGCCCCAGGAAGGCGGCCACTAGGCTGCTTTCGATACGAACAGAAAAGCCCGGGTCACCTGACCCGGGCTTTTTTGTCACCAGTTGGTTCTGCTGCGTGTCAGAGCGGGCGAACGATCGTGCGGACCGGATTTTCCTTTTCCCGGATCCGCGCTTCGGCTTCAGAGAAAAGCTCCAGCGTGACATCCATGAAGCCGGCATTGGCGTGCAGCAGGTGTTCGGAATCGACCATGATGCCGACATGGCCCGGCCAGAAGACGATATCGCCCCGTTCGCGTGCCTCGTCACCGGTGACGTCCTGCCAGGCGGCCTTCAGCGCGGCCTCCTGCTGATCCGCATCCCGCGGCACATCGATGCCCGCGGCGCGGAGCGCCATCTGCACGAGACCGGAACAATCCAGCCCCAGGCTCTCCTTGCCGCCCCAGAGATAGGGCGCGGCAAGAAAGCTTTCGGCCACAGCGACGAAGTCGCCGGCATGGTCGTCCGGAGCGCCGGTATGGGGCTCGACGACCCAGCCCAGCCCCTCGGCCTCGATAAAGCGGCCCTCGCGTGCGCCTGTGGAAACCAGCGCATTCAGGCTGAGCAGATGGCGCGGAGCCGATTTGATGTCGGGCTTTGAAAAGGCGTAGGTGCGCAATGCGGTGATGCGCCGGTCAGGCTGACGGACCGTCGTGGAGAAGCCTGCAAGGTCGACCCACCCGACATAGCCGCCGGCGCGCGAAAAGCCCCAGCCCCAGCCATCGCGCGCTTCCAGAACCGCAAAGACCTCGCCAGCCAGCACCTGATCGTCCATGGCGCCGTCGGGCGCGGGCGCCCGCCGGATCGGCGCCGCGGCAATCACGGACTGATAGTCGACGGGTTCCACGAAGCGCGCCGCTTCGACCTGCCCCTTCAGATGGGCGGCGGCGAGGTCGGGCCTGGCGGGCGTGAGACGGGGATCCAGGTGGGACATGTGCGGGTTTCCTCGGCGCGGACGGCAACACGTTCGCCATAATCGTACAGGAAGACTGCGCCTTTGACAGTGCGGTGCACCGAGACGTCGCGCTTGTCGTCACGGTCGCGCTTGCGGCGGACAAAGCCCTGCCGCTCGAGCACGTCCAGGGCGCGTGTCACGGCCGGCTTGGGCAGTCCCAGCGAGCGAGACAGATCCCGCACAGCGTGAGGGCCCGGCTGCATGAAGATTGACAATAGCAGCGCGAACTGGCGGGCCGTGAGGTCCGCCGTTTCGCCCTGCAGCGCATCCGCCGACACGCGGCGCATCATTTCAAGCGACGTCATCGCCTGGGATGCCATCCGGCACGCTCCCGTTCAGCCTGCGAATCTCCCGAAGGAGTCGCGGCTAATCCTGAAAGCGCTCCTTGAGCATTTGGTAAACGGCGCGTGCGGCATGCATGTCGCCGCCCTTGGGACGTCCCGGACGCTCCTTCGGATTCCAGGCAAAGATGTCGAAATGCATCCAGGCCGCATCGCCGACGAACCGGCGCAGGAACAGGCCCGCCGTGATCGATCCCGCCATTGGCATGGCGGTCGAGTTCACGATGTCGGAAATCTCGCCGTCGATATCACCCTCATAGCCATCCCACAGCGGCATGCGCCAGACCGGGTCGAACACTTTCACCGCGGCCCCGGCCAGATCGGCAGCCAGATCGTCCTGATCGGTGTAGAACGGCGCCACTTCCGGCCCCAGCGCAACGCGCGCCGCGCCGGTCAGCGTCGCAAAGTCGAGCAGCAGATCGACCTTTTCCTCGGTCGCCCGCGTCAGCGCATCGGCGAGCACAAGCCGTCCTTCCGCGTCAGTATTGTCGACCTCGACGGTGATGCCCTTGCGCGATGTGAGAATATCGCCCGGACGGAAGGCACCGGCACCGACAGCATTCTCGACGGCCGGCACCAGAAGGTGCAGCCGGACCGGCAGGCCCGCCGCCATGATCATGCTGGCCAGACCCATCGCATTCGCCGCGCCGCCCATATCCTTCTTCATCAGGCGCATGAACTGGGCTGCCTTGAGATCCAGACCGCCGCTGTCGAAGCAAACGCCCTTGCCGACGACGGCAACACGCGGATGGCTTTCCTCACCCCATTCCAGCTCGAGAAGGCGCGGCGCCTCGCCGGCCGCCCGGCCGACCGCATGGATCATCGGATAGTTCTGGGCGAGAAGATCGTCACCGCGCACAACCCGCACCGTCGCGTCGAAGCGCTCGGCCAGCGAGCGGAACGCATTCTCCAGGCCTTCAGGCCCCATCCGGTCGGCCGGCGTATTGACCAGATCGCGGGTCAACGTCACCGCACGCACCACGGCTTCTGCTTCCGCAGCGTCGGCCCCCTCGGGCAGGACCAGCCGCGCGGGTTCGCGATCTGCGGGCTTGTAGAGCGTGAAACTGTAGCCGCCCAGCGCCCAGGCGGTTGCTGTCAGGGTCGGGTCCCAGCCTTCGGGCAGGGCTTCGATCTGCCAGTCGCCACCGGCGAGCGCCTTCGCAGCCGCGCCGATCGCAAAGACATCCTTGCCCGGGCCGATGCCCAGCCAGGCGTCGCTGTCGCTGCCGGAGGGAAAGCGTACGACCTGGCCCGGCTTGCCTTCGAAACCGGCCGCCAGGGGACGCAGCGCCTCCGGCAGGGCCGCGGCCATGTCCGCACTGGCCTCCGCCGTTACGAGCCGCAGGGTGAGCGCCGTCCCGCCGGACGCGAATATCGAAGTCATGATCAACCTTTCCCGTGTGCCGCGATGCGGCCGAACTGCGATTAACCCATTCTTGACCGGGCAGGCGCAGATTCAAGAGACGCCCACAGTTGACCGATTCGTATCATGCGACCGATTTACGCCCTTGCCCCGCTCGTCTTCCTTGCCGTTTCGGCCTGTGCCACCACCACGGCGCCGACCGAACAGGAACAGGCCGTCATCGACACGATGAACGCCAATACGATCGTGCCGGCCTCGCAGACCGAACGCGACGCTATCCGCAGCCAGGATCTTCTGACCCAGGCCGCATTCTGGGCCGAGGCTCACGAACTGAACCCGTCGGACCTGGAAGCCGCAACCGAGCTTTCGGGCACGCTGCGCCAGCTGGGAAATCACCGCCGTGCAGCCGAAGTGGCGCAGCAATCGCTCGCGCTTTATCCCGATAATGCACCGCTATTATTCGCCTATGGCAGTGCCATGGCCGCCGCAGGACGCGGTGCGGGCGCGATGGAGGCCCTGCGCCGGGCGACGCAGATCGATCCCGGCAACTGGCAGTATCTCAACGCCCTCGGTATAGCGCAGGAGCAGGCCGGCCAGCCGGGCCCCGCCCGGGCCAGCTTCCAGGCCGCGCTCGAGCTGCAGCCGGGCAACCCGTCCATCCTGTCGAATATCGCGCTGTCCTACATGGCAGCCGGCGAGACCGAGACTGCCGAGCGGATGCTGCGCGAAGCGATGATCCGTCCGGGCGCCGATCCGACGGTCCGCCAGAATCTCGCCCTCGCCATGGCCCTGCAAGGCCGTTTCGAGGAAGCCGAAACGATGGCGCGCGTCGATGTCTCGCCGCAGATGGCCGAGGCCAACATGGCCTATATCCGCTCGATGCTGACATCGCGCCGGCGCTACGACGCCGTGCGCGCCGACTAGACCTCAGCCTTCGACATACTCAGCGTCGTATTCGATCGGGAAGTTGACCGACCGGGCGATGAAGCAGAAACGGTGCACCTCCTTGTGCAGCGTGTCGGCTTTTGCAGTGTCGGTTCCAGGCTCCACCGAAATTCGCGGCCGCAGCGTTGCTCTCAGGAAACGGCCCGACCCGTCGGGCATCGTCTCGCCCACCCCGTCCGGGTTGTCCTCATACCCGGTCACCACAATCCCCGCCGAACTGGCGAGATGCAGATACCAGAGCATGTGGCACGCCGACAGCGCGCCGAGGAGCATGTCTTCCGGGTTGGGGAGGCCTGGGTCGCCACCCAGCAGCGGATCGTTGGAACAATGGATGACCGGCTTGCCGGGCGTCTCGACATTCCAGGTCCGGTCATAGCCCTTGTAGGTCCGCGTTCCCTCGCCCCGGTCACCGGTCCAGACGATTCGGGTTGTGTAGACGTGTTCCCGGCTCATGCGATCGGTTCCCTCGTTTGTCCCGGATCCGGCTGTCCGCTAGCGCAGAAAGCCACGCCGGTGCAGATAGGCGAGCGCGCATACCGCCACAAGATGGCCGATGAGATGGATGTAGCCGCTCAGATCGTTCGCCATTTGCGGGATCGAGGTCATCATCACCCAGTCTGCGATGCCCGGCACCAGGCAGAAGACGAGAAGCGGCAGCGCCAGGCGAGCCCGCAGGACCAGCGCGGTGAAAGCCGCAATGAAGCTGGCACATGCCGCAACGAACACGGCCTCGTGCAGCAGGGTGGTCTGGCTGTAATACCCGTAGGCGTCGAAAGCGATGAGGTCCGGCGGCCAGATCTCCAGGCGGACCGCAATATCGACAATGCCCCAGAACGCGTAGGACAGCGCCTGTCGGCCCACCAGAAGGAGCGCAATCGCGAAGACGACCCAATCGGCCCGCTTCGACCCGAGAAAGCGCCGGATGGACATCGACTGCGCCCGAACGCTCGCCTTTTGGGTCTTCGCCTTCACGTGTCAGCCAACGCTGAGAGGCGGCGGAGGGGGCGGAGGCGGCGGCCCGTCCTCATTGTCCTCGACATGCTTGAGAGGAAAGTCCTTGCGCAGGATGGGCGAAACCAGCGTGTGATCGAAGCGGAAGTCTTCCACCATGTCCCGCAGCTCTGTCGGCGCCCGGCCGGTCTTCGAGGCCTCGGTTCCGCGATAGAGCGCAAAGAGCTTGAGATAGTTCTTGTCGTCGCGCGACAGGGATGTGTCGTCGAGACGTCCGCATATCGTGACCAGGCGCTGCAGCCCCGCGCGGCGCTTGCCGGCTTTCAGCTCGATCATCGCGGTCGCGAGACCAACCTTCCAGCCCATATCGGCATAGTGGGTCTTCGGCGCGGCAGACAGCGCCTTGCGGGCAGACTGGACATCGTCAGCCGACAGGGCCTGCATGGCCTCGCCAACGGCGCGGTCGGCAGCGCGGATGTCCTCGCGGATGGCTTCTTCCGTCTTGCGGCCCGAAAACATGGGCTGTGTCCACCTGTGCAGCGTGCGGCGAGTCACTCAAATAACGCGCCAGAACGAATTTTCACAGGCTGTTAAAGCGGATAATCGCCGGTCCGAGAATGACAACGAACAGAACCGGCAGGAAGAACACGATCATCGGCACGGTCAGCTTGGCCGGCAGCGAGGCGGCCTTTTTCTCGGCAGTTGCCAGCCGCATATCGCGATTTTCCTTCGCCATGACCCGCAGGGCCTGTCCGAGCGGTGTACCATATCGTTCGGCCTGAATCAGGGAGGTACACACAGCACGCACACCGGGATGGTTTGTGCGCTTGCCGAGATTCTCGTACGCGGAGCGCCGATCCTGGAGATAGGACAGCTCGGCCGTTGTCAGAGAGAGTTCCTCGGCGAGTTCGATGGACTGGGATCCAACCTCGGTCGACACCTTGTGGAAGGCGGCCTCGATCGACATCCCGGACTCCACACAGATCAGAAGCAGATCGAGCGCGTCCGGGAAGGCCCCCATGATGGATTGCTGCCGCTTCTGGGCGGCGTTGCTCAGATACACGTTCGGCGCGTAGTAGCCCAGCAGGCCCAGACCGAAGGCCAGACACCAGCGGGTGATCGTCGGAAGGCCGAAATCATTGATCATGAAGACGTAGGTCGCCGTGCCCGCAAACAGGATGATCGGCGAAGCCAGACGGAAGAAGTAGAAGGCGACGGCGGGCTTGTTGCCACGCAGGCCCGCCTGCTGCAGCTTGTCCTGCAGATCGGGGTCCTCGAAGGCCTTCTGCAGGTTCAGCGCATCCACGACCTTGCGCATCAGGCCCTTGGCTTCGGCTCCGCGGATCGAACTGTTGCGGCTGGACTGCTCGATCGCCTCACGGCTCTTGCGGCGCAGCTCCTCACGGCGATTGCGCACGCCCTTGATCCGCTTGTCGAGCGAGTTCGTGTTCATGGCCGGCGCCGCCAGCGTGACGATGGTCGCGAACACGAGAACGGCAGAGATCATCATCACCAGATTTTCCGGCGAGATCAGGAAGTCACGGATATCGGCGAAGTCGAGCCCGAACATGCCGCCCTCAGATCTTGAAGTTGATCATGCCGCGCATGACCATAATGCCGAGGAACATCCAGAAAGCACCGCCCAGCAGCATCAGCTGGCCTGTGGGGTGCTGGAACATCTGCCCCATATAGGACGGCGTCGTCGCATAGACGATGCCCAGAACGCCCGGCGGCAGCGAGCCGATGATGAAGGCCGACGACTTGGCTTCGGACGAGAGCGCGCTGATCTTCTCGCGCATCATCTTGCGTGACCGCAGCACGGTGGCGAGATTGCCCAGGGTTTCGGCAAGATTGCCGCCGGTCTTCTGCTGGATCACCAGCACCGTGCGGAAGAAGTTCACCTCGGGCAGCGGCATGCGCTCGCACATGCGATCAAGTCCGTCCGCCAGTGTCACGCCGACTGCAATGCCCTCGACCAGCTTCTCGAACTCCGTGCGGACCGGTTCCGGCGACTCGGTCGCCAGGATTTTCAGACACTCGTTCAGTGGCAGGCCGGATTTCACACCGCGCGTGATAACGTCGAGCGAGTTGGCGAACTCCGCCGTGAACTTCTTCTGGCGACGTCCGCACAGGAAACCCAGCCACCAGCGCGGCAGGCCGAAACCGCTGATCAGCGTGATCGCCGCCAGAACCAGCAGGTTCTGGCCGGTGATGAATGCGATCAACGCACCGGTGAGCGCGGCCCCGGCCGAGATCATCCAGAAAACGCTCGGCGAGAATGACATACCGGCCTGACGGATGCGCGCCTTGATGGTCAGCGACTTCTTGCGCTGGTCGCGCTGGCGCTGCTCCATGTCCTTAAGGGATTCCTGGACCTGGCGTTTACGTTGGGCAGCCTGGTCGAGCGCTGCCGTCTGGCGCTTGCCCCGCACGAGCTGGCCGTCGCCCACCGCCCGGGTAATGCGCTTTTTCGACTGGGCATCGCCCATCGAACCGACGGCGACCCAGCCGACACCGCCGACGGCGACAAAGGCCGCAACGGCTGCAAGCAAGAAGGCCATGTCCGGATTCATGCGTCAGGCCTCCGCTGCGTCGAGTGCGTTGGCGAGTTCGCGCTCCAGACCGAAATAACGGGCGCGGTCCCAGAATTTCGGACGGGCGATACCGGTCGAGGCGTGCTGACCGATGATCCGGCCGTGCTCGTCCTCACCCTGGATCTCGTACAGGAAGAGGTCCTGGGTGACGATGACATCGCCTTCCATACCGACCACTTCGGTGATGTGGGTGATTTTACGCGAGCCGTCGCGAAGGCGCGCGGCCTGCACAACGACGTCGATCGAGCCGACGATCATCTCTCGGATCGTCCGCGTCGGCAGGCTGTAGCCCCCCATGGTGATCATGGATTCGATCCGCGACAGGGCCTCGCGCGGCGAGTTGGCGTGCAAGGTGCCCATCGAACCGTCATGGCCGGTGTTCATGGCCTGCAGAAGGTCGAACGCTTCCGGGCCACGCACCTCGCCGACGATGATGCGTTCCGGACGCATACGCAGACAGTTTTTCACCAGATCGCGCATCGTCACCTGCCCCTGGCCTTCCAGATTCGGCGGACGCGTTTCCAGGCGCACGACGTGCGGCTGCTGCAGCTGCAGTTCCGCGGCGTCCTCACAGGTCACCACGCGCTCGTCTTCCTCGATAAAGCCCGTCATGCAGTTCAGAAGCGTCGTCTTGCCCGAACCGGTACCGCCGGAGATCAGCACGTTACAGCGGCTGGCGCCGATGATTTCGAGAACCTTGGCGCCTTCCGGCGTGATGGAGCCGAACTCCACCAGGTTCTTCATCTTCAGCTTGTCTTTCTTGAACTTACGAATGGTCAGCGTGGGACCGTCCAGCGCCAGCGGCGGGGCGATGACGTTGACACGCGAACCATCCATCAGGCGCGCATCGCAGATCGGCGAGCTCTCGTCGACCCGGCGGCCGACCTGGCTGACGATCCGCTGACAGATATTCATCAGCTGGGCGTTGTCCCGGAAGCGGATATTGGTCCGCTCGACCTTGCCGTTCACTTCGATAAAGACGTCGTCGGCGCCATTGACCATGATATCGGCGATATCGTCACGCGCCAGCAGGGGTTCGAGCGGGCCGAAGCCCAGCACGTCATTGCAGATGTCCTGGAGCAGCTGTTCCTGCTCCGCGATCGACATGGCGACATTCTTGATCGAGATGATCTCGGTGACGATGTCGCGGATTTCCTCGGCCGCGGTCTCGTTGTCGAGGCGGGCCAGCTGGCCCAGATCGATCGTGTCGATCAGCGCATTGAAGATCGTCGTCTTGATCGCGTAGTACTCTTCCGACCGGCCATTATCGGCGGGCGGGCGGGCCCGGGCGGCTGCAGCGGCCACAGCCGCCGGCCTGGAAGGCTTGGGGGCCTGGAAGGTCTGTACAGACGGTTTCGGCGCAGTCTTGGCTGCAGGTTTGGACGCGGGAGCAGGCGCACGACGACGTTCGGCGCCTGCATCGCTGCGAGGCGCCTCCTTGACCTCCGCAGGCGGCGGGGCCGGTGTCGTCGATTGGGTGGTGGGACCTCCGGCGCGCTTGCCGAACATGGCTGACTAGCCTCCGAACATCTTTCCGAACAGGGAACGCGAACGCTGCGGCGTACTCGCACGGCCACTGACCAGACCGGCCAGGTGGGTGAAGCCTTCCGCCGCCTTGGACTTGGCATCGAGCTCGGTGATCATCTGGCCGTTATTTGCCGCCTTTCCGAACAATTGCGGCTCGAACGGCAGGACGAGGGCCGGCTGGGTGCCCAGCGCTTCGGCGAAGTCCTTGACCGGAATCTCCGGACGCTTGGGCATGCCGGCCATGTTGATCACGACCTTCGGCGGCTCGTCATTCGGACGCGCGCTGGTGATCAGGTCGAACAGGTTCTTCGCATTGCGCAGGGATGCCAGGTCCGGCGTCACCGTGACCACGACCTGGTCGGCACTGAGCAGGGTCTGCTTGACCCAGGGCATCCAGATGTGCGGCAGATCGAGCGCCATGAACGGCGCCTGGCGGCGCACCTTGTCGAGCACCATTTCGTACTCGGCCGGCGAGAACTCCCAGTCCTTGTCCAGCGTGGCCGGCGCCGAGAACAGGCTGAGCCGTTCCGTACAGCGCACCAGCAGACGATCGAGCAGGGCATCGTCCAGGCGATCGGGCTCGGCCAGGGCATCACCCAGCGTCTGGGCCGGATCCTGGTTGAAGTCCAGGCCCGCCGTTCCGAACGACAGGTCCAGGTCGACCAGAACAGCGTCGGTCTGGATGCCTTCGGTCAGGGCCCAGGCGCAATTGTGCGCGACGGTCGACGAACCCACACCGCCCTTGGATCCGATGAAGGCGATCGACTTGCCGGCGAAGGGCTGATCGGGATCGAGGAAGAGCTCCGAGATCGTGCGGATCAGGTGCAGCGGCGTCATCGGCGGCACCAGATACTCGCTCACCCCGCGCTTCATCAGCTCGCGATAGAGACCGATATCGTTCGCGGCACCGACGATGATCACCTTGGTGTCCGCATCGCAGACGCCGGCCAGCTCCTCGAGCTGGTCGAACAGGCCCCGCCCGCGCATGCCGCTCTCGACAATCAGCAGGTTGGGTGTCGATTCATCGTGATAGCGTTCGATTGCAGCCGGCAGACCGCCGAGTTCGACGGTGACATGCGCTTTCGCAAGACGGCGGTCATTGCCCGCATTGTGAACCAGGGCGCCGGTCTCCGGACGCTCGCAGAAGGCAGCGACCGTGATGCGCGGCACCGGCTGGTCGGAGACTTCGCCATCGACCTCGCCATAGAAGGCACCGCTTGCCCCGACAGGCGCGATTTCGTCGTACATGCCCTCATACTCGGCCGCGCTCGGATCGAAGGGCGCGCGCGGTGCGGGGCTGGCCGGATAGTCGCCATCCTCGAAGTCGTCCTCGTCTTCGAGGAACGGATCATCGCCTTCGTCGTCATAGGCTGAACCGAACCCGCCCTGGGGCGCATTCATGGCCGGTGCAGGACGCGCCGGGGCCGACTCGCCGAGCAGCATGCGCTCAACGTCCTCGGCCTCCAGGAACGGATCATCCCCGTCATCCAGCATCGGATCGGCCTTGAGGGCTCTGTTTGCGTCGTTCATCATTCGCGCCTTTCGCCCCCTAGTTTTCGCTGACTTCCGAGACCGCGCCGCTCTCGTGATCGGAGCGCTCGCTCGCGGTCGATTCCCCGGCCCGATACGCATCAAGCACGGTCTGCCGCCGGCCCGTATCCGGCACCCCCATGGTTCTCGGCGCCACCAGATCACGCGGATCGGCGATCATGGCGGCGAGATTGGCGGCCATCGCGCAGCCGAAATTGCTGTGTCCCTGATTGTCGCGCTCGACAGCGAGGTTATCCCAGCTGGTTCCGCATTCAGGCGCGACCGCTGCATAGCGGCGGAAGGAGAAGATTACCTGCCCGTCCATGCCTCCCCGGGCCTCATACGCACCGCCGGCGATCTGGCGCCAGTCAATGCCCTGTTCGTAGAGGAAGGTCCGCGCCTCGGCGATGGCGCCGATCGCAGCGTCCTGGCTGCTGCCGCCCTGGGGATAGCTGATCACGAGCGGGCCATGGCCACGCGCCTTGTACTCGCTGGCGATCGCCGCCAGCTGGCTGCGTTGCTGCCATGTCAGACCATTGTCGCGCGGATCGATCATCATCTCGCTGCGGAATGTCTCCGCGACGGCGGTCGCGCGCGGCAGACCGACATCGGCACTCGGGGTCGATGCGCAAGCCGTGAGAGCGGCAAGCAAAGCCAGGGCTGCGAAACTTGTACGGAACGCCGTCATGACCAACTCCACCTACTCGAACAGATAGCCGACCGGACCGGACCAGGACTGGTCTCCGGTATCCGAGCCGGGCACGGAATAAACCTGGTTGATCCGGTTGAAGAGGAAGGCCGTCGCCTCGTGCGGCGTGCGATAGCCATCGGCCGGGGTATTCAGCTGGTTCGGATTGGCCGGGTCGACCAGATAAGGCGTGACCAGCACGACCAGTTCGGTTTCCTGGTTTTCAAAGTCACGCGAACGGAACAGCGTGCCCAGGACCGGCAGATTACGGACACCCGGGACCCCGTCGAGATTCTGCCGTGTCTCTTCCTGGATAAGACCGGCCAGCACGAGGCTGCCGCCGGAGGGAAGTTCCACCGTCGTCTCGGCCCGGTTCACATTCAGTGCGGGAATGGTCAGGCCGGGCACGGTGCCGATTACTTCGCCGGCATCGTTCACGACCAGGCTTTCCTGGGCCGTCAGGGCGCCCTGCGTCGTCAGTTCGGAAACCTCCGTCGAAATGCGCAGACTGATGCGCCCTTCCGAAAGGACCACAGGCGTAAAGCCCAATCCCACGCCAAACGGTTTGAACTCGATGATGACGTTGCCGTCGCGATCGCGGCCAACCGGAACCGGAAATTCGCCACCCGCCAGGAAGTTGGCCGATTCACCCGTGATCGCAGTCAGATTGGGTTCGGCCAGCGTGCGGACCAGACCGACTCGTTCCATCGCCTGCAAGAGAGTCGAGACATCGGTTACGCCGGTAGGGTTCCCGCTGGTCCATTCCAGCAGGGCACCCATTCCGCCCAGAAAGGACCCGACCTGCGAAAATTGCGGCTCCGTCTCGACCTGGAAACCGAATTCGCCGGTATTGCCGCCCGCAGTCAGATTGACGCCCAGCTGGCGAACGATGGTCCGGCGCATCTCGACGATGCGCACTTTCAGCATCACCTGCTCGCGCGCCTGGACCGAGATCATGGACAGAATGTTTTCCGGATCGTCGACCCAGCGCTGGGCGATGCGCAGGGCGGCGTCGGCGTCTGAAGCGCTCGGCACAGAGCCGGACAGCACAATATGGTCATTCATGGCCTCGGCCTGGACGCGCGCATTCGGCAGGAAGCGCTCCAGCGCGTCCTGCAACGGCGCCAGATCGCGCTCGACGCGCAGGTTGAGATCGAGGATCAGCTGACCGTCCGCGTCGAAGAAGAAGGCATTCGTCTGGCCGATGCCCATGCCCATCAGATAGGCACGGCGCGGTGTGCGCACGACGGCGTCAACGACTTCGGGATTGGTCACGAGCACATCGGCAACATCGACCGGCAGATGGACCACTGCAGCCTTGGACAGCGGCAGGTCCAGATTCTGCGATACCGGACCATCGCCAGGCTCTCGGATGTAGACCTGCATGGTGTTGCCGCGTTCGGTACCGGGCGCCTGGGCCTGGACCGGAGCGGCAACCGCCATCGCGGCGAGAAGGATCAGGGAGCGGATCATCGCGTCAGTCCTCACTCGTCTCCGGCCAGCGCGATTTGCTGGGCATGGCCGTAACGGATCAGCGTCACCTGGTTCGTGCGCGGTGACAGGCTTTCGGTCATCCCATCGGCGTCAGCCACTTCGCCGCCTGTCACAAGGACAGGACCGCCTTCATTGTCTGTCAGGCTGCGCAGCACGAGGCTCACCTCGCCGCGCGCAACCGCGACGGCGACGGCACGGGCCTGGTCCGGGGTCAGCTCGAGCGTGGCGGTATCGCCGACGACATTTTCCTCGCCCTCGCCATCACCGAACATCTCATCGATGGCCAGCACGCGTGCATTTTCCACGATGGTGCGCGCGACAAAGGCCCGGCGGCCGCCGCGGGCGCCTTCCCCGTCATCCTCGAAAGAGACGATGACATCGACGCGGTCATTGGGAAGAATGAAACCGCCTGCGCCGCGCTCGGCCGAGATCGGCACGGCCACGGCACGCATTCCAGGCGACAGGACCGCCGCCATGAAGCCGGCATCGCCGGGCTGCACCAGGCGGCGGCCGGTTATCGGTTCACCCTGGGCAATCGGTGCGCGAACAACGGAACCGGCAAAATCCTCGATGCCCTGCCCCTGTCCTTCGACGATATAGCCGTTGGAAACGGCCTCTTCGGGCCAGGCCTGCCAGTAAAAATCTGCCGCGCCCACACGGGCGCCCGTCGCCAGGTCGTTGCGCGCTGCAAGGATGCGAACAGCCGGGCGCTCTTCCTGAACCTGCACGACCTGCGGAGCGTCGGACCCCGACATGGCCTGCTTTACGAA
Source organism: Maricaulis virginensis (assembly GCF_027922185.1). Classification (NCBI taxonomy): domain Bacteria; kingdom Pseudomonadati; phylum Pseudomonadota; class Alphaproteobacteria; order Maricaulales; family Maricaulaceae; genus Maricaulis; species Maricaulis virginensis. The sequence continues at coordinate 328,373 of NZ_BSFE01000003.1, read as the reverse complement.
GAAGGCCACGGCGATCGCTGCGATCGCGGCGGCGGCAAGAATGGCAATACGGACCGCGTTCATGGGACGCTTCGAACCTCTTGGGCGCACGAATACGCCCCACAGGAGAAGCCGAATTCCTCAAAGTCGCGTTAATGCTATCGGGACAATCCGTTTGAACTCGGGATTTTTCAGCATGTGCCGGTAATTCCGGATGATTCGCTTGCACGGCAAGGTTTAAGCCCCCCGGTCCCGGGCACTCAGACGGCCGCAAACAGCGCGCTTCCCGGCAAGGTCCACAAGGCACCCGCGGCGATCGCGATTCCATAGGGGACCGGGGCGCCTTCCGCGATCGCGGTTCGCGCAACCCATCCGGCCGGAAGGTCGAAAACGGGAACCATGCGGCGGATGCCGATCAGAAGCAGAACCAGAACACCGCCGGCGAGCGCAGTGTGGAAGGCAAAGGCCGCCAGATCCGTCCACCCCATCCAGAGAGCGGCCGCAGCAATCAGCTTGGCGTCACCGCCGCCGATCCAGCCCGGCGCAAAGAGCGCGAACCCGAAGACGAGGGCGACAAGTCCGGCAAGGACATGCAGGCCGGCATCGGCCCAGCCCAGTCCGGCCGCCAGGGCAACAAGCGGAAATCCGGCGGCGATGAGGCCGCACAGCCAGTTGGGAATTGTAAAGCGGACCGCGTCGGAAAACGCGGCGGCCACCATCAGGCCGGCAAAGGCGAGCAGCAGGATATCGGTCAGCATGGTTTCCCTCCTGGACGAGAGCGATGCTGCCGCAAAGGCCTTAATATCGGGTTGGCATTACGACAGGGCCGCGCAAGTCACGGCCAGACAAGTAAAAAAAAAGGGCCGCCCTTTCGGGGCGGCCCTTCCACTGCACAGGGCAGTTTTTACGCGTCTTAGTTGACCGCGTCCGACACCGTCGTGAAGCCGGTGTTGATGCCCGTACCGAGCGTGGTCACGGCGCCGATGATGACAACGGCGATGAGCGCGGCGATCAGGCCGTACTCGATCGCGGTGGCGCCAGATTCGTCTTTGAAAAAGCGAGAAACGAGTTTCATTGTTCTACTCCCGTGTAGGTACCTCACCATCAGGAGCCGATCCGTCCCGACCCCTCCTGAACGAGGCCCATCAAACACGAGAACGCTTTCAGTTCAGTAAAAATACGTGCTTAACAAAATCTGTACGAACACCAATCTTCGCTATAGTTAACATTGAAATAACAATACCGTCCGATTTCAAAAACAAATACGCGCAGCGCCGTTTAGAAAAGATTCAGACGCGCGCGCGAGACTGGAGGCCATGTTCAGCTGACCGGGACGGAGTGCCCATCATGTTCTACAGGACCGCCGCCGCATTCACCTTGGCCATCGCCTGCACGATGCCGGCCGCTGCCAGCGAGATCTCCGTCGCCGTCGAGCATGCACAGGTCGTACGTCTGCCCGGTGAAGCGTCTGCGATTGTGATCGGCAATCCCTCGATCGCGGATGCCCTGGTCCATGACGGCCGCACCCTGGTCGTGACCGGACGCCTGCAGGGCCGCACCAATGTCATCGCCCTGGATCGCGTCGGCCGCATTATCTACTCGCGCGAGATCGTGGTGACCAATCCGGTCGAGGGTCAGGTCGCTTATTTCCGCGGCACGGATCGCCATACACTCTCCTGCGGCGATGTCTGTGAAAACGTCCCGCGCGTCGGCGACGCGGACGAACGCTTCAACCAGCTGACCGCGGCCCAGCAAGCCCGCCTCAGAACGGCCGAGGCCGGGCTGGGTGATGGCGGCGGCCAACCGCAATAGTGGCACCGCAGAACGGAGGCGCAGCATGACCTGTTCTGGCCACCCGACCTGTTCCGGCTTTGCGGCAAGCCGCACGCGCGCATTGCTGCGCAGGTTTGCCCGAAACCGCTCCGGCGTCGCAGCGGTCGAGTTCGCGTTGATCGCCGCCCCTTTCTTTTTCCTGCTGTTCGCGATGATCGAGATTGCGGTCGTGTTCTTTCTCGGCTCGGTCCTTGAGAACGCAGTACTGGAAACCGCCCGCGACATCCGGACCGGCCGCGCCCAGTCTTCCGGCATGTCCCAGGCCGCGTTCCGTACGGCCGTATGCGACCGCATTGTGGTGCTGGGCACCTGCGACAATGTCGAGATCGACGTGCGGGTCTTCGAAGACTTCGACAATGTCGACCAGTCCAGCCCGATCGAGGACGGCGCCATCAACACGGATGATTTCGGCTTCGATCCCGGCGATGCCGGTGACATCGTCCTGGTCCGCGTTTTCTATCGCTGGCAACTGCTGACACCGGGCTTTACCGGTGCCCTGGCGAATATGAGCGGAAACCAGCACCTGATCACGGCGGCCACCGTTTTCCGCAACGAGCCCTTCGATGACTAGTTCGCTGACGCACCGCCTGCACCGCTTCTGGCGTGACTGCCGCGGCCTTTCCGCCGTCGAGTTTGCGCTGATCGCACCGGTGATGATCCTGCTCTATCTCGGCGCCGTCGATCTCAGCCTGGTGCTGTCGATTGACCGGAAAGTCACGAGCGCGGCCAGCGCCCTTGCCGATCTCGTCGCCCAGGACGACATCATAACCGACGACGAAATGGGTGAAATTCTCAATGCGGGCGCTGTCATTCTTGCGCCCTTTGACCCGACGCCCATGCAGATCCGCGTGTCCAGCGTGATGATGGACACTGGCGGAGACGTCGAGGTGCAATGGTCGGACGCACGAGGCATGTCGCCCTATTCGGAAGGAGCCGGTGTGGCGATACCCGGTGGCATCCTGCAGCCGAACCGCTCCATCATCATGGTCGAAGTGAATTACGAGCACGAGACGCTGTTCAGCGAGCTCGGCCTGTCGCGCTTCAACCTGAATGAGGCTTTCTATCTGCGTCCGCGGCGTTCGCTCGTCGTGTCACGCGAATAGCGCGGCAATCCGCGGCGGCAAATCCCCGCTGCCCAGCGGCACCCCGTCCAGCGATACCACGGGCACTGCGCCAATCGCGGCATTGGTGACGAAGACGGCATCGGCCTGCACCAGCTCGCCCGGCTCGTAGTTTCCCGCCTCGACGGGAATGGAATCGAGGATCTCGGCCCGCACGGTTCCGGCCAGCACACCGCAACGCAGATCCGGCGTGAAGACATCCTCCCCGCGCGTCCAGAACAGGTTGGCACAATCGCCGCCGGAGAGATTACCCCGGGTGTCGAGCAGAAGCGCCATGTCGGCGCCGGCGCCGCGGGCCTGCCGCCGCGCCTGCAGATTGTCCATATAGCTCAGCGTCTTGTAACGTGCCGCAATACTCGCGGGAGACCGCCGGATCTCACTCAGCGCCAGGCGGTATTGCGCAGGCGGCGGTGTGAAAGGCGCCGCCGACAGGGCCAGCGACGGGATGATCTCGTCCGGCCGGTCCAGACCGCGTGGCCCCGGCCCGGCGGTGAGTGTCAGCCGAACCACCGCATCCTTCAGGGCATTCTCGGCAACGAGCTCGGCAATGAGACCGGCAATGCCCTCCGGGTCCTTCGGACCGGGCAGGCCGAGATCTGCACAGCTGCGCGACAGCCTCTCCATGTGACGGTCAAAGCGCAGCACCCGGCCGCGCATGACGCGCATGGTCTCGATCAGCCCGTCGCCCAGCAGCGCGCCCCGGTCATTGAGCGCCCAGGCCTTGCGGGTCTCCTCGATCCAGTCGCCATCCTTGAATGCGATACCGCTCATTCCGCCTCCACGCCGAAAGCCCGGCGCAGGGCCGAGGCCTTGGTCAGGGTTTCCTCGTATTCTGCCTGCGGATCGCTGTCGGCGACAATGCCGCCGCCCGAACGCACACTGGCCCGCCAGCGCCCGCCGGACCGGCGCAGTGCCGCCGTGCGGATCATGACGTTGAGATCGAGCGCCGCCGATCCGTCGATCCAGCCGAGCGCACCGCAATAGGGACCGCGCGGTTCGCCCTCGAGTTCGGATATGATTTCCATGGCCCGGACCTTGGGAGCGCCCGTGATCGAGCCCGGCGGGAAGCTGGCGGCCAGAAGATCGAAGACATCGTGATCCGCGGCCAGCTCGCCTTCGACGACGGACACCAGATGGTGCACATTTGCGTAGCTTTCCAGGTCACATAAGTGTGGCACAACGACACTGCCCGACCGACATACGCGTGACATATCGTTACGCATCAGATCCACAATCATCAGGTTCTCGGCGCGGTCTTTCGCACTCGCGGACAGTTCGGCGGCGAGCGCGGCGTCGGCGTCCGGATCGGCCGCGCGGCGGCGGGTGCCCTTGATCGGCCGCGCCTCGACCCGGCGGTCCCGGACCTTCAGGAAACGTTCCGGCGAATTGGTCAGAACCACCCGGTCGGCGTCGAGCCGTAGAAAGGCCGCATGCGGCGCCGGACTGTCCGCGCACAGGCGGCAGAAGACCGCCCAGGGCGTGTCGTCTTCCGCCAGTTCGATATCGAAGGCCTGGGACAGGTTGACCTGGAACACGTCGCCGGCATGGACATAGTCGCGGGCCCGGCGGGCGGCGTCGAGATAGCGCTCGCGGCTCCAGCGGGGCTCCAGCCGGCCGCCGGTGACAGAGGGGGGCAAGGCAAGTTCGCCTTCCCCCAGCGCGCCGGCCAGCCGGTCGACCGCCCCGGCGGTTTCGCCGTGAACCCGGCAGGTCCCGGCTTCCCGGTCGAACTCGGCCCAGGCGGGATAGCGGGCCATGGCCAGCATCGGCCAGCGCGGATCGAGATGCGGCAGGCGTTCGAAGGCGGCAGCGAGGTCGTAGCCGAGAAGCCCGGCGTGAAGCCCGCCCCGCGTTCGCGCGGAGTCAGCCAGCGCGTCGAACCCGGCCCGGCCCTCGCCATCGAAGACGGCGTCCGGAAACGCAAAGATCCGCGCCCGGCCGTTGCGGCCGTCATGCAGCAGCAGGGCGTGCGGCTCGCCGGCCAGCGGCGCGAAGGCCGCCAGCGGGTCCCGCCAGGGCAGGTCGATCGATTGGCCCGTCATGTCATGCGCGCCATGGCCGCTCTCAGGACGTCAGCCAGCGTTCGCGCAGCGCCTGACGCTCGGCTTCGGTAATCCCGAGCTGACCGGTCACATAACTGCCGGTATCGCCCATCGTGCGAAAGGCCTCGGCGAGATAGTCGGCATCCACGCCCAGGAAGACCTGCATGATTTCCGCCGGCATCGCCTGGCCGTACTGCTGCACGGAGCGCTCCTGGATGCGCGGGATCAGGCTTTCGAAATCCACCGCCTCATTCGTCAGCAGATAGTCCGCCATGACGGTATCCCGGTCGACGCCGAGCTCCTCCAGGATCAGCGCGCAGAATATCCCCGTCCGGTCCTTGCCGGCAGCGCAGTGAACCAGGAAACCGCCATCCGCCTCGCCCGAGGCCAGCGCCCGGTAGCCTTCGCGGTAAACCTCCTGATTGCACGCCTCCATGGGGATGCGGCGGTAGGCCGACAGCATGTAGTCGCGCACGGCCTCGGGCGTATGGACGCCCTTGCGCATGAAGGCGAGATGCGGCGGTTCGCCGGCATCGCCCAGATCCGAGGCGATCACCCGCACGGCCATGTCTTCCGGCCAGGCCGAGGGTTCGTTGGTGCGTTCGCGTGCCTTGCGCAGATCGGCGACGACGCGGATACCCAGCTTGCGCATGATCTCCAGATCGGCTGCCGTGGCGCGGCTGTGATGGCCGGAGCGGTAGAGTCCCCCGCGCACTTTCGCGCCATCGGCGGCGTCATAGCCGTGGAAATGGCGGAAGTTATGGACGCCTTCAAGCGGTGTAATCCGTGTCATGCCATGGAGGTACGCAATCCGCACCGCCGCGGCAAGAGGGGCATCAGGCGTGCAATCCGCGCCGGCCAGGCGGCCAGCGCAGGATCAGCCATTCCGCCACCAGGAGATTGCCGACCCAGCACAGCCAGGCGGCGATGCCGTAGGCGGCGGCGAATTCCATATCTGCCGCGACGGCCAGAAGAAGTGTTTCTGCTCGCAGCGTCACGCCGGAGAAGGCGAGTGCATAGGAGCGGATCATCCAGCGGCGGTGCTGCAGGAGATCACCGGCGATGACAGCGCGGATGCCGGTCGCCGTCGCGATGAACCAGAGCACCGCAAGCATCGCGAAGGCCGCCTTGTTGGATGGCGGGCCGAAAGCATGCCCGGACAGCGCCAATCCGCTTGCAGACGCGCTGACGACGGCGAGCGCATAGACCCAGCCATTGATGCGATGCAGGACGGGCCGGCGTTCACGCAGGCCGCGCAGGAACTGGACCGGCCCGGCCAGCAGCGCCAGCATGCCGCCCGCCACATGCACCAGCAGCGCCGTGCGATTGGCCGCGTAGACGGCGGCCTGTTCCTCGAACGGGTAAGCATCGGCCGAAGCCATGAAATAGCGCATCGACACGGCACACACGGCCAGCGCCGACAGAAAGACGAGCATGAGCACATAGCGGCGGGAACGTCCGGACATTTATGTCTCCGGTGAACAGAGCGTGATCAGGTGAAGTGGGTACCGGTTCACCGGTTCGAGCACGCGACCACTCAAGTCGAGCGTGATCAGGTGAAGTGGGTACCGGTTCACCGGTTCGATCACGCGACCGCTCAAGTCGAGCGTGATCAGGTGAGGTGGAAACCGGTTCACCTGTCGATCACGCGACCACTCAAGATCCTGCTCCAGCGGCGCGGGGGCGGTCGCAGACCGGCCCCGCCCCGGCGGATCAGAAGCGGACCATCAGCCCGAGAAAGGCGCCATAGCGGGCATCCGCGTCGATGATCGAACTGTCACGGCCGGTATCCGGGATGGCCTCGACCTCGATCGCGCCGACAATCGCGACGCGCTCGGTCAAGGCATAGCGCCCCATGGCCGCCATGAAGGGCGCAACACTGTCATCGGCGCTATAGGCGGCGCGGCCGGGCCGGACCTCGTCGGCATAGATGCCATACATATAGGTGCCCAGATCGCTGTCGCGCCAACAGGCCCCGGCCTCCGCCGAGATCGCGAAACGGGAGGTCAGCGCCGTTTCCGCTGCGACCGACAGGGTGACCTCCTGCCCCTCATGCTTGCCGGAAAGGTCTGCGAGATAGGCCAGGGATAAGGTCACCGGACCGCTGGCGGCGGACACACGAAAACCGCCATCGACGGCAATGTCGCGCTCGATATCTTCCAGCCCGCTCACATCGCCCGGCTCGGCGAACTGCCAGCGCGGCGCAACCAGCGCTTCCAGCCGGAACGCCTCACCGCGGTAGAACGCCACGGCGGCTCCCTCGGGACTTACCGAGAGCCAGTCATTCTCGTAGGCGATGTAGGGGATGGCCGTGGCTTCGACATCGTCATCGGCGCCCAGATAGGGATTGGAGTTGACGACAACGCCCAGACCGGCCGTCCACCGGGGTTCGGCGTCCTGGGCAGAGGCCACAGCCGCCAGGCAAGGGAAAGCCAGTCCGGCCGCGAGGGCCATGGCCGGGAAGCAAGCGGATTTCATGATCGGATACACCTTATACAGTTCGGGGATGGCCCGCTGCACCAGGCTGGGGATGAAGAGCTGAACGGTGCGGCGGACCGCCCGTCTTGTGCCGCGCCGTCGCGGCCGGGTCGTCCGGACGGTCACGCCGGGACGCGGAAATGTCCGGACGCTCACGCCCGGACACCGCCGGCAGATCTATTCTGCCGGTGAAGCCTCGATCCGCGGCAGCCCGTCCGGCCAGTCCGCGGCGGGCTGGCGGCGCCAGGCGCTGGGCGTGGTGCCGGTGTGCTTGCGGAAGGCGGCGTTGAAAGTGGAGCGGGAGTTGAACCCGGTCTCGTGCGCCACGTCCAGAACGCGCGCGCCCTGCCCCAGGCGCTGGCAAGCCTCGGCGATCCGCCAGGCATTGACGTAGTCGAAGAAGTTCCGGCCCAACCGGTCATTGAGCGTCTGGGAGATATAGTTCTGGGAGACCCGGATCGTGTCGGACAATTGCCGCAACGAGAGCGCCGGATTGCGGTAGAGACGCTGCTCGCGCATGGCCGTTTCGATCCGGGCGGCGATCCGGTCCATGCGCTGTGCGTCCAGCGCCGAGCGGGTGTATTTCGCCGCCTCTGCCGGAGCCGGCCCGGTGCGGCCGGGAAAGATCTCGCCCTGGCGGATGCCGAAGAAGGCGAAGGCAAACACCCATCCCATTTCCAGAATACTGGCCAGCGGTCCCTGCCATTGCGGCACCTGGTCGTCGAGCCGCCAGAGCGTGCTGGCGGCGCCCCAGATCCAGGCGGCCGACAGGACCAGCAGGACCGCGCGCACCCAGTTCAGCGACTTGTCCTCGATATTGGCGAACAGGTTCCGCAGGCTGCGCATGTGCGCGAGAAGGCCCCGGAAGGCGAGCATCAGAGAGGCCAGCGCGATTATCAGGAAGAGGACGCCCAGAATGGCCGGGACCGCCGATGCAAACATTGCTGGCATGTCGGCGCCTGCTAGGATGGCCAGCTTCTCCTCGCCCGGGCGCAGGAAGAAGGGCAGCGCGATCAGATAGCCGGCCGGGACCGGCCAGGCGTAGCGGGCAAGGCGCGCCGGCGTCATCGGCGGGCGCCCGGCGGCGGTCATGTCGCGGACATAGAGCAGGATGGCCGGACCGATGATCACGATAAGCGGCCAGGCCAAGGCAATGCTCCAGGGATGCAGCGCGTATCCGCCTGCATGCATGTAGAGTTCGTCGAGCTCCGAGACCGCGGTCGCCAGGAAGAAAAGCGCCAGTCCCAGAGCCCGCATCCGGGCGTCATGGTCGCGGGACAGGAGCAGGAGCGCGGAAAAGACCGCAATAGCGGCCGTCATCGCGCCGATCACGATCTGCAGGAAGTCCAGCGCTGACAGATCAAGCGGCACATACTGACCGAGCATTGGGGACCCCCGGGACGTTTCGCGCCAGTTTAGCGCAAGGGTGGCGGACCGGAACCGTCAGGCCTGCGCAATCGTGAAACAACCCTGGTCCGGCTTCTCTGCGCGAAGTTCTTCGAGCAGGCGGCACTGGACGGGAATGTCCCAAAACGTCGGATCATTGTCCTTTCGCACGAAGCGGCCGGCGGCTAGCGTCGCAGCATGATGGCCGACACGCGACGTATCGTCTTCTTTATCGTGGATGGGTTCCAGCCGCTTGATCTGTTCGGGCCGCTGGAAGCGTTTGCAGCGGCCAATGCGCTGTCATGTCCCCGCTACGAGCTGCAGATTGCCGGTTTCACCGCCGGTCCCACGCTCACCGAAACCGGCGCCAAAATCGTCGTCGATGTACCGATCGACACGATCGCGACGCTCGATACGCTGGTCCTGGTCGGCGGTACCGGACCACGGCAGCTCACGCTCAACGGTGCGCAAAAGGCCGAATTGCGACGCCTGTCGACTGCCGCCCGGCGCACCGCGGCGGTCTGCACGGGAAGCTTCATTCTCGCACAGCTCGGTATTGCGGACGGGTGCCGCGTGACGACGCACTGGCGCCACGCGGCCGAGCTTGCGCAGATGAACGAGGGCGTCACGGTCGATCCCGGTGCGATCTTTACCCGTGACGGGCCGATCTGGTCGTCGGCCGGCGTCACCGCGGGCATCGACATGGCGCTCGCGATGATTGCCGAAGATGCCGGCCCGGCAGCATCGGCGGGCGTTGCACGGCAGCTCGTCGTCTACATGCGCCGGCCGGGCAATCAGATGCAGTTCTCCGAGTCACTGCTTGCCCAGTCCGGCACCACCGGGCGGCTGGCAGACGTGATCGCCTGGATTGCCGACAATCTGGCCTCGCCGATCGACGTGGAAAGCCTGGCGGCGCGGGCATCGATGAGCCCGCGCCAGTTCGCACGCGTCTTTCGCAAGGCGACAGGCGCCAGTCCGGCCCAGTTCGTGGAGCGGCTTCGTGTCGATCAGGCACGGGCTCTTCTGGCGGAAAGCCAGGTGCGGATCAGCGATGTCGCCGCGGCGGTCGGATTTCGCAACGTCGACACGTTTCGCCGCGCATTCGAGCGCCGGTTCGCCATTTCCCCGTCAACCTACCGGGCGCAGTTCACGATCGAGGACGGTACGGCTCCCTCCGAGCCGTAGGGCCTCGCCGCCAGGTTCGGGACTTTTGAGCGCGCCCGCGATGGAGGCGCCGAATGGACACAACTCTTTTTGTCATAGCAAGGAAGTCATGATGTCACTCACGTCGCGCGTCGAAGCGAGACCGGCCCTTCAGTTCGGGAAAAATGTCCGCGAGCGTCTTCTCACAGGGCTGTCAGCACTGTGCCTGTCGGGCTTCACAGCGGTTCCGGCAGGGGCTCAACCCGCGCCCTCCCCCGACCCGGCGGGCACGCCCTTCACGATTGAAGACCTCTTCGACGTGAGCTCGGTCGGCACGGTGTCGGTGGCGCCGGACGCCGTGCACACGGTCTATACGCGCTGGCGGCGGCCCAACATCATCCGGGGCGAACAGGACGGGGGTGCCGTATCCGAAACCCGGGTCTGGATGCAGGACGGAACGAACCGGCTGGTTCTCGATGAGCGGGTGGGCGCTTACAGCTTCGACTGGATGAGCGACAATGAATTGACGTTCCGCTCAGGCCGGCTCGAAGACGGCGGGAGCACGATTTTCGGGATCGATGTCAGCGCGCCGCAATCAGAGCCGTTTGCGCTTTTCAACTCTGATTCCGCGATTGATATGTACGATACGAGCCCCGGCGCTTCGGCGCTGTTCTACTCGACGACCCGTCAAGAGGAAGAGGGGCCAGACGGCGCGGAGATGGGTTTTCTGGTCAATGTGACCGACCGGCCGGTGCCTGTGTCCCATGTTGTCCGCGTGAATATCGAACGGCCGGCCGTCACGGAATCGGTATTGCCGATCGAAGGGTATATCTCCGATCTCGCAGCCTCACCGGACGGGCGCCTCCTGGCGGTCAGCCTGGCGCCAGGCTCGTCATCAGACGATTACATGCTGAACAGTCGTACCGTCATCTTCGATGGCGAGACCGGAGCGCCGATATCGACAGTCCCGACCGATGGCAAGACAGGCGATATCGCTTTCTCTCCGGACGGGCGCTACCTCGCTCTCATGGCGGCTCCGGCGCGGTCGGACTCGGCTCCGCACGCGATTGCCGTTTTCGATGTACAAGCGGAAACCTTGCGTTTCCTGACGGATGGAGACGATGCCGACGAGGTCGACTTTTTCTGGTCTGCCGATGACGAACTCACGGTGCTTCAGCATCGCGGCACGCAATCCGGCCTCTTCAACATGACGGTCGAGGGGAGCCGGAGCGGCGCGATATCCCATACCGGGTTCGTCGTTCACCGGTTTGACGGAAACGGCCATGGTATCGCTGGCGTGATCAGTGCGCCCCATTACGCCCACGAACTGGCGACCGGGCGGGACATGTCCCGCCGCACCGACGGCAATCCCTGGCTGTCCGACCGGCAGCTGGGCAACCAGGAAGCCGTCCGGTATCGCGCCCGGGACGGGGTGGAAATCGAAGGAATACTGGTCACGCCGGAAGGTGTGCGGCCCGAGACGGGCTGGCCCTTGATCGTTCTGGCGCACGGGGGACCGGAGAGCCACTATTTCAACGCCTGGGCGACGGACTTCGACCGGCCGGTGCAGTTCGGCGCCGGCAGAGGGTATGCTGTCTTTCTGCCCAATTACCGCGGTTCGACCGGACGCGGAGAAGCGTTCGCCGCGCTTGATCGTGCCGACGCACCCGCCGCCGAGTTCAACGACATTCTGGACGGGGTCGATTTTCTGGCCGCCAGCGGGCTGATCGACCCGTCCAGGGTGGGCATTACCGGTCAATCCCACGGCGGTTATGCCGCTGCCTGGGGCGCAACGGCGCAAACCGGGCATTTTGCGGCCGCCGTTGCCGCAGCACCGGTCACCAACCTCGTCAGCTCGCACGGAACGACGGACATCCCCGAAGAGACGGTTGTGAACCATTACGGCGTGGCGCCGGAGGAAGACTGGACGCTTTATCTCAACCAGAGCCCGGTTTTCCATGCCGCGCAGTCAAGAACGCCGACGCTCATATTGCACGGCGAAAGCGACTCCCGCGTCAATGTCAGCCAGTCGCTGGAACTCTACGGATATCTTCGGCGGGTCGGCCAGTCTCCGGTCCGTCTCGTGACCTATCCCGGGCAAGGGCACCGGTTGAGCCGGTCGGCGGTCCGCTACGATTACGCACTCCGCATGATGCGGTGGTTCGACACCTTCGTGATGCCCGGAGACAGGAACGCACCGCTCCCGTCGCCCGATCTGGAGGAAATCCAGAATCTGGTTGCCGGCCGCGACTAGTATGGCGGCGGTTCGCCCCTGCTCGCTGTCACCGGGGGGCAATCCACGTCCCCCGTCCATCCTTGAAGGCACGGGATGCCGCTTCAACCTACCCCCGGTCCAGACCGGCTTCGCGCAGGTCTTCGAGCAGGCGGCGGTACTGGTCGATCAGGAAGCGTTCCTGTGAGGCCAGCTCGCTGAAACCGATCTGGGTGAAGCGCAGGCTGGCCTCGAGATCCTGTTCGCGCATCACCTGCGGCCCGGCGAACAAAAGCTCGACGATCTGCCGCCAGGTCGCCTCCACGCCGCTGGCCTGCATGCCGTAGACGCGCGCCGTTCCGGCCACGATGGCATAGGGCAGCACGTCCAGCCGGCCGTGCTGCTGGGCGTGTTGCCAGGCGAAGCTGGACAGGCCCGGCGCATTGACACCGCGCGGCATGAGGTTGCCGAACTCGTCGAAGGGAACGCCGCGGACGGGTTCGCCGGCCGCCGCGATCCCGGCGAGACGTTCGTCGATCCGCGCGACGACGCTCTCGTGATAACCCACCACGGCTTCGAGCTGGGCGATATTGGTCTCGATCTCGGCGACCACGCGATCCATCGCCGCTTCGGCCGCACGCCGGTCGGAGACGTCCTCGCGCCATTCATTGACGACGAAACCGAGCACCACCGCGAACACGATGAGTGCGGCCTCGATGACCGCACGGCCCAGCCAGGCCTGGACGGAAGAAGTCTTCGACATGGAGCGCCCCCTTGCAAGCATGGGGACATGTACCTCGGGTACGTGTCCCCGTCCTCACCCAACGCTTTTACCGGGACACGTACCGCAGGTACATGTCCCTCTTTTCACCGGAATGGCGGCTCGTCGAAACTGCGCAGCTTGCGCGAATGCAGGGCCGCGCCCTCGTCGCGCTTGAGGATCTCGATCGTCTCGAGACCGGCGGCGAGGTGTTCGGAAACCGAGCGCTGGTAGAAGAGATTGGCGGCGCCGGGCAGTTTCAGCTCGCCATGCAACGGCTTGTCGGAGACGCAGAGCAGCGTGCCGTAGGGCACCCGCATGCGCAGGCCGTTGGCCGCGATGGTGGCCGATTCCATGTCCAGCGCGATGGCGCGCGACTGGTTGATGCGGCGCGACTGGGCGGCATAGGTGAGTTCCCAGTTGCGGTCGGCATAGGTGGCCACGGTGCCGGTGCGCAGGCGCGCCTTCAGCGCGTCGCCGCTGTCACCGCTGACATTGGCGACGGCCTCTTCCAGCGCGATCTGGATTTCCGCGATCGGCGGGATCGGGATCTCGATCGGCAGCGCCTCGTCCAGCACGGCGTCATAGCGCAGATAGGCGTGAGCCAGGACGTAGTCGCCCAGGCGCTGGGAATGACGCAGGCCCGCGCAATGGCCGATCATCAGCCAGCATTGCGGGCGCAGCACGGCCAGGTGGTCGGTGATGTTCTTCGCATTCGAGGGACCGACACCGATATTCACCAGGGTGATGCCGCGGCCGCCCGGCGCGATCAGGTGATAGGCCGGCATCTGGAAACGCCGCCAGGGCGCACCTTCCACCAGGGCGTGGGCATTGGGCGTGTCGGCATCGACGCGCACATGGCCGGCCGCCGAGAAGGCCTCGTAATGATTGTCTTCCTTCAGCTGGCGAATGGCCCAGGCGGTGAAGACATCGACATAGCGGTGGTAATTGGTGAACAGGATGAACTGCTGGGTGTCCTCGTAGGGCGTGCCGGTATAGTGGCGCAACCGCTGCAGGGAGTAGTCGACCCGCGGCGCCTCGAACAGCGAAAGCGGTTTCACCTCGCCCGGCACCGAGGGGCGCTGGCCATTGGGCAGGTCGTCATCGATCCGCGAGAGGTCGGCATAGGGGAAGTGGCGCACCAGCTCGGCCGGCGTCACCGCATTCATGTCCAGATCGTCGGCGCCGTCGAGCACGTAGGAGAAGGGAATCTCCACCTGCGAGGGGCCGGTCTCGATCGTGATCTCGTACTGGTCGGCCAGCAGGGTGAGCTGTTCGATCAGATAGGCGCGATACAGCATCGGATGCGTGATCGTGGATGAATAGACGCCGGTATCGGTGAATTTGCCGAAAGCGCGGCTGACCGGCGGCGGCGGACCGTCCGGCAGATAGGTGACCCGCAGCTCGGGATAAACAAAGGCTCCGGACTTGCGGTCCTGGTCCGATGGCGGCTTTCCGCCGGTCAGGAAGCTTCTCAGGGCTGTCTGGAGACGTTCAACGGAAGCCTGGTAGAGCGCATCGAGCTGCTCCACCGCTTCCTCGGGGCTGTTCGCAACCGTAAAGACTGTCATCGCGCACCTCATGCCCCAATTCTTGCGGGGGGTAAATCTCCCAGATCACGAAATATCGGCGACAGTGCCGGGTCCGGGCATCGGGCCCGGCTCGCCTGGCAGGCGAGCCTATTCACAAAGCGTTCAGCTCTGCCGTTTCATCGTGGAGGCTGGAACAAGCACGGGGGCGTCGATGTTTCTGGTTTTCAGCTTCAAGGATCTGAGCAATGCGGTCCTGACCCTGGTACAGCTGCTCATCCTCGCGATGATTTTCATCGTCTTCCCGTTCTGGTTCCTGCAGACGCTCATCTATCTGGCCACATCGAGCGGCTGGTATCTGGTCGCCGGCCTGGTCCTTCTCGTGGGTGGCTTCTTCTTCGCCCTGATGAAGAAGCAGATGAAGCTGGCAACCCTGCTGGGTATCGCCAGCCTGGCCATGGCCGTTTGCGTCATGGTGATCGGCCACAATATGCGCACCAATGCCGTCGAGTTCGGCTCGCCGCGCAATGTGCTGTGGGTGGAGAGCCTGGACGCGATCTACCCCTATCCGGTGTGCCGCGACGAATGCGTCACCTTCCGCCCCATCCTGCCGCAAGCGATCCGGGCCGTCACGGACGGTGCAAGGCTTGATGAACGCCCCTACCACAATTTCGGCTCCCGGGCCCGCAGGCGCTACGACTCCATCGAGCTGATGGACTACAGCATCAGCCCGGCCGACCTGTTCGACCGCTATATCGAGGCCGCGCAGGACGAGGGCGACTGGCTGGCCTTCCACGCCGAATGCGTGCTGGGCGACCGGCAATGCGGCGCCGATACCGATACGCTGGCCGAGGCTGCGCGGGAGGTCCGCAACCGCTATGGCATCGATGTGCCCGCCCGGATCGCCGGCCATCTCGGCATGGCGGACCTGACGCCGGAGACCATGGAGACCTCGGCCGAATTCGCCGCGGCCTGTCACGCCGATGCGCCCTGCCGTAGCGTGATGGCAGGGATCAGCTGGCCCGTCATTATGGGCGCCAGTTCAGGCCGGCCTGTCGTCGTCCACACCCAGCGCCGCCGCGAGTAGACTGTACCGCAGGCCGTTGGCGGACGCCGCCAATGGCTTTAAGCACGGACGCCTGACACAAAAGGATGGCGTCATGACGCAGCCCCGGACCTTCCACGACCGCGTTGCGGTTTCGCTCGACGATCATATCGCCCGGATCGAGATGATCCGCGAGGACAAGCTGAACGCGCTCGACCCGGCCATGTTCGACGCGCTGATCGAGGCCGCGGCCTGGCTGCGCGAGCAGCGCGATGCGCGGGTGACGATCCTGTCCGGCCGGGGCCGGATGTTCTGCGCCGGGCTGGATTTCGGCAGTTTCGCCGCGATGGCAGGCGAGGACGGGGCGGCATCGACCTCGCTCGAGCCGCGCACGCACGGCCTGTGCAACACGCCGCAATACGCCGCCTGGGCCTGGCATGAGGCGCCGGTGCCCGTGATCGTCGCGATCCAGGGCGGCGCACTGGGCGGCGGGCTGCAGATCGCACTGGGCGGCGATATCCGTATCGCCGCGCCCGACGCGAAGATCGCCATCGCCGAGACGCAATGGGGCCTGGTGCCGGACATGTCGGGCATGGCCCGCGTGCGCCGCCTGGTGCGCGACGATGTCCTGCGCCGGCTGACCTATACCGCCGAACGCATCGACGGCACCCGGGCCCGCGAGGCCGGTCTTGTCACCGAAGTGCATCCCGATCCGCAGGCCCGCGCCCTGGAGATCGCACAGCAGATCGCCAATCGCAGCCCTTCGGCCATCCGCGCCTGCAAAGTGCTTCTCAACGGGCTGGACGACGCCAATGCCGGCGAGATCCTGGCCGCCGAGTCCCGCCTGCAGCAGGCAATCATCGGCAAGCCCAACCAGGTGGAGGCCGTGATGGCCAATCTGGACAAGCGCACGCCACAATTCGGGGACTAGCCAGCACGCAAAATGCGCACAACGGCCCTGCGGACTGAGATTCGCGCAATTATCTGTTGTTGCGCCGCAACAGGGCCTGTATGCACGCCGCGCCCCGAGGGCCACGCCGGCCCTGCGGCGTAATGGAGATAGCCATGAGCAACACGCAGAACTGGGTCGTACTGAAATTCGGCGGCACCAGCGTCAAATCGCTGGCAGACTGGCGTGTTATCTCCAAACGGATCGCCGATGTGCGGGCGGAGGGCAAACGGGTCTTCGTCGTGCACTCGGCCGTCGCGACGATCTCCGACCTGCTCGACACGCTGGTGACCCGCGCGGTCGCCGGCGAGGGCGAGGCCGAGCTTGCGGCGATCAAGGCGCGCCATCTGGAGCTGGCGACCGAGCTGGGTGTCGAGGGCGAGGCCCTGCTGGCGCCCTATTTCGACGAACTGGACCGGCTGCGCGCCGGCCTGTCGCTGACCGGCGATGTGTCGCCGCGCCTGAAGGCGCGCATCATGGCCCAGGGCGAGCTGATGGCGACGACGCTGGGTCAGGCCTGGCTGGCCCGCGAAGGCGTAGCCTCGGCCTGGCTGGATGCGCGCGAGCATCTGAGCGCCGCCCACGCCTCCGGTGCCCGCGGCTATCTGGCCTGCGACTGCCCCTTCGATGCCGACGCGCATCTGCAGCGCACGCTGGCAGACCTGCCGCCGGTGATCGTCACCCAGGGCTTCATCGCCCGGCGCGAGGATGGCGACACCGCCCTTCTGGGCCGCGGCGGCTCGGATACGTCGGCGAGCTATTTCGCCGCCAAGCTGGGCGCCGAGCGTATCGAGATCTGGACCGACGTGCCCGGCTTCTTCTCGGCCGATCCGCGTCTGACCGGCGCCGCCCGCCAGATCCGCTCGCTGGCCTATGAAGAAGCCCAGGAACTGGCCTCGATGGGCGCCGGCGTGCTGCATCCGCGCGCCATCGGCCCGGTGCGCCGCGCCGGGATCGAGATGCAGGTGCTGTGCACGCACCGGCCGGAAATGACCGGCACCACGATCTCGGCCACCCCGTCCGAAGACACGCCGCGCATGAAAGCGGTGTCGGTGAAGCACGGCGTGCGGCTGATCACGCTGGAGACCGACGGCATGTGGCGCGCCTCCGGCTTCCTGGCGCGGGCCTTCGAGCCTTTCTCGCGGCATGGCGTGTCGATCGACCTCGTCTCCACCTCGGAGACCTCGGTCACCGTGTCGCTGGACGATGATCCGGGCCTGACGCCGGACGTGCTCGGTGCGCTGGAGGACGAGCTGTCGCAGATCGCCAGCGTCAAGCTGATCGAGGATTGTGCCGCCGTTTCGATGGTCGGCCGCGGCGTGCGCGCCCTGCTCGCCCAGCTCGGCCCGGCGATGGAGGCCTTCGCCCACTATCCGGTGCGGCTGGTCTCCCAGGCGGCCAATGATCTCAACCTCACTGTCGTGGTGGATGGCGATCAGGGCCGGCCGCTCTGCCGCCGCCTGCACGACCAGCTGATCCAGCCCAAACCGCGCGACAAGACTTTCGGTCCGTCCTGGCGGGAAATCGGCGAGAACCTGACCGGGGCGGCACCGGCCGGCGCGGGCACCTGGTGGCGCAACAAGCGCCAGGCCCTGCTCGATCTCTGCCCGGCCGACGGCGCGGTCTATGTCTACGATCTGGAGACCGTGCGCACCCGCGCCGAAGCGGTCTCCGGGCTGAAGCATCTCGACCGCGGCTGGTATGCGATGAAGGCGAACGGCCATCCGGACATGATCCGCACGGCCGTGGCTGCAGGCCTGGGCGTGGAATGCGTCTCGATCAACGAGGTCCGCGCCGCCCGTGCGGCGGTGCCGGGCCTGGAGGCCGACCGTATCCTGTTCACGCCGAACTTCGCGCCGAAGGCCGAATACGCCGAGGCGCTGGAACTGGGCGTGCATGTCACGCTGGACGGGCTGCACCCGCTGCGCGCCTGGCCGGAGATCTTCAAGGGCCGCAAGATCACGCTGCGGATCAATCCGCAGCGCCCGGAAGGCCATCACAAGCATGTCCGCACGGCCGGACCGGAAGCCAAGTTCGGCCTGCATGCCGACGAGCTGGACGAGGCCCGCACCCTCGCCGCCCAGGCTGGCGCGATCGTCAACGGTCTGCACGTGCATTCCGGTTCGGGGATTTCCGACCCGGATCACTGGCGCCGGGTCGGCCTCTTCCTGGTGGAGACGGCACGCTCGATGCCGGACGTGGAGATCCTCGATCTGGGCGGCGGCCTGTCGGTCGACGAGGCCTCGGGCGTGCGCCGTATCGACATGGCCGCGCTGGATGCCGTGCTGGGCGATCTCAAGACCGCCCATCCGCAATACCAGCTGTGGATCGAGCCGGGCCGCTATATCTCGGCGGAAGCCGGCGTGCTGCTCGCCCGGGTGACCCAGCTCAAACAGACCCCGGATGCGCGCTTCATCGGCCTGAATACCGGCATGAACTCGCTGATCCGGCCGGCGCTCTACGGCGCCCGGCACGAGATCGTCAATCTCACCCGGCTTGACGAGGACGCCGCCTGGATCGCCGATATCGTGGGTCCGATCTGCGAAACCGCCGACCGTCTGGGCGCCCAGCGCCTGATGCCGGAAACGCAGGAAGGCGATGTCATGCTGATCGCCAATGGCGGCGCCTATGGCCGCGTCATGTCGTCCAGCTACAACATGCGCGAACCGGCCGGCGAGGTGGCGATCTGATTGCCCTGCCCTGCGGTGTCCGGCATGCGGACATCGCAGGGCGGCCGGGCTCAGTCGACCCGCACCAGTTCATAGCGGTCTTCGCCGGCCAGAAGTTCGGCAGCGCCCGCATCGCCGAACCGGATTCCGGCGGGGATGCCGCGGATCTGGAACAGGCCGGGCTCGCGCTCGACAAGGCCGGTGCGGCGGACAAGCGTGCCGTCCGACGCCGTTTCGACATAGATCAGGTCTGCCCCGTCCACCTCGATCCGGATGCGGTTGCCGTCGGGCTCGCTGGCAAAGCGGTATTCGCCTTCATACTGCGCCAGCCCCTCTGCTGCGTCACCCGAGCCGAAGACCGGCAGCGGGACGGACGGGTCGAGCAGATGCAGGGCGATCTGCTGCAGCCCGTCATCGGCCGAGGCATTGCTCAGCAGCACCACACCGGTCGCCGTGTCCTGGCGGAAGCCGACAAAGACCTGATAGCCATTGGCATCGCCGCTGTGATGGAAGACCTGGCGCCGGCCATTGTCATGCACCTGCCAGCCCAGCGGCACGCCATCCGTGCCGGCGAGCGCCAGATTGATGATCGCAGCAGCGTCTCCTTCAGGTGCCAGATGCGCTTCGACCAGCCGCGCGAGATCCCGCGCCGTCGAATAGAGGCCGCCCGTGCCGTGAGCGACGCTCACCGTCTGCGGGCGGCTGTCCGAAATATCGCGACTGCCCGCATGGGGATGCGCCAGGCGCTCCGGCTGGCCGGGTTCATAACCGGTATCCGTCAGACCGAACGGCCCGGTGACCGCGATTGCCAGATTGCCGGCGACGCTCCGGCCGGTCGCTTCCGACAGGGCAAGCGCGAGCAGGGCCATGCCCGTATTGGAATAGGCCGGCGCTTCCGACGGCGCAGCCGACCGGGCGAACTCGATCAGGGCGTTGGCATCATTGGCAGACAGAACCTCGCCAGGCACCTGCCGCGGCAGGCCGGCGCGGTGTGTCGCCAGCTGGGCCAGCGTCACCGGATTTCCGGCCAGGCGGTCCGGCCAGATGGCCGCGAGGGGCGTGTCCGGCGACACCTCGCCCTGTACAGCCAGGCCGGCAAGGGTTTCGGCGGTGAAGAGCTTGGTGACGGAGCCGAGCTCGAAAACCGTGTCCGGACCGATCGCGGAGGACGCCGGATTGCCCGTGCGGCCATATGCCAGAAAGACGCTCTCCCCGTCGCGGACATAGCCGAGCACGACGCCGGGCCGCCCGCCTTGCTCGACCGCCGCCTCGAGGCTGGCAGCCACGGCCGGCGGGACGGCGTCCTCGGCGGTCGCCGGTGCGCAGGCGACGCAAACACTGGCGGCCAGGATGGCCCATATGGAAGGCGTGCGGTTCATTCTTCGTCCTCTTCGATATCCAGAATGTCGCCGGGCCGGCAATCCAGCGCGCGGCAGATGCCCAGGAGCGTGTTGAAGCGCACGCCACGGACGTGCCCGTTCTTGAGCAGGGAAAGATTGGTGGTCGATACGCCGACTTCGGCCGCCAGCTGGTTCAGCGACATCTTGCGGCGGGCCATCATCTCGTCGATGCGCACGACAATCCGCATCACACGATCTCGTCGCTGTCGCGCTGCACCTCGGCGCCGACGCGGAAAGCCTGGGCGACCACAAGCAGGACCAGACCCGCGACCAGGAGACCGGCATCGATGTCCGGCATCATGCGCAAGGCGCCGCCT
This sequence comes from Maricaulis virginensis, assembly GCF_027922185.1. Lineage (NCBI taxonomy): Bacteria > Pseudomonadati > Pseudomonadota > Alphaproteobacteria > Maricaulales > Maricaulaceae > Maricaulis > Maricaulis virginensis. The sequence goes on along the minus strand of NZ_BSFE01000003.1, from coordinate 307,510 downwards.
TCCGGCACGCGGGCGAATGTGTGGATCAGGGTCGTCTCTGCCGGCGCGTGCGGGAACAGGATGACCTGCCAGACCAGCGCGCGCACGGCCTGCCAGGCCGGAACCAGCAGGATCAGGACGCCGGCAAGGGTCAGCCCCCGGGTCGTGTCCGGCGCGAAGGGTCGATGTGAGGCGACCTGACGGCAAACCCGGCGCAGCATCCAGATCGCCACGATCCAGAGCGCGCCGGTGACCAGCACGTCGGCTGCGCGAAACAGGTCTGCTACCAGGCCCGCCCCGGTGACGATCAGGCTGCCCTGGCGGATGTCGGCATGGGCGCCGCCGGCGTCTGACCGGGCGTCCGTTGCCGCCTCCAGACGGACACTGTAGCCCGCGTCCAGCGGTTGGCCCGCAAGCGGCGCAATGATGACGAATGCGAGGGCGATCACACTCGCCGCCACGGCAAGCATGAGGACGGCCGTCAGCAGCCAGTCGAGAATCCGGGCGGTCATGGGCAACTCCTTCGCCGCCCGGATCGCATTTCAGATTATGTTTTTCAAGAAAAATATTATGTTTTACGTAAAAAGATGACTCGGGCTTTCCCGTCGCTTGTGCATGGAATTCCTGCCGGAGCCTTGCTAGCCTCGCGAGTCACGGGACACGCACAGGGGATTGGCATGTACGGTCTGATCGGCAAGTTCATCGCGGCAGAGGGACAGCGCGATGCGCTGATCGATATCCTGCTGGAGGGCATGGCCAGCTTGCCCGGCTGTTTCAGCTATGTCGTCGCGCGCGACCCGCAGGATGCCAGTGCGATCTGGATCACCGAGGTCTGGGACAATGCGGAAAGCCACCGCGCCTCGCTGGAGCTGCCCTCGGTGCAACAGGCGATCGCCCGCGGCCGGCCGCTGATTGCAGGCATGGAGCGGATCGCCGAGACCGCGCCCGCGGGCGGGCACGGTCTGGCCAAGGAGCCGCTTTAGTTCCTGCTTTAGTCCCTGCCCTAGTGGCAGCTCTTTCCCAGCGCGGCGAGGCGCCAGTAATTATAGGGCAGGGGCGCCAGGAAGCCGGCCAGCAGCATGATGGGCAGCACCCACCAGGTCAGCTTGGCGCCACCGGTCAGCAGCACATCCACCGAATTCATCACCACCTCCATGGCGATCATGGAGATGAAGGACATGCCGATGGCGGTGCGGAACGCGGTCTTCAGGACCATCTGACGGGACAGGATGAAAGTCTCCAGCGCGATGGAGGTGAGCAGGCCGTTGACGATGGCCAGGCTCATGATGGCGAGCGTCGGCCAGGGAATACCCGTGGCCTGGAAGAAGGCGATCGTGCCGAAATCGCCGATGGAACAGCCCAGCAGGCACCAGGCGGTGTTCTTCGACGCCCGGCCCCACAGGGGCGTGCGTTGCCAGAAGCCCGGCCGGGCAAGGGAGGTCGCAGTCATGATGATGGTCTCCGGTTTACATCAACTGACCGATTACCTAATCTTTCCTGTAGCTGGAGAGTCAAGGATATCGCCGCATGAATATCGGAAGCGCTGCCAGGGCCGCCGGACTGCCCGTGAAAACCGTGCGCTATTACGCTGATATCGGCCTGGTCGAAGCGCCGGACCGGACGCAGACCGGCTATCGGCGTTATGACGAGGCGGCCGTCCGCAAGCTCGCCTTCGTGCGCCGCGCCCGCGATTTCGGCTTCTCCATCGAGGAATGCCGCGAACTCCTGAGCCTGTACGAGGACAAGAGCCGCTCAAGTGCCGATGTCCGTGCCATAGCGGCGGCACATCTCGAGGAGATCGAGGAGAAGCAGCGCCAGCTGGCCGCCCTGCGTAACGAGCTGGCCCATCTGGTGACGGCCTGCCGCGGCGACGACCGGCCGGACTGTCCGATCCTCGACCGGCTCAGCTGAAGCATTTTCAGCAAAAGTGGGAACCGGTTTTGCGGTTCGAAAATGCGACCGCCAAGAATCCGGAACCCGGCACCCCGGGGATAACCGGCGACTTATCCCCGCCCCCTCAGCCTCGCCTATACTGCCTCCACGGTCCGGCGATGCCGGTGCACAGGCGCGCAGGACCGGGTGGCGCTGACGCGGGAAGCGATCGTCCCGCGGCTTAATCCGCTTCACCGGGTTGCAGACGATCCTCCGGGACTTCGCGTGCCCATATTAAGTACCAGATACCCCCGGCGGGTCGTCTGCAATGCCCGAACCTCCGGCGCCCGGCGCGTGCGGAGCTGGCGGCTTGCGCGCCATCTCCCGGACGGGGCAGCCAGGAAAAAGCCCGGAACCTTGCGGGTCCGGGCTTTCCGTTTTCGTTCTTACAGTGGCAGCGATCAGGCGCCCTGCGGTTCCGGTCCGGTTTCCGGACCTTCATCGGCATCCGTCGTCGGCACCGCGCTGGTCGGCGCGCTCGGCGGCGGTGTGGGATCGTCTTCCGGACGGCTCGGCGGCTTGCCGTTCAGCAGGTCGATGATCTCGGCACCGGAAAGCGTCTCGTATTCCAGCAGCCCTTCGGACAGGGTCTCCCAGTCCTTGCGCTTCTCGGTCAGGATGCGGCGTGCCTCATCCATGCCGGCCTGGACCAGACCGCGAACCTCTTCCTCGATCTTGCGGGCCGTGGTGCCGGAGACAGACTTGCTCTGCACCAGCTGCTGGCCCAGGAAGACCTCGCCCTGATTGTCGGCATAGTCAATCGGGCCCAGCTCGTCGGAGAAACCCCACTGGGTCACCATGGCCTTGGCCAGACGGGTCGCCTGCTGGATGTCGGACGCCGCACCGGACGTCACCTTCTCCTTGCCGAACTTCATTTCCTCGGCAACGCGGCCACCCATCATGATGGCGAGGCGCGAGGTCATTTCCTCGTGCGTCATCGACATCTTGTCGCCTTCCGGCAGCTGCATGACCATGCCCAGCGCTCGGCCGCGCGGGATGATCGTCGCCTTGTGGACCGGGTCGGCCGCCGGCACGTTCAGCGCCACGATGGCGTGACCGGACTCGTGATAGGCGGTGAGCTGTTTTTCCTTCTCGGACATGACCATGGAGCGGCGTTCCGGCCCCATCATGACCTTGTCCTTGGCGTCCTCGAATTCCTGCATGGAGACAAGGCGCTTGTTGCGGCGCGCCGCCAGCAGCGCGGCCTCGTTCACCAGATTGGCGAGGTCGGCACCGGAGAAGCCCGGCGTACCGCGCGCGATAACCTTGGGATCCACATCGGAGGCCAGCGGCACGTCGCGCATGTGGACTTTCACGATCTTCTCGCGGCCGGTGATGTCCGGATTGGGCACCACGACCTGGCGGTCGAAACGGCCCGGACGCAGCAGCGCCGGGTCCAGCACGTCGGGACGGTTGGTCGCCGCGATGAGGATGATGCCCTCATTCGACTCGAACCCGTCCATCTCGACGAGGAGCTGGTTCAGCGTCTGCTCGCGCTCGTCATTGCCGCCGCCCAGGCCGGCGCCGCGCGAACGGCCCACGGCGTCGATCTCGTCGATGAAGATGATGCAGGGGGCGTTCTTCTTGGCCTGCTCGAACATGTCGCGCACGCGGGACGCACCGACACCGACGAACATTTCCACGAAGTCCGAACCGGAAATGGTGAAGAAGGGCACATTGGCTTCGCCGGCAACAGCGCGGGCGAGCAGCGTCTTACCGGTCCCCGGAGGGCCGACCAGCAGCGCGCCTTTCGGGATCTTGCCGCCCAGACGCTGGAATTTCGACGGATCCTTCAGGTATTCGACGACTTCCTGCAGCTCGTCCTTCGCCTCGTCGACACCGGCGACATCGTCAAAGGTCTTGCGGCCGTGATGCTCGGTCAGAAGGCGCGCCTTGGACTTTCCGAAGCCCATGGCACCGCCGCGTCCGCCGCCCTGCATCTGGCGCATGAAGAAGATCCACACGCCGATCAGCAACAGGAAGGGGAACCAGTTGATCAGCATCGTCACCAGGAAATTGCCGTCCTGGTTCTCTTCCTGAACGCGGATATCGACATCGTTCTCGCGCAGGATGCGGACGGTGTCATTGTCCTGCGGCGGCAGGGTGGCGATGATCGTCTGGCCGGTCGCGGTCTGCGCCCGGATCGTGTCGCCCTGGATGGTCGCCTGGGAAATCTCGTCGCGTTCCACACGGTTGAGGAATTGCGAATAGGTGACCTCGCTGGAAGGCGTCGCGGGGTCGGAGGAATTCTGCAGCAGCTGGAACAGCGCCAGCAGCAGCACGAAGACCAGGGCCCAGATCGCGAGATTTCTCATTTGCATGCGTCAGTTCCGTTCAAGTTTCAGCCGTGTACGACCGATATATGGGCATTGCGGAGCCATCTTGCCAGCCGGTGCCGCGGTGGAAAAGCGCGATCGGTCCGGAGCCTGAAGGCCGGGTAACCCGCCGCTGCGTCAATCTGTATCAAACCATACCGCCGGAGCGGCCGATAGAAGCCGGGTGCAAAATCTGTGCGCCTGGAGCGGTTCGATCTGCACACGGCTATCCTCACGACCCGGCATCCCCGCCAGGGCGATGACAGTGCCGTCTTCACGCCCGCCTTCGCGCACGGCCAGAAGCCCCGGCCGGGCAAAGCCGGGAACAGCGTCGAGTATATCACGCCGATCAAGGCCATCATATGTCCGGCCCAGAGGTCCGGCCGTAAGGCCGGCGCCCAGGCCTGTGATGACAAAACGGCCGTCCCAGACACCGTCGGTATCGGGGCTGCCAGTGCCCGGCCGGTCGACCCGGCCGGTGACGGCACCCGGATCGCGCACCAGCCAGGTGCGTCCCTGCCAGGGCGCCAGCATGACCCCGCCCGCTGTCGCCCGCTTTCCCGCGGCCAGCGCCGTGGAAAGCCGGACAATCGCGCGCCGGCCCGGCAGGCTTTCCCGCCCGGAGACGGCCAGCGCGGCGGCTTCCAGTACAGCATGGCAGATCACCGGTACCGCCGCGTTGAGAGCGCAGGCATCGATCCTCATTCCGCCCCAGGGCAGGATTTCGCAGGCTTGCGCAGCGAGACGGGCCGCCGTTCGCTGTTCGGCATCGCGCAGGGCAGACAGATCGCCGGCCAGCTGCGCCAGCCGGGCGACATCGAAGCCGGAAGTTTCCAGAGCCGTGAGGTGCTGGCGGATGCGCACGCGGGTATAGCGGGCATCCGTGTTGGATGGGTCCTCGACCCAGCGCTCGCCCTGCCCGGTCAGCCAGTCCCTCAGCGCCTGCCGGCGCATTGCGAGCAGTGGACGGCACAGAACGACATCCCGCCCGTCCGGCCAGACCGGCGAAAGTGCCACCGGACGCATGGCCGCCGCGCCGCGCCAGCCGCCACCGGCCGCAAGCCGCATGGCGAGGGTCTCGATCTGGTCGTCGAGCGTATGGGCGAGAAGGAGCCCCCTGGCCCCGACATCCTTGCAGGCCCGGGCCAGCAGATGATGGCGGGCCTGACGCGCGGCTTCCTGGAGGCCGCTGGCCGGTTTGGAGCCGGTCCAGACGAGACAATGCGCTTCATGCCCCAGCGCTTCGGCGCGGCGCATCACGAAAGCCGCTTCACCGGCGCTTTCGCGGCGCAGGCCATGATCGACCGTCAGGACGTGAAGCGTGCGTCCGGTACGCCCTGCCCAGCGGCTCACTGCCAGCAGGAGGGCCAGCGAGTCACTGCCGCCGGAACAGGCAATCGCGAGCGGCCCGGGCGGGGCATGCCGGTCGAGCCAGTCGCCGGCCGCGGCCGCCGGATCGCGCGCCACGCTGTATCAGCAGCCGGCGCGAACCGCCTCGCGGGAGGCCCGGGCGCGCGAGGCCGCAGATGCGTCGGGGAACTGGCTGTCGAACCGCTCCAGCGTTCCGCAGGCATCCGCCTGCCGGCCCATGCCGTTCAGCGAGGCGGCCAGACGCACCAGGGCATCCGGTGCCTTCTCGCCATCCGGCTCGGCCCGCAGCGCGGCGATATAGGCATCGGCCGCGCCGGTGAAGTCGGAACGCACGAAGAAGGTCTCGCCCAGCCAGTACCAGGCCTCGCCGGTGCGGGCGTGATCGGGATAGGCGTTCACGAACTGCTCGAAATCCACCTGGGCACCGCCGAAATCGCCTTCCAGAAGCTTGTCTCGGGCACCGCCATAGAGCGTTTCCGGGTCCGGCGCGGCAGGTGCGCGCGCATCGCCGGACGGCTCACCGGCCGGACGGCGCGGCGGCGCCCCCAGCACACCCGTCGCTTCGGCACGGGCCTCGGCATAGGGGTCGTCGGGATCGACCACGGCAATGTCGCGGCCGCTCTGCCCCGCCTCGTCCAGGCCTTCGCTCATCCAGGCGACAGCGTCTTCGTCGAGATCGCCGCGATCGCCGCGATCGACACCCTCGGCGCCCGCAGCGTCAGGACCGCCATCCATGCCGTCATACCCGCCGGGCGCGCGGCCGCGGCGGTCGAGCTGGGCCTGCAGCGCTTCGACCTGGCTGCGCAGCTGCCGGTTCTCGAAGGTGAGGCGTTCGGTTTCGCCGGTCAGCTCGCGCATCTGGTAGTCCAGTTCGTCGAGCCGCCGCAGCAATGTTTCGGCGACCGGGTCCCCGGCCATCGACGAGGTCTCGACCTCGGCGATCCGGGCTTCGACGGCGTCGAGCCGTTCGGCCAGTTCGCGGCGCGACTGGGAATGAGCGGGCGCCGCAACCAGAAGAGCGGCAGACAGGGCGGACAGGCAGAGTGTCTTGATCATGGAAGGCACCATAATGACGAGCGCGGCAAAATTACGGCGTCCGGAGCGGTCTGCCGCCCCCGGACAAGCAGACGCCCGCGACATGATCTGCCGCGGGCGCCGGAATGCTTGCGGTCAGCGCGTCACCTAGTTGGTGTAGCTGCTGCCGACGATCGAGGTGGTCGCATTGCGGTTGATCGCCCAGCAACGTTCGCCCGACTGCGTGCAGCTCGGACGTTCCTTGCCGTAGGAGGTCGTGGAAATACGCGACGGATCGACGCCCTGGCTGACCAGATAGGCCCGGGCTGCATTGGCGCGGCGGGCGCCGAGAGCCAGGTTGTACTCGCGCGTACCGCGCTCGTCGCAATTGCCGGCGATCAGGATGCGGGCATCCGGATAGCTGGCAAGCCAGGCGGCCTGGCGGCGCAGGGTCTCGCGGCCTTCAGCCGAAAGATCATTGCGGTCCAGGTCGAAGAAGACGCGGTCGCCCGCCGTCTGAACGAAATGCTCGGTCGTGCCCGGAACCGGGCCGGCAGGCTGGTTGGAGCCGGTATCAGCCGGCTCGACCGAGCGCGGCGGCTCGACCGGCGTGGTATCTTCCGCCGGCGGGGTCGATGCGCAAGCGGTCGCGAAAGCGCCGAGCGCTGCAATGGCAAGCAGTTTGATTTTCATGATGTTACACCCTCATCCGGCCAGTCCCGAAATGGGCCCTGGCCTACTCTCTCCACGACACGCGTGACACGGTTTGCGCCTGCGGCTCCCCCAACTGGCGCCGCTCGGCGGAGACGTTAAGCGGAAACCGATTACTCGATCAAGGGCGACCACGCCGGGTCGGAGGCCATTCCGCCCGTTGCCAGCCGCCGCAGATTGAATCCCGCCAGATCGATACTCCAGATTTCGTAACGCGTACCGTCCGAGCGTGGTTCCCCGCGCGTGAACAGCAGGACACGCCCGTTCGGCGACCAGGCCGGCGTGTCGACAAAGTAACCCTCGAACAGGATACGCTCGATGCCCGACCCGTCGGCGCGCACAACACCGAGCGAGAAGGTCCCGCCATTCTGCTTGGTAAAGGCGATCAGATCGCCCCGCGGCGACCAGACGGGCGTCGTGTAGATGCCGTCGCCGAAGGTAATGCGCTGCACATCCGTGCCGTTGGTATTCATCGTGTAGAGCTGCGACCCGCCACCGCGCGACGAGGAGAACACGATCCGCTGGCCATCCGGCGCAAAGGACGGTTCCACATCGTCGGCCGGATGCTGGGTCAGCTGGGTGAGGTTTCGCGTGCGCAGGTCGAACAGGTGGACATCATGGCCCGACCGGCCCTGGATCGACACGGCGAGCCGTTCGCCGTCGGGCGAGAAACGCGCCGACAGGCTCTGACCGTCCGGATTGAGGCCCGCCTGGCGCATGGCCGAGGAGAACAGCGCCTCCTGGCGGCCGGTCTCGAGGTCGTAGAGATAGGTCGTCGCCTGCCCGTCCAGGAAAGAGACGTAGGTGATTTCCTGCGAGTTCGGCGAATAGTTCGGCAAGAGCGCCATGTAGGAGCGGTCGGTCAGGAAGGACGGGTTGGCACCGTCCTGATCCATCCAGGCCAGCTGGCGCAGCGGCTCGCCGTCGGAGCCACGGCCTTCGGAGACATAGACGATGCGCGTGTTGAAATAGCCCTCTTCGCCGGTCAGGCGCTCATAGACCTCATCGGCGACGCGGTGCGCCACGCGGCGCCAGTTCTCCGGTGCCGTGCGGTATTGCAGGCCCAGAAGCTGTTCTTCCAGACGCGTGTCCCACAGACGGAAAGCGACAACCAGCCGGCCATCATCCTGGATCGTCACACTGCCGACCAGAAGCGCCGAGGCGTCGATCACGCGCCAGTCGGAAAAGCGCGGGCGCAGATCGATATTCTCGATATCCTCGATATAGGCGGCCTGATCGACCGGCGCGAACAGGCCTGACGAGGCCAGGTCATTCGTCACGACGCGCGTGATATCCGCACCGCGCGCGGCGGCCTCGTCGCTCGAGCCGACAAAGTCCGGCAGGGCGATCGGCAGGGGGTCGAGATTGCCGCGGGTCACATCGACGCGCAGCGGCTCCTGGGCCACGGCCAGTCCCGCGAATGCCAGGCTGGCGAGAACGGCGGTGAAGACGGCGATAAGTCGGCTCATGCGGCGAAACTCCAGTCTGATCGATCAGCGGCTGTATAAGGACGGCGCGAAATTGACCTCAATTTGACGCCATTGCGAATAATGCTCCGGAGGCAACGGATAGGGCGCACATTGGTTCGCGGCCCGCAAGGCCCGTTCGCCTGCGACGCGGAGATAGGGGTTGGGCGAATTGAGCACGCGCGCCTGGTCGACCAGGCGTGGCGGACTCGTCAGTTCGCCATTGCGGTCGAGGCTGAACACGATCCGCACAGCCAGTTCGTCCGGATCCGGTGCGTCGAGGGAATTGCGCCAGCAGCGCGCCAGATGGCTTTGCAGCATGTCCTGCAGCGTCGCCGTCATCTGCTCGCCATCGCCGGCCGAACGGCGGCGTTCGCCGGTGTCGGGCGTACCCTGGTCGCGGCTCTGGGCGACCTGACGCTCGATATTGCCCAGCATGTCTTCCAGAGACGGCTCGGCCGGACGCTGCGGCTCGCGGCGCACGGGTTCCGGTTGCGGCTCGGGCTCCGGTTCGGGCTCTTCCTCCTCGACCGGCGCTTCCTCAACCGGTTCGGGTTCCGGCTCGGGTTCGGCGTCAGGTTCCGGAGCGACGGGTTCCGGTTCAGGCTCTGGCTCCGGTTCAGGCTCCGGAGCGGGCGGCGGGGTCTCGATCGCGTCCTCGACGGTCTCTTCCTCGGCGGGCTCCTCTTCCACCGGTTCCGGCTCCGGAGCGGCTGCGCGCACATTGGTCACATCGGATACCGTGACCAGTTCGACCGGCACGATCGGCGTGTTCTCGAACACCTGTGCCGCGCGGGGCAGATAGACCAGCCCCGCCGCCAGAATGCCGGCATGTACAAGGAGAGAGAGAACAAGACCTCGCACGGATGGCTCCGCTACCGCTCGATCGGGTCCGTCACCAGGCCCAGATTGGTGAAGCCGGCCGCATTGATATTGGCCATCACGCGCGCGACTTCACCGTATGCCGCGCCATCGTCGGCACGGATGTAGATGCGGCTCTCATAGCCGGTGCCCGCAATGGCCCGCAGGCGCGGCGCCAGTTCGGCGAGTTCGACTTCGGTTTCCTGCAGGAAAATCCCGCCCTCGGCCGTGATGGTGATGGTCAGCGGCTCCTCGCCCGACGGCAGGTTGCGCGCTTCGGTTTCGGGCAGATCGACCGGCACGCCGACGGTCAGCAGCGGCGCCGTGATCATGAAAACGATCAGCAGCACCAGCATCACGTCGACGAAGGGCGTGACATTGATCTCCGCCTTGGGCTTCCAGCGGGCGCGGCCGCGACCGGATCCGCCGCTGTCCAGGGAAACGGCCATGATCTAGTTCCCGTCCCGCTCGGCCAGCGCCGACAGCTCGTCGACGAAACCGTCCAGCCGGGCGCCGTATTTGGCGAGATTGGCGGACAGGGCGTTGAAGAAGATCACTGCAGGCACAGCCGCCAGAAGGCCCAGCGCGGTGGCGAACAGCGCCTCGGCGATGCCGGGCGCAACGACGGCGAGATTGGTATCCTGCGATGCGGCGATCGAGCGGAAGGCATTCATGATGCCCCAGACCGTACCGAACAGGCCGATAAAGGGTGCCGCCGAGGCGATCGTCGCCAGGATGCCGAGCCCGCCTTCGGTATTGGTCATCTGCCGGCCCGCTTCGGCACCGGCTGCCTTGGACACGCGGCCGCCGGCATTGTCGCCATTCCATTCGCGCAGCCCCGCCGCGAAGACCCGCGAAAACGGCTCCCTGGGGTTCTTGGCGAACTGGTCGGTCAGGGCGTCGAGCGACCGGCCGGCCCAGAATTCGCGCTCGAAATGGCGCGCCTTGGCATGCAGACCGCGCAGGTGAAATGCCTTGTCGATGGCAATGGCCCAGGACCAGACGGACATGAAGGCCAGAATGCCCATCACGCTTTTCACCACCCAGTCGGCGCGCATGAAGAGCGCATAGAAGCTGAACCCTTCGACGGCCTGCGCAACCTCGACGACACTCGATTCCATGAACCTACCCTCTGGATCGGCCGCTCCGTTCCGACGCGGCGAGACTAAACCGGTATGACACCATGCATATTGAGTGCCTGACGGCTACCCGGTCCTGCGGTCCGGCCCGCTATGCACAGCGAATAAGGCGAATTTCGGGAGGGATAGCATATCCGTGCGACGATCAGGACTCGTCGTTATGGGCCACTGTATGCGAGGCGACCGGCTGGATCGCGTCCCAGTGTTCCACGATCATCCCGTCGGCCAGGCGGAACAGGTCGCAGGCCCTGAAATTCTGGCCTGCATCGTCGAAACAGGAGAAAACCGCAACGAAATCGCCCTCGGCGACCAGATCGTCGATCCCGTGATAGCGAACACCGTCGCGCGGCCCGCGCCGGGCAATGAGTTGATCGAGACGTTCCCGCTCGCCGCTCGGTCCGGCCCGCAGAAGATCGAAGGCGACGCGATCGATGAAGGGTTCGAGCGTTGCCCGGTCGGCACCGGCCATCACGGCGGCGATGAACCCGCGCACCTGGGCCCGGCTGGTCTCGGTGTTCTCCTGCGGCCCGTTCGGAATGGCATAGGCCGCCATCGACGACACGATCCGCTCTTCGCAGACCGGACTTACGGAAATCTGCCGGCGCACCGACATCAGACCGCTGTCGTCGGTCCGGATCAGGCTCATCGTCAGCCAGGCCTCGGCACCGCCTTCCGGCTCATGCACGGCTTTCACGAAAGTATCGGGCCCGTCCTGCAGAACACGGGTGACGGAAAAGCCGAAATTGGGCGGGCGGCCAGACATGCCCGCCTGCTTGTCCTGTCCTTCGTCCAACCGAGGCCCCCTTTTTCTCAACGTAACCCTCTACGCTGCGATGTCGCAAGCCCCTGCGGAAATGAAGGAATTCAAACCGACGGCCAGTCGGCATCTGCCGGAAGCACAAACGACGCCCAACGCTCCGCCATGGATCGCGGCGGCCGCTTGGCCCGGCCGGTGCCGTCAATACAGACCGCCTGCACCTGTGCACCGGCGATCGTTTCGGGGCCGCGGCGGATCCTCTGGTCGATCATCAGGCGCGCGCCCTTCTGCGGCCGGTAGAGGGTTTCGACAACAAGAACGTCATCCACCCGTGCCGCCTTTTCGAATTCGACATTCATCCGCCGGACCGCGAAGGCGAGCGGCTCGTCGGCGGCGGCCAGTTCGGAGTGGTGAATGCCGATGGCGCGCAGGCTTTCCGTCCGCCCGCGCTCGAAGAAGTGCAGATACCGCGCATGGTAGACGATGCCGGAGAAGTCGGTGTCCTCGTAATACACGCGCACCGGCAGCCGGTGAATGCGGTCCGGCCCGAAACTGCCGGATGCGGGCATCAAGTCTGTCATCGTTAATCCATTTTCAGCGTCCTGCCGCCAGAATGCGCAACGGGACGAGACAGGGAAAGTCGGCAAGGGGGCCGGATGGCATGAGAAAGCTGTGGGAACTGGCATGGCCGCCGGTCCGGGACGGTGACATCCTGCGCGCCGCGCGTGAGCGCATGCTCAATGTCATGGCGATCACGGTGGCCGTGCTCGGCGGTTTCTCGGGCACGCTGAACCTTCTCCAGACGTTCGATGTATACCCCGTGCAGGCACTGTCCGGCGTTATCATCCCCGCCAGCGCACTCCTGATCCCTTTCATCACGCGCAATGCCAGACTGGTCAAACCCGCCGGCGTCGCACTGTGCGTCGCGCTCTACTGCATGGTCACGGGCATGATCGGCACAATCGGCGGCATGTACCACCCCGCAGCGTTCTACTTCGTCGCCATGCCGATCCCCGCAGCCTTTCTGATCGGCTATCGCTCGGGCCTGGCCGTCGCCGTGCTGTGCTGCATGACCATGCTTGTCCTCTACGCGTTCCGCGGCTCGATCGAGAACCCTTATACCGCCGATATTTCCGACTACCAGGTCGGCTGGAACACCAACGTCCTTTTCATCCTGACCCTGGGGGTCGGCATCGCCACATCGGTGTTCCAGCACGAGCTGGAGGGAGCCGGACGGGCGCTCGAGCGGGCACGCCAGAGCGCCAATGCCGCCAATCGCGCCAAGTCGGATTTTCTCGCCGGCATGAGCCACGAAATCCGCACTCCGATGAATGCCGTGCTGGGCATGGCACAGGCGCTGGAGAAGGCCGACATTCCCGACGCGCACAAGCGGCAGGCCGAAACGCTGGCCCGGTCCGGCCGCCTGTTGCTGCGTCTGGTCAATGATGTGCTGGACCTGTCCAAGATCGAGGCCGGCAAGCTGGAGATCGAGGCCACCCGTTTCAATCTCGCCGATGTCGCGGGAACCGTGGAAGCGCTCTACGGCCCGGCGGCCCGGGAAAAGGGGATCGGTTTCTCCATCGCGCTGAGCGAGGGGGCGCAGGAGGACCTGATCGGCGACCCGGTTCGGATCAGCCAGATTCTCAACAACCTGGTCTCCAACGCCATCAAGTTCACGGCCGAAGGCGACGTTCGCGTCGAAATCGACTGCGAGCGCGCCACAGGCTTGCCGGGACGGGACATCCTGATCACCGTGCGCGATACCGGGATCGGGATTGCCGCGCCGGACGTCGAACGCCTCTTCCAGCCCTTCACCCAGGCCGGAGCCGGAACTGCCCGCACGTTCGGCGGCACGGGGCTGGGACTGGCGATCTGCCGGCGCCTGTGCGAGCTGATGGCTGGCGAGATCGGTGTCGACAGCACGCCGGGCTCCGGTTCGACTTTCCGTGTCCGGCTGCGTGTGAATCAGGCTGGCGTTGCGGCGCCCGCGCTGGATTGCGGCTGCCCGTCGGCCCTGTGCGATAGCGCCCTGCGCGGCCTGCGGCTGCGCGTGCTTGCGGCGGACGACAATCTGACCAATCGCATGGTGTTGAAAGCCTTGCTGGCCGATGTGACGGAGACGCTCGTGATGGTCGAGGACGGACAGCAGGCCCTCGACGCACTCGCAAGCGGCGATTTCGATCTTGTCCTGATGGATTCCCGGATGCCCGTACTCGACGGGATCGCCGCGACCCGGCAGCTGCGCGAGCGGGAAGCAGCCGCGGGACGCGCACCGGTACCGGTCTATGCCGTGACAGCCAATGTGATGCCGGCCCATGTCAACGAGTATCTATCCGCAGGAATGACCGGCGTGATCGCAAAGCCGATTTCGCGGGAAGCCCTGCTGGAAGTCCTCGGGCAGCATACACATGGCGCCGCAATGCCGGCCGTGGCCAGACGCAGCGCCTGACGGGCTGCGGTCTACTTGCCGAACAGGCCGGTCTGACCCGTGTTGCCGCTTTGCGGCGGCGCCAGCCCGAGATGTTCCCATGCCCTCGCCGCGGCCAGTCGGCCGCGCGGTGTGCGCTGGATGAAGCCCTGCTGGATCAGGAAGGGTTCGACCACGTCCTCCAGCGCGTCGCGCGCCTCGGCGAGTGCCGCAGCAAGCGTCTCGACCCCGACGGGCCCTCCGCCGAAGCTCTCGGTGAGCGCCCTGAGATAGCGGCGGTCCAGGCTGTCCAGTCCCAGCGCATCGACTTCCAGACGCCCCAGGGCGCGATCCGCGACAGGTGCGGATATCTCGGTTGCCCCTTCAGCCTCGGCAAAGTCGCGAACCCGGCGCAACAGACGGCCGGCCACACGCGGCGTGCCGCGGGCCCGGCGCGCGATCTCGCGAGCCCCGTCCGGGGTGGCGTCGATGCCGAACTTGCTGGCCGCCCGCGAGACGATAAAGCCGAGCTCGGCCTCGTCGTAGAATTCCAGCCGGACAGGCACACCGAACCGGTCACGCAGCGGCGTTGCCAGCAGGCCAGCCCGAGTAGTGGCGCCGACCAGTGTGAATGGCGGCAGCTCGATCCGGACCGTGCGGGCGGAAGGCCCCTCGCCGATCACGAGATCGAGGCAGAAGTCCTCCATGGCAGGGTAGAGGATTTCCTCGACCGCGGGAGCAAGCCGGTGGATTTCGTCGATAAAGAGAACGTCGCGCGGCTCCAGATTGGTCAGGATGGCGGCGAGGTCACCGGCCTTCGCGATGACGGGCCCCGAGGTTGCCCGGAAGCCGACCCCCATTTCCCGCGCGACGATCTGGGCCAGCGTCGTCTTGCCGAGACCGGGCGGTCCGGACAGCAGGACGTGGTCCAGTGCCTCTTCGCGGCGGCGGGCCGCTTCGACGAAGACCTTGAGATTGGCGATGGCCGCCTTCTGGCCCACGAAGTCGGAAAAGCTGAGCGGCCGCAGCGCGCGGTCCCGCCCGTCGCCGGTCTGCTGTTCCCGGCCGACCAGGCGCTCGTCATCATCGCTGTCGGGCATCTCGCTCATGACACCGGGTCTAGACCGATCCGCGCGACGGAGAAAGCCGCCCGCATCATGGCGCCAGCTCTTTCAGCGAGAGGCGGATAACATCATTGAGCGGCGTATCCTCACCCTTGTCCCGCAGCACGGTGGCAACCGCCTGCCGGGCGAGGCTTTCATGATAGCCCAGATTGGTCAGGGCCGAGACCGCGTCTTCGCGCGAAGCGCCACCCGCCGGCGTCTCCGGTTTGCGCGGCGCCGTCCCGCCTGACGCCGTTTCCGGTGCGTGCGGGGCCAGCCCGATCGAGAAGCTGCGCCCCTGCGGCGGCGCCTTGTCCTTCAGCTCGGTCGCGATACGCGTGGCGAGCTTCGGCCCGACACCCTTGGCGCGGGCAAAGGTCGACTTGTCCCCCAGCGCGGCCGCATTGGCGATCTCGGAAACCGGAACGGTGTCGAGGATCGCGAAGGCCGCCTTGGCACCGACGCCCTGGATGTTCTGCAGGTGCACGAACCAGGCCCGCTCGATGTCCTCGAGAAAGCCGAACAGGCGAAAGGCGTCTTCGCGGACATGGGTTTCGATATGCAGCGTGACAGGCTGGCCCGGCTCGAGCCGGGAGAGCGTGCGCGAGGCGCAACCGACGAGATAGCCGACGCCGTTGACGTCGATCACCGCTTCGTCGGCGCCGACGGCCTCGACGATACCCTTGAGCATGCCGATCATGCTGCGCTCCCGATGCTGGCGGCCTTGCGATGATGGGCGTGACAGATGGCGACCGCCAGCGCGTCGGCCGCATCGGCCTTTGCTTTCGTGCCCGGCAGGAGCACACCGACCATCGCCGCCACCTGATCCTTGCCGGCCCCGCCGGTTCCCACGACGCTCTTCTTCACAAGCCGCGCCGCATACTCGCTGACCGGTAGCCCCGCGCGAGCCGGTGCGAGCAGCGCCGCTGCCCGGGCATGACCCAGCTTCAGCGCAGATGCAGCGTTCGCCGCCATGAAGGCTTCCTCGATCGCCGATTCATCCGGCCGGTACTCGGCCACAAGATCTGTCACGGCCTGGAAAATGTGATCGAGCCGCACGGAGAGCGCCGCCTCGGTCGGCGGGGTCACGACGCCGTGCGCGACCGCGCTCAGCCGCGTGCCGTCCGCACGGATGATGCCCCATCCCATCCGGCGCAATCCGGGATCGATACCGAGAATAGTGACCGCTGCTGACATTCCGCCCCCTGTTTGCACCAGACTTAGCACCATCCTGCAAACCGGAACAAGCCGTGAACGCAAGCCTCTCGATATGCGAATGAGACGCACAAATAATCGCGAGTGAAAATTAATAGCAATTACTTTGCGAAACACTCTCACAAAAACTTCCAAGCCATTGTTTTGCAGTGCAAATTAATTGACGCATTTCGTTTGACCGGATCAGCCTGGCAGAGGAAGATTATCGAGGCACGTTGCGTGTGCAGGGCAGTCTGCATGGCAATTGCGCTGGTGATGAGCAGACAGCCGGAACGCCGCCCTTATATTTGGCGGACGCTTGTATCCGGCAGGCGCGCATCGGATCCGCGCGAGCGGACAGAGGGACAGGGCGGCCCCTGGGGAGGGTTCGCAAAAGGCAGGGGAGCCGACATGGCCAAAAAAGGAAAGCTGAGCCGCCGTTCATTCCTGGCGCGCGTTGCAGGTGCTGCCGCGATGACAGGCGCCGCCTCGATCGTGACGGGTGGCGCACAGGCCCAGAACTATACGGGACGGACCGACAGCGATACGGGCAGCTATGCCGACCGGGCCGGCTATGGCCGTACCGGCCTGACCGACAGCGATACCGGTCCGAATGCCGACCGCGCAGGCTATGGCCGCGGCGGGTCGCGCACCACGGGCATCACCGACAGCGATACCGGCGCCTATGCCGACCAGGCGGGTAATGGCCGCGGCAGCTCCGGCAACAGCTGGACCGATGCCGACAGCGGGTCCTGCGCCGACCCGGGTGGACGCGGACGCGGTCCGGTGCGCAACGGCACGACCGACAGCGACACCGGCTCCTGCGCCGATGCCGCGGGCCGCGGCCGTCCCGGCTACTGACCGGGAGGCGGCAGACCATGGCCAGGCGCGGTAAACTCAGCCGGCGCTCCTTCCTGACCCGGGTTGCCGGCGCGGCGGTCTCCGTCGGCGCCGTCGGAACGGTCACGGGCTGCGCCACGACCGGCTATTCCGACAGCGATCCCTATGATCCCGTTGGCGGCGGACGCGGCTATCGCGGCGGCGGCATCACTGACAGCGATACCGGCCGCTATGCAGACCCGCCCGGCCAGGGCCGCGGCGGCGGCATTACCGACCGGGATACCGGCCGCTATGCCGATCCGGTCGGACAGGGCCGCGGCTCCGGGATCACCGACAGCGATACGGGCAGCTATGCCGACCCGCCCGGCGCCGGACGCGGCAGCACGGGGATCACCGACAATGACAGCGGTCCCTATGCCGACCCGGCCGGCCGCGGGCGCGGCGGTTACGGTTCCGGCATCACGGACAGCGATTCAGGGCGTTATGCCGACCCGCCCGGCAACGGCCGGGGCGGTAGCGGCGGCTATAATTCCGGTTGCACCGACAGCGATACGGGCAGCCATGCCGACCCGGTCGGCAATGGCCGCTATTGCTGATCCCTGACGTTTCGGCTTCCCCTCTCCCCGGTTCTCGCTTCTGACGCGGAGTCCCATCGCCATGTCCCGCCCTGCCTGGCTGGCCGACCCGATCGCCAGCCTCATTGCTCCGTTCGACGCGGAGACCTTTTTTCGCGAATATCACGAGCACAAGGCGCTGATCGTCCACCGGGACGATCCGGCGCGCTATGAAGGCCTGCTCTCGATCGACCGCATCGACGCGATTGTATCCTCGCGCGATCTGCGCGCCGGATCACTGGACATGGCACGCTCGGAGCCGCCGGTGCGGCCGGACGACTTCACCTTCGAGACCGGCTATATCGATCCCGGCGGCGTGGCCGACCAGTACCGCCGCGGCGCGACCATCATCCTGCCACAGCTGCACCTCGCCGATCCGGTGCTCGGCGAGTTCTGCCGCGCCATGGAGGCGCTGCTCTCCTGCCATGTGCAGACCAATATCTATCTCACGCCGCCGCACAATCAGGGCTTCCGTACCCATTACGACGATCACGACGTCTTCGTGCTGCAGGTGTCCGGCGAGAAGTACTGGCGCCTGTACGACACCCCCGTCGAGAATCCCTATCGCGGCGAAGGCTTCCGCCCGGACGACCACAAGGTCGGGGAACCGGTGGAGGAGTTTGTCCTGAAGGCCGGCGAATGCGCCTATGTCCCGCGCGGTCTGATGCATGACGCCTCGACCCACGGCGACGAACCCTCCCTGCACATCACACTCGGACTGATCGTGAAGACCTGGGCCGATCTGATGCTGGAAGCGGTGTCCGAAGTGGCGTTGCGCCATCCGGCTTTCCGCCGCTCCCTGCCCGTCGGCTATGCCCGTCCGGACTTCGACCGGAGCGAAGCCCAGTCGCATTTTGCGAGCCTGGCAGAAACCCTTTCGCGCGAAGCCAGGCTGGACGAGGCGATGGATCTGTTCGCCGACAGCTTCATCCGTTCCCGCATGCCGGATGTCCGCGGCACGATTTCAGGATTTGCTGCTCCCTCGGAGCCGGGACAGACCTTCCGGCTTCGCCCCTTCGTGCCCTGGCGCCTGGCTGGCGATGGCGACGATGTGGTGATCGTGACGGCGGGCGGAGAAGTCCGCTTCCCGGCAGCCGCCGAGCCGGGCCTGCATACCCTGCTCGATGGCGGAACGATTTCGCTGGAAACGTTCGCCGATCTGGATCCGGACGCCGCGCGCGACACGCTGGGCAAATTGCACGCCTTCGGTCTGATCGTCCCCGGCGAGGCCTGATACCTCAGGTCATAATTCAGTACCGGAGTTCGCCTTGCAGGGGATACAGCTCTGACTCTACATGCGGCCCCTGCGCACGGCCCGCGACTGTCGGGGCGTGCGATTCCTGTGGCGAACCGGCGAGCGCATGCGTCTGAGACTGACCCTCATCCTGATCGGCTGCCTGGCCGCGTTCACCCTGTTATGGTCGATGTGGCCCTCGCCCATCAGCCCGGCCTACTGGGACGAACCGGCTGCGCCGGAGATGACCGGCGCTCTGGAGCCCGATGGCGCGCTGGCCGATGCCGTCGCCATCGATGTCGGCCTGCCGGGAAGCGGCGAGGGTATCGCCGTATCCGACACCGGTACCATCTACTACGGCACCGCTGACGGCCGCGTCATGCGTCTCATGCCGAACGCCGACAACGAGACGGAGACGGCACTGGAGGTCGCGCAGGTCACGGAAACCCTGATCCTCGGTCTCGACTGGATCGCGCCGGACGTTCTGGGTGTCGCAGCTATTTCGGGCCTTTATGCGCTTGATGTGGAGACCGGGCACTACACGCTTGTCAGCTCCGGAGCGCCTGCGCACCCGTTCGGCTATGTGAACGATCTGGCTGCCGCGCCGGACGGCCGGATTTTCTTCACCGACTCCTCCACGCGGTGGGGCCATGACAGCGATCGGGACCGCTATCGCCACGACATGCTGGAAAACCGTCCCAGCGGTGCGCTCTATGTCTGGGATCCGGCCACCCACCAGACCCGGCTCGTGCGCAGCCGTCTGCATTATCCCAACGGGATCGAACTGGCGCCGGACGGCCGCTCGGTCCTGGTGGCCGAGACCTTCCGCTACCGCATCGTGCGGATCTGGATCGACGGACCGGAAGCGGGCAGCAAGGACATCTTCGCCGAAAATCTGCCCGGTCTGCCCGACGGGCTGGCGACGGACAGCCGGGGCCGGCTGCTCGTCACCATGCCGTCGCCGCGCGTACCGTTGCTCGGCTTCCTGCATCGCCATCCGCGCATCACGCAATTGCTGATGAAAGTGCCGGAATGGCTGCGCCCCGGCGCCGTTCCCGCACGCGCCTTCATTCTAGTGCTCGACACCGAAACCGGAGAGGCGCTGGACAGCTGGCACGATCCCGATGGACGCCTGGGCTATCTGTCCAACACGGTCGAGGCGCCGGATGGAGACTTATGGATCGGCACGACGGATCGCGGACATCTGGTCCGGTTCTCTCCGGACCGGCCGGACACCGCCGGCGATACCGGCGCACCGGTATCGCTCGACGACTGACCGCTGCGTAGTCGCAAAAGCCGCTAGCCCCGCACCAGGCCCCGCGCAGCCGCTGCAATCGCGCCGGCCGTGATACCGAAGTGCTCGTACAGCGTCTCGGCCGGCGCACTGGCGCCGAAACCGTTCATGCCGACAAACGCCCCGCCACGGCCGATCACGGCATCCCAGCCATAGCGCAGCGCAGCTTCTGCCGCGACACAGGGAACGCCCTGCGGCAGCACCGCGTCCTGATAGCCGGCATCCTGGGCCAGGAAACGCTCGACACAGGGCGCGGACACCACACGTGCAGCGATGCCCTCGCCGGCCAGCGTTGCGGCGGCGTCGACGGCCAGCGACACTTCCGATCCCGTCGCGATCAGCAGCACATCGGGCGCGCCATCGCTGTCGACCAGGGTATAGGCGCCGCGCGCCGAGAGATTCTCGGCACCATCGTCAGAACGCAGATGCGGAAGTTTCTGGCGCGACAGGGCCAGCACGGTCGGGCCGTCGAGACGTGTCAGCGCGGCTTCCCAGGCCTCGGCGGTTTCCAGCGCATCGCAGGGGCGGAAGACCTCGACATTGGGAATGGCGCGCAGCGCAGCCAGCGTTTCCACCGGCTGGTGGGTCGGCCCGTCCTCGCCCAGACCGATCGAGTCGTGGGTCATCACATAGATGACCGGCTGCTGCATCAGCGCCGACATGCGGATCGACGGGCGGCAATAGTCGGAGAACACCAGGAAGGTCGCCACGTGCGGGCGGAAGCCGCCATGCAGCGACATGCCGTTGGCGCAGGCTGCCATGCCGTGTTCGCGCACACCGAAATGGATGTACTGGCCGGCATAATCGCCCGCCTTCACCACGCCGACATCCGGCGTCTTGGTGAGGTTGGATCCGGTGAGATCGGCCGAACCGCCCACCAGGCCCGGCCAGTCGCCGATGATGGCGCCAAGGGCCTGGCCGGAAGAAGCACGCGTTGCCAGGGCCGGCTTGTCTTCGGCCACCTTCCGGCGCCATGCGGCCAAAGCGGCCAGCTCGGCTTCGCCCGGTTCACCGGACAGCTGGGCAACAAAAGCGTCCGCCAGGTCGTGGTCGGCCAGGCGATCACGCCAGGCAGCGTGCGCGTCCGGAGAACCGGCGGCGCGCCAGGCGTCCAGGATGTCGGACGGCACTTCGAAGGCCGGGTGATCCCAGCCCAGCGCCTTGCGCGCGCCTGCGATCTCGTCCGGCCCCAGCGGCGAGCCGTGGCTGCCGGCGGTGCCGGCCTTCGTCGGCGCGCCATAGCCGATCGTCGTGCGGCAGGCGATCAGGACCGGCTTGTCGCTCGTCTTCGCCGCCTCGAGCGCCGCGTCGATCGCCTCCATGTCGTGACCGTCAATGCGCGACACGGCCCAGTTGGCCGCCTCGAAGCGCTTGAGGACATCGGTCGACTCGGAAAGCTGCGTCGGGCCGTCGATCGAGATCTCGTTGTCGTCCCACAGAACGCAAAGACGGTTCAACCCGAGATGGCCGGCCAGCGAGATCGCCTCGTGGCTGATGCCTTCCTGCAGGTCGCCGTCCGACGCGATGACCCAGGTGCGGTGATCGACGAGATCGTCGCCATAGCGGGCATTCATCATGCGCTCGGCCAGCGCCATGCCGACCGACATGGAGATGCCCTGCCCCAACGGCCCGGTCGTTGCCTCGACGCCCGGCGTGTGGCCGTATTCCGGATGGCCGGCGGTCAGCGAGTCGAGCTGACGGAACTGCTTGATCTGATCCATCGTCATGTCCTCGAACCCGGTCAGGTGGAGGAGCGAGTAGAGCAGCATCGAGCCGTGGCCCGCGGACAGCACGAAACGGTCGCGATCGGCCCAGGCCGGTGCCGCCGGATCGAACTTCATATGACGCGACCAGAGAACGGTCGCCACGTCGGCCATGCCCATCGGCATGCCGGGATGGCCCGAATTGGCCGCCTGGACGGCATCCATGGACAGGGCACGGATGGCGTTCGCCATCGCCGTGAGCGAGGTTCCGTTCTGTGCTTTCATGCGGCGATCTCCACTGGTCGGCCGGTCGGACACCGGCGCGCGATCGCCGGCACTAGTCCTGTATCAGACCCGTACGGGCAAGAAGGGCACGAGTCGAGGCGTCATACTCGGATATCTCGCCGTCCAAAATCCCCTTGGTCAGAACTTTTCCCAGCTCGACGCCCCATTGATCGAAAGGATTGATCTCGTACATCACGCTCTCGACGAAAACCTTGTGCTCATGCAAGGCGATAAGCGCGCCGAGCGTGCGGGCTGACAGATCGTCGAGCAAGAGCGTATTTGACGGACGCCCGCCCGGCATGGACTTGTGCGCGGCCAGCAGCGGCTCGGCCTCGGGATCGACCTGCCGGCCGTCCAGCAAGGCCGCGCCCTGGGCCGCCATATTGGCCGCCAGCGCCCGTTCGCGCGGATCGGAACTGGCGAAATGCCGGGCGATGCCGATGAAGTCGACCGGCACGACATCCCTGCCCTGATGCAGCCACTGGAAGAAGGAGTGCTGGATCTCGGTGCCGTTGCCGCCCCAGACAAGCGCCCCGCCGGGCGTCGGTCCCGGGCGATTGTCCAGCGTCACGGACTTGCCGAGCGATTCCATCTCCAGCTGCTGGAAATAGTCGGCCAGCTTGCCCAGGCGCGCCGAATAGGCGGCGACGCAACGGCTGGGATAGCCCAGTGCCACCCGGTTCCACACATCGATCAGCCCCTTGAGGACCGGGATGTTCTCTTCCAGCGGCGCGACGGCAAAATGCGCATCCATGTCGCGGGCGCCGGCGCGGAAATCCTCGAACAGGTCGGGGCCCAGTCCGATCTCGAGCGCCAGTCCGACAGCGCTCCAGACCGAATAGCGTCCGCCCACCCAGTCCGGGAAATCGAACACATGCTCCGGTGCGATGCCGAACGCCCGCGCCTTGTCCGGTGCTGCGGAGGCGGCAACGAAATGGGCTCCGGCGCGTTCGGGCCCGACATGCCCTTCCAGCCAGTCGCGCGCGGCCTCGGCCGACATCAGCGTTTCCTGGGTCGAGAATGATTTCGACGCGACCACGAACAGGATGGCTTCCGGCTCGGCGCCCGATACGGCCTGCTTCAGGTCGCTCGGATCGAGCGAGGCCACAAAGCGCAGCTCGGGCCCGTCACCGGCCAGATCCGACAGGGCATCTGCCACCAGCCGCGGACCCAGGTCAGATCCACCGATACCGATATTGATGACGCGGGCGATCGGCAGGGCTGAAGGCGCATAGTCTCCGGACCGGACAGTCTCCGCAAAAGCACGCGTCTGCGCCTGGGTCCTGTCGACGAGCTCGGCCTCCGGGGTGCCGGATATCCTGGCGCCGTGCCGGTAGGCCATGTGCAGGGCGGGACGATCCTCGGTCGGGTTCACGACACCGCCCGACAGGAGCTTGTCGCGCTGTTCTTCCAGCCCGGCTTCGCGGGCCGCCTTGAACAGCGCATTGAGCGCCGCCTCGTCGAGACGCTGCTTTGACGCGTCGAACTCTATGCCGGCAGCCCTGGCAAGCAGGCGGTTCGAACGCGTCTCGCCGCTGTCGGCGAGCGTGCGGAGCGAGACTTTGCCGAGGCGTTCGGCATGGGCGGCAAGGTCAGACGTCAACACCATGAATATCCCGTCATTCGGTCAGGTCGAGACCGTAGAGTTAGCGCTCCCATATGACAATATGAACTGCGCTCAGAGATGGCGTTCGACTTCCGCCAGAGCGCCGACGAGGTGATAGAGTGTCGAGGCGGGCATGCCCGATGCCAGATTCTCGCCGCCTGCACCCCGCTTGTCGATCCAGCCGCCCGGAATGACACCTTCGAGATGCCAGCGAACCAGCGCGCCGCAGGCCTGGTCGAGTTCGCCGCGGCTGCCCGCGACAGCAGCCGCGCGGACCCATTCGGTCTGCATCCAGGTACGCGACCGGGCGTCGACGACATCGCCTTGCGCTGTCATGCCGGCCACCAGAAGGCCGGTCTGCACACTGCGCCCCTGCTCCATGGCCCGCCGGTAAAGCACCGGTCCGGCCGGATCCGCGGCCCGCTCGAGTAGGCGGGCGTGCTCGGCCAGCAGCCAGGTCCATTCACACCAGTGCCCCGGCTCGACATGGGCACCCTTTTCGCCATGCGGCTGCCAGTCGCGTTCAAAGAACTCACGCAACAGCCCGGTCTCGGCCACAAAGAAGTGCCGGTCGAAAAGCCCCTTGATCGCGTCGATACGCGGCACCAGACCGGTCTCGCCGGTCAGCTCGTAAAGCGACAGCAAGGCCTCGAAGAGGTGCATGTGCGGATTTTGCCGGCGAGGCAGAAGCGGCGCCCCGATCGCCTCGCGGTAACCGCCATGACCGGCCGGCATGTGCGTGTCGAGAAAGGCCAGCGTCTCGTGTGCCATGTCGAGGAAGCGCACGGCGCCGGTTGCCTTCCAGACCCAGGCTGCCGCCAGGATGATGAAGGCATGATCGTAGAAGTCGCGCCGGCTGTCGGCGACACGGCCATCGTCATGAACCAGATGCACCCAGCCCGGCTGGCCGTCGGGCGACCGGGCAATCCGTGCCAGCCGGTCCAGGCCGGCTTCGGCCAGATCGGTACGATCGAGCCAGCCCTCGCAGGCTGCGCGCGCAAAGACATAGGCCTGACGGGCCTGGGCCCGCACACGCCGGATATCGCCGGTTATGCCGGCGCCGTCCATGTCCAGCGTTTCGAAGAAGCCGCCATTATGCCGGTCCCAGCCCCGCCCTGCCCAGAATGGCAGAGCCTGGCTGCGGCCCCAGTCGGCAAAACGGCGTGCATGCTCCATGGATGTCCCCGGCAAACTGCCCCCCCAAAGGAGGTCCTATCAGCCCAGGGCGGCCATGTCCTCGTCGGAAACGTCGAAATTGGCGTAGACGTTCTGGACGTCGTCGCAATCTTCCAGCGCTTCCATCATCTTCATCAACGTCGCGACCTTGTCACCCGTGACTTCAATGAGGTTCTGCGGCTTCCAGATCAGCTTGGCCGAGGACGGGTCGTCGAACGTACCCGACAGGGCTGTCACGACGTCCATCAGATCCTCGCGGGCCGTGTAGATGATGTGTTCGCCTTCCTCGTCCTCAGTACCGGCTTCGGAAGTGACATCCTCGGCGCCGGCCTCGATGGCGGCTTCCATCATCGTGTCCTCGTCCGCCTTGGAGAGCGGGTAGCGGATCTCGCCGACATTATCGAACATGAAGGCGACCGAACCGGTCTCGCCCATATTGCCGCCATTCTTGGCGAAGGCCGTGCGCACCTCGGCGGCCGCCCGGTTGCGGTTGTCGGTGGACACTTCCACGATCACGCCGATCCCGGCCGGACCGAAGCCTTCATAGCGGATGTCCTCGTAGGCTTCGCTGTCGCCGCCGGAGGCCTTGTCGATAGCACGCTGGATATTGTCCTTGGGCATCGACTGGCCCTTGGCATTGGCGATCGCCAGGCGCAGACGGGGATTTGCGTCGGGGTCCGGGCCGCCCATTTTCGCGGCAATCGAGATTTCCTTCGACAGACGCGAGAACAGCTTGGAGCGCAGCTTGTCCTGGCGCCCCTTGCGGTGCTGGATATTGGCCCATTTGGAGTGTCCGGCCATGGTGACAATCCCTCTTCCTGCGGATTCGAGGGTCACTGCATACTCAGATTGAACGGCGATGGCCACTGCTCACGACACACGAAGCGCGCGCCCGCACAGGGCCGGATTGCCCGTCAGAGCAGGTCTGCCCGCCCCCCGGCCTGCAGCGCTTCGACGATCGACTTGACCGACTGACTGGCCTCCCGGCGCGTCACCAGGACAGCATCGGCGGTTTCCACCACGACAAGATCGTCGACACCGATCACACCGACCTTCCGGCCCGTCGACAGAACGTAGCTGCCGCGCGTATCGACCAGATCGACATCGCCGCGCGTCACATTCCCCGCCGCGTCGCGCTCGGCGATATCCCACAGCGCCCCCCAGGCCCCGACATCCGACCAGCCGATATCGGCCGGCACGACTGCCGCATTCTCCGTGCGCTCCATGACGGCATAGTCAAAGGAGATGGACGGGCAGGCGGAAAACGCCGCAGCGTCGAGCCGCAATGTCGACCGATCGCCGGCGGCCGCCTCGACGGCGGCCCGGCTGGCCGTCAGTACATCCGGGCAATGCTTCGACATCTCGGCGGCAAGATGACCGGCCCCGAACAGGAAGATGCCGGCATTCCAGTAATAGCCTCCGTCGGCCAGGAAGCCCCTGGCGCGCTCGAGGTCGGGCTTCTCGGTGAAAGCCCGGACGCGATAGCCGCCGTCCAGTGGCTCACCCCGGCGGATATAGCCATAGCCGGTTTCCGGGCGCTCGGGCTGGATACCGAATGTGATGATGTGTCCGTTCTCGGCAAGTCCGGCGCCGGTTGCGACCGCAGCCCTGAAGCCGGCCGCATCGCGAATGTGATGATCGGCCGGAAGCAAGAGGATCAGCGTGTCCTCGCCATGCTCGCGTCGAACCAGCTCGGCGGCCACTGCCGCGACCGGGGCCGTATTCCGCCCCACAGGCTCCACCACGAGGCGGACGGCGCCGGCGTCCATCGCCTCGAGCTGCGATCGGGCCAGATCGCACTGCCGCTCGTTGAGCACGACGATGGGCGGCTCGAAACGATAGTGCTCATTCGCGCCACTGACCCGGCGGACGGTTTCCTGCAGCATCGTCCGGTCGGAAACCAGTGCGTGGAGCTGTTTGGGATGCGCGGTGCGCGAGAGCGGCCAGAGCCGCGTACCGGAGCCGCCGGACATGATCACTGGTACGATACGGGTCACGCGCTCCCCCGGGAGTTTCCTGCAGGCGCATCATCCCGCGCGGTCGCTTCAGATCAAGACCTTATCTCAGGAAAAGCGGAAAGACGGCGTCTTGCCGCCCGGCACACTAGAGATAATAGCGTTCCTTGCGGAATCCGGTTTCCGTCGCCGGCGGGAAGTCGTGCACCGACAGATAGGCCAGGAAGCGGCCGAGCAGATCGGCACTGTCGGTCTGGACCACCCGGATATGGACATGATCGTCCTCAAGCCGGGTCGTGAAGACACACGCTTCATCGTCGCCCTGTGCAGTCTCCTTGTCGCACAGCCGGAGGAAATCCGTCATGTGCCGGTCGAACACATAGGCATCCTGTGCGCGTTCGAAGCGGATCGTCTGCTTGAACATGAATTCCCCTGCACTCACTGACCTGACCGGAACCACACGCAAGATTCATTCCCCGATTGCGAACGCATGCCGGCCCAAAGCGATCCACCTTGTACGCAGTGCGGTCCGCCTGAGCGGCGCATGCCTGGCCGGCACCGGACATCATCGCAGGCAGGCCGCGACAATCCGGTCTCGTCACGCTAGCGAAGGCGGGGAGACGATCAAGCGAGGCGAGCGGCTGGAAATGGAAGAAACCGCCACTACGCATCATTTTTGTCACATCAATCGGGAATATATTTCGAAAGCTGACCGCCAATCCGCACAGGCTCGCACCTCACGGCCAGCCCGGTCGCATCGTCCGTCTCGACGAAGACGCCGCACAGGGTCGCCTCTCCGGTCGCCGGCTCGAAGCGGCCGGAGCGCATGCGGGTGGTGAAACGGCGCAAGGGCTCTTCCTTGTCCATGCCGATGACACTGTCATAGTCGCCGCACATGCCGGCATCGGTCTGGTAGGCGGTACCGCCCGGCAGGATGCGCGTGTCCGAAGTCGGCACATGCGTGTGGGTGCCGACCACGAGGCTCGCCCGGCCGTCGCAGAACACGCCCATCGCCATTTTCTCGCTCGTCGCCTCGCCGTGGAAATCCAGCAGCACCGCGTCCGCGACCACGCCCATCGGCGCAGCAGCCAGTTCCCGTTCAACCGCCGCGAACGGGTCGTCGAGCGTTTCCATGAAAAGATTGCCCATGGCGTTGATCACCAGGATGCGGCGACCGTCAGGCAGATCGTAGAGATTGGCGCCGGCGCCGGGCGTCGACCCCACCGGATAATTGGCCGGGCGCAGGAGACGCGGCTCCCGCTCGATATAGCTCAGCGCCTCGCGCTGATCCCAGGCGTGATTACCCAGCGTGATGACATCGGCGCCCAGATCGAACAGCTGATTGCAGATTCGCTCGGTAATCCCGAAGCCGGCCGCGGCGTTCTCGGCATTGATGACCACGAAATCGAGCGCCAGGCGTTCCCGGAGGTCGGGCAAGTGGTCCTCGACAGCGCGACGACCGGTCTTTCCGACAATATCTCCAAAGAAGGCGAGGCGCATATTCCATCCTTTTTTCGTGCTCGATTGCGCTCTTGTGCCGCCAGCCGAAGGCGACATTGCAACCGGTGTTGTTCTGGTTCATTAGGAGGGCAAAGAAAAGAGTGGGTAACAATCCTTGAGCGTTCATCAGCCCGTCCCGCAGATTTCAGCGCCCCATGTCGGTGCAACGCCGGACGATGCGGACCTGCCGGAAGTCGCCGTCATTGTCCCCGTCTACAAGGGCGCCGCGATGCTGGGAGAACTTGTGCGCCGCTTGCGCGAAACGCTGCGCGGGATCGATGCCCGCTACCAGATTGTGCTGGTGGACGACCGCAGCCCGGACGACAGCTGGGCCGGAATTCTCGCGGAGAGCGCTGCAGACCCCGGGGTGCTGGGAGTAAGACTGAGCCGTAATTTCGGCCAGCACGCCGCCATCTCCGCGGGCATGGCACACGCCCGGGCCCGCTGGTATGTGGTGATGGACTGCGACCTGCAGGATCCGCCCGAAGCGATTGCGGATTTGTACCGCCATGCGATCGAAACCGGTGCCGACGTCGTGATCGCCGAGCGCGAGACCTCCGGATTGGGCGCCGGGCGCAATCTGGGCTCCAGCCTGTTCAACACCGCATTGCGATGGTCGTCCGGTCTCGAAGTTTCCAGCAAGTTCGGAAATTTCAGGATATTCTCCGACAAGGTCGCCGCAGCTTTCCGGGCCTATCCCGAACAGCTGCGCCTCTTTCCCGCAATCATGACGCAGCTCGGCTTCGAAACGCGCCGCCTGCGTCTGCCGCGCAACGAGCGGGCCGAGGGCAAGTCTTCCTACAATCTGTTCAAACTGGCCAAGCTCGGCCTGGAAACCATCATCGCCTATTCCGAAAAGCCCCTCTGGCTGATGACCGGGGTCGGTGTTGCAGTGTGTATCGCCAGCGTGCTCTTCGGCCTGACCATTACGGTCAACGCGCTGGTCAACGGCATATCCGTTCCCGGTTACGCCTCCCTGGCGAGCCTGATATCCTTCCTGGGGGGCCTGCAAGTCTTCCTGATCAGCCTCGTCGGCCTTTATGTCGGACGGGCGCTCGCGGAGGCGAAACGGCGGCCGGTCTTCATCGTCGACACACTCGCAGCGGCGGGCGCTTCCGACACGCCCCCACGCCCTAAGGACACGCCATGAGCGAGACGCGCTATCCCTCCCGCATCGACGGTACGATCGAGGCGGACGAAGTCATTGTCGGCGAAGGCGCCGTCGTCGAGGAAGGGGCCATAATCCGTGGCAAGTCCGGCCCGGCGAAGCGCGTGGTTATCGGTGACTTTGCCTATGTCGGCGCCGGCGCCAAGATCCTGTGTCCCGAATTCGTCATCGGCGACTACACCAAGCTGCACGAGCGCGCCTTCTGCCACGGCGTTCACCCCCTGCGCATCGGCCGGAATTGCTGGTTCGGCGGCAATGTCATCCTCGACACGATGGGCGGGCTGGACATCGACGACAATGTCGGGATCGGCGCAGGCAGCCAGATCTGGACCCATGCACAATTCGGCGATGTGGTCGAGGGATCGCGCTTTTACTCCCACAAATACATGCACATCGGAAAAGACGCCTGGCTGGTGGGACACTGCCTGGTCTCGCCCGTTCGCATCGAACCGAAGAGCATGGCCATGCTGGGTTCGGTCGTTACCGGCGACATGCTGGAGAACCGGATCTATGGCGGCGCACCCGCCAGGGACCTTTCGGACAAGATCGGCTTCCAGTTCCTGGACCGCACGGTCGACGAGAAAATCGCCAAGCTGCAGGAGTTCATCGACGCATTTGAAGCCGAGAACCCGCGATTTGCCGGACAACTCGTCGCCGTCGACAGCCTCCCGGAAACCTCCGACCCGCAGATAACCTATTTCAACCTGTCGGACCGGACCTACACCCGCCGCCGTTCCGAGGCAGAGACCGCCTTCCTCCGGAAAAATGTTCCGCTGATCAAATTCGTCCCTCACGACGTACCGGAATTCTACCGCCCGTCGGCGCCGGCACCCTGACATGTTCCCCGACCCGGCTTCATTGCCCCGGCCCGACACCCATCCGGCCCTGTTCCGGCTGTTGCGTTATCTGGTCGTGGGTGGCGGAACCAATCTGCTGCTTTATCTGGCTTATCTCGGCATCACCTTTCTCGGCGTGTCGCCGGAAATTGCGACAACCGGGGCCTTCGCGGCCGGCATAGCGATCACCTACCTGCTCAATCGCGGCTGGACGTTCCGCAGCACCCACGCCTGGCAACGAACAGCGCCGCGCTATGTCGCTGCCTATCTGATGGGATACGTCGTGCAGATCAGCGCGCTGGCGGGGCTCTACCGGCTGCTCGACATACCGCACCCGCTTGCCCAGCTTTTCGCGATGGGCCTGGCGGCTGTGACGATTTTTTTGTCACTGCAGTTCTGGGTCTTTGCAGAGCAAACGCCGCAAGACTGAAGCGGCCCTCACTCGGAGATGCGCACGGCGCGTTTTTCGCGCACAAGATCGACTGCTGCCTGACACATCTCCAGCGGGCGGCGGCACCGCAGCGCCTGCGCGTCCTGTTCGGTCAGAACGGGGTGACCGTAGAATATCTCGGCCTGCCGCGACATGTAGCGGCGTGTGTAGCCGACCTGTTCCTGAAGATATGCCGCATACCCCCACATCGAAGCCAGGCTGACCAGCAACATCGCACCGGCTCCGGCAACGGCAGCGATGCTCGACCACTGCGCAAAGCGCTGGCGGGGGGCACTGCGTTCAACGACGAGTGCTCGCACAGCGAACAGGAAAGCCAGCAGCACGCCGAGCCAGAAGAAGCTCAGCACCCCCTGATAACGGGGCGCTTCAACCACGCCTCGCACCAGTCCCGCACCAATGGCGGCGAGCACGGCATGCCCCATGAGTGCCAGCACAACGATATGTCCGCGGGCGATCAGGAATGGCGCCACGGCCGCGCTGCAGATTGCGCACAGCACCAGCAACCCTGTCTTGATCGCCTCGGCCTTGTCAGTGAGCTCGAAATAGTCCGTCAGGGTCGCCCCTCCGAGACTCTGATAGACGCCGGAGCGAACCCAGTCGACGAGATCGGCGAGCCCGACACTGCCAGGATCGGGCGCCCGATAGCCGGCTTTCGCCAGAAGCACGTCATACAGCAGCCAGCTCGCGGCAAAGCCGGCTATCACCACGCCATGGCGCAGATGGGCCTTGGGCAAGGAAGCCAGGTCTCCGGCCCGGAGCCGGGCAAAAAGATCCGGCAATGACACGAGCACCATCGCCGCGAGGCCGGCAGCATAGAAGGTCTTGAAAGTCGCCACGCCCACGACGAAGACAGGCACAATTGCCGCGACGAGGAAGGTCAGGTGTCCGATCCGCCGGCGCACATAAAGCGCTGTACACACCAATGTCGCCGTGAATGCGACATAGGCAAGATTGCCGTTCAGGGCGAGCATGTCATAGCTGAAATCGACCGAACGCAGCGGCGTGAAAACAAAAAAGGCGACCATCACCGCACCGATGGCCATCCACACGGCCCGGTACTGCGGATTCCCGATCTCCGCGTCAGGTTCGAACTCGGCGATATACCAGCGGATGAGCATCACCAGCCCGATCAGGGCGAGCGGGCCGGTTGCCGAGAAGACAAGCGTGTTGTAGCCGAACTGCTCCAGGAGCAGATACGACATGATCTTGTAGGAAAAGTGGAAATGAGGCCCCTGACTCTGCAGCAGATAGTCGGGGTCCAGCATGCCTTCGGCGCCCATTATCGCCGGGATGAAGAAGTTCAGGTCATCGGCATGGGGAATGCCGTTCTTGAACCGGAACAGATAGACCACCCACAGCAGGGCAAAGACCGCTGCGCAGGTGAAGTACACAAGCCCGTCCGGCCCGGCACTGAAATGACTTTTCGCCGGCGAACCTGCCGGTCGGTTATCTTGACCGGCATCAGCCATGTCCGGCGGACCGCAGCGCGGTTTCGATGATCCGGTCCAGGTTCTGGCCGACCCCCGGATAGAGCGGAAGGCGCACCAGCCGATCG
Source organism: Maricaulis virginensis (assembly GCF_027922185.1). NCBI lineage: Bacteria > Pseudomonadati > Pseudomonadota > Alphaproteobacteria > Maricaulales > Maricaulaceae > Maricaulis > Maricaulis virginensis. Next base: position 275,044 of record NZ_BSFE01000003.1, on the reverse strand, counting down.
GAAAGCTCGTCCGTCACCGACATGTCGCCGTGCACCCGCGAACAGGTGCGGCCGAAAGGCGATGAGTGAAGCGGGACATAGTGGAAAGGCGTGGTGATACCGGCTGCCTTCATACTCGAGATGAAGGCCGTGCGCGCATCCAGGTCCGGCATGAGCAGGTAGTACATATGCGCGTTGTGTTCGCACTCAGCCGGGATGACGGGCCGCCGGACGCCTGCCGTTCGCTCGAGCGGTTCGAACGCCGCGTGATAGCGGTTCCAGACAGCGATACGTTCGTTATTCAGCGTGTCCAGCTTCTCAAGCTGCCCGAAGAGGAAGGCTGCAACGAGCTCGCCGGGCAGGAATGAGGAGCCCATATCCACCCAGCTGTACTTGTCGGTCATGCCGCGGAAGAACTGGGCGCGGTTGGTGCCTTTTTCGCGAATGATCTCGGCGCGCAGCGAAAGCCCGGACCGGTTCACGATCAACGCCCCGCCTTCACCGCTTATGATGTTCTTCGTCTCGTGGAAGCTGAATGCCGCCATGTCGCCGAACGAACCCGCAGCACGGCCATTGCGGGTCGCACCGAGTGCTTGGGCAGCATCTTCCACGACCATCAGGCCGTGTCCGGCAGCGATCGCGCAGATCGGATCCATATCCGCGACCACGCCGGCATAGTGGACCGGGAAAATCGCGCGCGTCCGGTCAGTAACAGCAGCCCGCACCTGTACAGGATCTATGTTCAGTGTCTCCGGCTCGATATCGACAAACACGGGCGTCGCCCCGCGCAGCACAACTGCGTTGGCTGTCGAGACGAAGGTGTATGAGGGCAGGATCACTTCATCGCCCGGACCGAGGCCGCAAAGGATCGCGGCCATTTCCAGCCCGGCCGTACAGGAGTGCGTCAGATGCGCCGAGGCACCGCCGATGCGCTGCAACAAGGCCTGCTCGCACCGCTCGGTGAAAGGCCCGTCGCCGGCCAGCTGGCCGGAATCGATCGCTTCCTTGATATAGTCCAGCTCCCGGCCGGCCAGAACCGGCTTGTTGAACGGGATCTTGGGCGCAGACATATCGTTCATTGAACTCCCCTGGATGAACGATGGTGTATCGTTTCCCCAAGGTAGCAACAACCACTAAGACAGGCGCCGCACTCAGGCGCTTTGCCGGACATCGCCCGGCGCATAGTCCAGGATGGGGGCCAGCATCCGCTCGCATTCCTCGACCGTCCAGCCCTTCCGCGCGGCATAGTCCTCGACCTGGTCGCGTTCGATCCGGCCGACGGCAAAATAATGGCTGTCCGGATGAGAGAGGTAGACGCCCGACACCGATGAGGCCGGCATCATTGCGAAGGAGTTGGTCAGGCTGATGCCTGCATTCTCCGGAGCGTCGAGGAGTTTGAAGAGCGTGACCTTTTCGGTGTGGTCGGGCTGTGAGGGATAGCCCGGCGCGGGGCGGATGCCGGCATAGGCTTCCTCGATCAGTTCGCTTTTGGAGTGGGCCTCGTCCGGCGCATAGCCCCAATGGTGCTTGCGCACCTGCTCGTGCAGCCATTCCGCCGCAGCTTCGGCCAGGCGATCCGACAGCGCCTTGAACATGATGGCGCTGTAGTCGTCCTTGGCCTTCTCGAAGGCCGCAAGCACGTCGGGATTGTCGCCGGCGGTGACGGCAAAGCCGCCGATCCAGTCCTCATTGCCCTCGGGCGCGAGGAAATCGAACTGGCTGAGATGCGGCCGGTCATTCGACTTCGCAGCCTGCTGACGCAGCCCGTAGAAGCGATCGAGCACAGTCGTGCGGCTGTCGTCCGTGTAGAGCACCACATCATCGCCATTGCGATTGGCCGGCCAGAAGCCGCAGACTGCGCGCGGCTTGAGCAGGCCCTCATCCACGATCTGCTTCAGCATCGCCTGGGCGTCGTCGAACAGAGACCGGGCCGCTTCGCCGCGATTGGGGTCGTCGAAGATCGCCGGATAGCTGCCCTTCATCTCCCAGGTGAAGAAGAAGGGCGTCCAGTCGATATAGTCGACCAGTGTCGCCACGTCCGGCTCGAAGGTCTTCACCCCGGTCCAGTTCGGACGGGGCGGGGTGTATTGCGACCAGTCGCAATCCCAGCCCTTGCGGCGCGCCTCGGCGAGCGGCACGCGCTTCTTTGACGAGCGGGCGGCCAGGCGGCGCTCGCGGATCCTGGCGAGATCGGCGCGCACATCGCGGGCGTAATCGTCGCGGCTGTCGGAGAGGAGTTTGGACACCACGCCGACCGCACGGCTGGCATCGAGGACGTGGATGACGGGCGCGACCGAGATCGCCGGGTCGATCTTCACGGCCGTGTGCGCCGGTGAGGTCGTCGCACCACCTATCAGCAGGGGGATCTCGATCTGCTTGCGCTCCATCTCGGAGGCCACGAACACCATCTCGTCGAGCGAGGGTGTGATCAGTCCGGACAGGCCGATCACGTCGGCCTTCTCCTTGCGGGCGGTCTCCAGGATTTTCTCGCAGGGCACCATGACGCCCAGATCGATCACGTCATAGCCGTTACACTGCAGCACAACGCCGACGATATTCTTGCCGATATCGTGGACATCGCCCTTCACGGTCGCGAGCACGATACGGCCATTGGACGACTGCTCCTCGCCCGCGGCCTCCTTCTCCTCCTCCATGAAGGGAATGAGGTGGGCCACCGCCTGCTTCATCACGCGCGCCGACTTCACCACCTGGGGCAGGAACATCTTGCCGTCACCGAACAGGTCGCCAACGACATTCATCCCGTCCATCAGCGGTCCTTCGATCACATGCAGGGGACGATCGAACTGCTGGCGCGCCTCTTCGGTGTCCTCGACAATGAACTCGTTGATCCCGTGCACGAGGGCGTGCCGGATACGGTCGCCGACCGCAGCCTCGCGCCAGGAAAGGTCGCGCTCCTTTGCAGTGCCGCCGCCCTGGCCGCGATAGCGTTCGGCGGTTTCCAGCAGCCGGTCCGTCGCATCATCCCGCCGGTTGAGGATAACATCCTCGACCAGTTCGCGCAGTTCTTCGTCGATATCGTCGTAGATATCGAGCTGGCCGGCATTGACGATCCCCATATCCATCCCCGCCTTGATGGCATGATAGAGGAAGACCGAGTGCATGGCCCGGCGGACCGGTTCATTGCCGCGGAAAGAGAATGAGATGTTCGACAGGCCGCCGGAGACGTGACAGCCAGGCAGGTTCTCGCGGATCCGCTTCGTCGCCTCGATGAAGTCGACCGCGTAGTTGTTGTGCTCCTCGATGCCCGTCGCCACCGCAAAGATGTTGGGATCGAAGATAATGTCCTCGGGCGGAAAGCCGATCTCGTCGACGAGGATCCTGTAGGCCCGTTCGCAGATCTCGAACTTGCGGTCGGCGGTATCGGCCTGACCGGTCTCGTCGAAAGCCATGACCACCACGGCGGCGCCGTAGGCCAGGCATTTTTCGGCATGTTCGCGGAACTGCTCCTCGCCCTCTTTCAGGCTGATCGAGTTGACGATCGCCTTGCCCTGCACATTCTGCAGACCGGCCTCGATCACCTCCCATTTCGAACTGTCGATCATCACCGGCACGCGGGCCACATCGGGCTCGCCGGCGATCATGCGCAGGAAGACCGTCATCGCCTCGACGCTGTCGAGCAGGCCCTCGTCCATATTGACGTCGATCACCTGCGCACCGTTCTCGACCTGCTGACGGGCGACCGAGACGGCCTCCGCATAGTCGCCCTCCGTGATCAGCTTGCGGAAGCGGGCGGAGCCAGTGACATTCGTCCTCTCGCCGACATTGACGAAGGTGGGTACAGCAACAGCCATGGAATAATTGCCTTCAGGCGGAAAGTTCGAAGGGTTCGAGGCCGGACAGGCGCATCGCCCGCTCGCGTCTGGCCGGACGGCGCGGCTTGGCGCCCTTCACGGACTCAGCGATGGCCCGGATATGCTCCGGCGTGGTGCCGCAGCACCCGCCCAGGATATTGACCAGGCCCGACCGCGCCCATTCGCCGACGAAGCCGGACGTCTCTTCCGGGGTCTCGTCATACTCGCCCATGTCATTGGGCAGGCCGGCATTGGGATAGGTGATGATGCGGGTATCCGCGACCCGGGCGATCTCGGCGATATAGGGCCGCATCTCCTCGGCCCCCAGCGCACAGTTCAGCCCGACGGCCCAGGGACGCGCATGGCGCACGGAATACCAGAAAGCCTCGGCCGTCTGGCCGGACAGGGTGCGGCCGGAGCGGTCGGTGATCGTACCGGAAATCATGATCGGCCGGTCGATGCCGGTTTCAGCCTTCAGATCGAGCAGTGCCTTGATGGCAGCCTTGGCATTGAGCGTGTCGAACACGGTCTCGATCAGGAAGAAGTCGACATGCTCGGCCATGGCCGCGGCCTGTTCGTGATAGGCCTTGCGGATGGTTTCGAAGTCGATGTCACGGAATCCGGGATCGTTCACATCCGGCGAAATGGACAGCGTCTTGTTGGTCGGCCCGATAGCCCCGGCCACGCCGCGCGGCGTGCCGGTTTCCGCCTCGATCGCATCGGCGGCCTCGCGGGCCAGGCGCGCACCTTCGCGCGCAATCTCGGGCGCGAGCTCCTGCATGCCGTAATCGGCCTGGGCGATCGAGGTGGCCGAGAAGGTATTGGTCTCGACGATGTCGGAACCAGCCTCGAAATAGGCCTTGTGGATCGCCTTCACGGCGTCGGGCGTGGTGAGATTGAGGATGTCGTTATTGCCCTTGATCGCCGACGGCCAGTCGGCGAAACGCTCGCCGCGATAACCCTCTTCATCCAGTTTGAGGTCCTGGATCTGGGTGCCCATCGCACCGTCCAGGATCAGGACACGCTCGCGGCCAAGCGCTGCAAGCGCTTCAACTCGTTCGCCTGATGTCATCACGCCACCCCCACCGCTTCGCGCTGCTCGGCCTTCACACCGAGCAGCTGGCAGGTGGAAAGCGCCAGCTCCGCCCGGTTGAGCGTGTAGAAGTGGAAATTGTCGACACCGCCGGCCTGCAGCTTGCTGCACAGCTTGGCGGCGACGTGGGCGGTGACCAGCTTGCGGGTGCCTGCATCCTCGTCGAGCCCGTCATAGGCCTCGTGCAGCCAGGCCGGCAGGCTGGCCCCGCACAGCCCCGCCATCCGCTTGAGACCGTTGAAATTGGCCTGCAGCATGATGCCCGGCACGATCGGGATGGTGATGCCGGCGCGCTCCGCCCGTTCGCGGAAGCGGAAATACACGTCCGGCTCGAAGAAGAACTGGGTGATGGCGCGCGTGGCGCCATTGTCGATCTTCTGCTTGAGCAGGTCGATATCATAGTCGAAATCGCGGCTCTCCGGATGCTTCTCCGGATAGCAGCCGACGGAAATCTCGAAATCGCCGATCTTGCGGATTCCGGCCGCGAGTTCCGCGGCGTTGGCATAGCCGCCCGGATGCGGCGTGTAGGCCTCGCCGATACCGTCCGGCGGATCGCCGCGCAGGGCGACAATGTGCCGGATACCGGCAGACCAGTAGTCGCGGATCACATCATCGATCTCGTCCCGCGTGGCCGACACGCAGGTCAGGTGCGCGGCGGGCCGGATACCGGTCTCGCGCACGATACGCCGCACGGTCCGGTGGGTCCGGTCGCGGGTCGAGCCGCCGGCGCCATAGGTCACCGACACGAAGTTCGGCGACAGGGGCTCCAGCCGGGAAATCGACTCCCAGAGCGTCTCTTCCATCGCCTCGGTCTTGGGCGGGAAGAATTCGAAGGACACGTTCAGTCCGTTCCGGGCCTGTATCGTACTGCCGTCCGCACTCATGGGTCACCTTCAGCTGGCCCTGCCGGCGCGCGGCCGGTGTTTCAGGGCATGTCGAATTCGCTTGCACCGACATATAGCGCAATAACATGACGACATAAAGATATCTTTATGTGAGACGGATTGGAAGGGGGTGGCTGCAGCCGGACCGCCGGGCGTGTTTGCACCAAGAGGCTTGCATCCGGTGCGCGTATCTGTTCTACCCCAAGCGATATAAAGCGATCTTTATATGAGGATATGCGCAGTGAGCAGACCGTCATACATCTTTACCTCCGAGAGCGTTTCCGAAGGCCATCCGGACAAGGTTTGCGACCGTGTCTCCGACACGATCGTCGACCTTTTCCTGTCCAAGGACCCCGAAGCGCGCGTTGCCTGCGAGACCCTGACCACGACCAACCAGATCATCCTGGCAGGCGAGATCCGCTGTGCGGCAGAGATCGACAATGACGAGATCGAGCAGGCCGCCCGCGAGGCGGTCCGCGATATCGGCTATGAGCAGGAAGGCTTCCACTGGAAGCACGCCAACTTCCAGAATTTCCTGCACGAACAGTCCGCGCACATTGCACAGGGCGTGGATGCGGGCGAGGACAAGGATGAAGGCGCTGGCGACCAGGGCATCATGTTCGGCTATGCCTCGGACGAGACGCCGGAGCTGATGCCCGCACCGATCCTGTATTCCCACAAGATCCTCAAGCGGATGGCCGAGCTGCGCAAGAGCGGCGAACGGCCGGAGTTCGAGCCGGACGCCAAGTCCCAGGTGACAATGCGCTATGAGAACGGCATTCCCGCCGGGATCACGTCCGTCGTCGTCTCGACCCAGCACAAGGCCAATCTCGACCAGGCCCAGGTGCGCGAGCTGGTCCGTCCGGTCGTCGAGGAGGTGCTGCCCGATGGCTGGCTGCCGCCGGAGGACGAGTTCTACGTCAACCCGACCGGCACTTTCGTGATCGGCGGCCCGGACGGCGATGCCGGCCTCACCGGCCGCAAGATCATCGTCGACACCTATGGCGGCGCCGCACCGCACGGCGGCGGCGCCTTCTCGGGCAAGGACCCGACGAAGGTCGACCGCTCGGCCGCCTATGCCTGCCGCTATCTGGCCAAGAATGTCGTGGCCGCCGGCCTGGCCAAGCGCTGCACGATCCAGGTGTCCTATGCGATCGGCGTGTCCAAGCCGCTCTCGCTCTATGTCGACTGCCATGGCACCGGCCAGGTCGATGAGGTGAAGCTGGAAGACACGCTGCGCCAGCTGGTCGACCTGTCGCCCCGCGGCATCCGCACCCATCTGAAGCTCAACCGGCCGATCTATGCCCGCACCGCGGCCTACGGCCATTTCGGCCGCAAGCCGGCCGAGGATGGCGGCTTCTCCTGGGAGAAGACCGACCTGGTGGATGCACTGCGCGGGCTCGCCTAGACCACGCCAAACCGATAAGACGGGGCCGGCCGCACCCATGCGCCGGCCCCGGTATTTCCGGCGCTCATCCAGCGCCCCGTCAGAAACCCGAAACACGAAGAGGACCTGAAGGTCATGACTGCTGTTGCGGATAAAACCCAGTTCGCCGCCGACCACCCCCACGTCATCAAGGACATCTCGCTGGCCAAATGGGGCCGGACCGAGATCGAGATGGCCGAGATCGAGATGCCGGGCCTGATGGCCCTGCGTGAGGAATTCGGCAAGGCCCAGCCCCTGAAGGGCGCGCGTATCGCCGGCTCCCTGCACATGACGATCCAGACCGCGGTTCTCATCGAGACCTTGGTCGCGCTGGGCGCCGAGGTCCGCTGGGCCTCGTGCAATATCTTCTCTACCCAGGACCATGCGGCGGCGGCCATCGCCGAGCAGAAAATCCCGGTCTTCGCCTACAAGGGCGAGACGCTGGAAGAGTACTGGGACTATGCCGACGCCATCTTCCACTGGCCGAACGGCGAAACCGCCAACATGATCCTGGACGATGGCGGCGATGCCACCATGTACCTGATCCTGGGCGAGAAGGCCGAAGCCGATCATTCCCTGCTGGATCACCCGAAGTCCGAGGAAGAGACCGCACTCTTCGCCCAGATCCGCAAGCGCTTCGAAGCCACGCCGGGCTGGTTCACCAAGGCCAAGAGCGCCATCCAGGGCGTCTCCGAAGAGACCACGACCGGCGTGATGCGCCTCTACCAGATGGCCAAGCGCGGCGAGCTGCCCTTCCCGGCCATCAACGTCAATGACAGCGTGACCAAGTCGAAATTCGACAACCGTTATGGCTGCCGCGAAAGCCTCGTGGACGCCATCCGCCGCGGCACGGACGTGATGATGGCCGGCAAGAAGGCCGTCGTCTGCGGCTATGGCGATGTCGGCAAGGGCTCGGCTGAGTCGCTGCGCGGCGCCGGCGCCCGCGTCTATGTCACCGAGATCGACCCGATCTGCGCCCTGCAGGCCTGCATGGACGGTTTCGAGGTCGTGCGCCTGGACGATGTCACCGCCGAGATGGACATCTTCGTCACCGCGACCGGCAACAAGGACATCATCACTGTCGATCACATGCGCGCCATGAAGGATATGGCGATCGTCTGCAATATCGGCCACTTCGACAACGAGATTCAGGTCGAGAGCCTGAAGAACTTCCAGTGGACCAATGTGAAGCCGCAGGTCGATCTCGTGCAGTTCCCGGATGGCAACCGCATCATCCTGCTGTCGGAAGGCCGTCTGGTGAATCTGGGCAATGCAACCGGCCACCCCTCCTTCGTGATGTCGTCCTCCTTCACCAACCAGACGCTCGCCCAGATCGAGCTCTGGACGAAGGGCGACGAATACAAGAACGAGGTCTACATCCTGCCCAAGCACCTGGACGAGAAGGTCGCCCGCCTGCACCTCGACAAGCTGGGCGCCAAGCTGACCGAACTGTCCAGCGACCAGGCCGATTATATCGGCGTGCCGCAGGCCGGCCCCTTCAAGGCGGAACACTATCGCTACTAGGCCACGTCCGGGCTTTGAAGAATGCGGAGCGCCCTGCCATCCGGCGGGGCGTTTCCTTTTGTGCTCAGGCGAAAGCCTGCCAGCCTTCGTCGGTGACCAGCGCATCGAGACGCTGGTCATGATCCTCGCAAGGCAGGCGGTCGACGCATTGTTCAGGATAGGCCAGCCCGACGACCCGCACCTCGCCGGCTTTGCGCAGCCTGGCCAGCGTGCGGTCGTAATACCCCGCCCCGAAGCCCAGGCGCACACCCTGGCGATCCACGCCGACCAGCGGCACAAGAACCAGATCGGGCACGGTTTCGGGTGCCCGGTCGGTCGGTTCCTTCACCCCGAAGGCCCGGGCTTCCAGCGTGTCGCCGGCGCGCCAGCACCGGAAGACCAGTGGCCGGTCCCGCCCCTGGACGACAGGCAGGCAGAGCTGGGCGCCCGCCGCGGCGAATGACGCCATCAGCGGCCCGGGATCGATCTCGTGCGGCAGCGGATGATAGCCCGCCACGACCATGCCGGCGCGCGGCCGCCAGTTGGGCGCAAAATGATCAACCAGCCGTTCGCCGGCCTCCGGCCGGGCGGCCGATGCGGCAATGCGGTCGGCGATCAGACGGCGCCTCAGGACGGATTTTGCGTCAGTCGTTTCAGTCATGATCCTGGCGGACAGCGGGTGTGACGGCTCCACTTGCGCCGGTGGTGCGTGTGTATCCCCACGGACCCGACAATTCAGGTGGGCGCCGCTTGCAAGGGACCACGGTCCCGAACAGAGGCAGCTCCCTCGTGGAGATGTACGGTCAGCGGGATAAACGCTCCTGTCGCACGCAGCAGATAACCGTCACGGTGTCTATGTGGCGTTTTCCGGCGCCAGTCTCAAGCGCGGGCATCCGCGAGGTGCGCAGCGGGGGTCCCGTCTTCCTCACCCGGCCCGGCCGGCGGCTCGCCCTCCAGATCGGCGGCAAAGGCCTCCAGACGTTCGGCCACATCGATCAGGCAGCTCACCATGCGCTGGCGTTCTTCGGCCTGCAGGCTCGCCGCCCCATGACGTTCGTGGCGCAGCCGCTCGATATGGTTTTCCAGCGCCTCGATCCGCCGCTCGGTTTCCTTGTGCTCGTCAATAAGCATCAGGGCCGCCATCAGCAGGAGCCGGACGTCGCCGATCTGGCCGACCTGCTCGACAATCCCGCCGACGCGCGCATCAAGCTGTCCGGCCAGCTCGCGCAGATAGGCTTCCTGGCCGTCTTCGCAGCCGATGGTGAATTCGCGGCCATTGAGCGTCACGGTGACCTTGGACATGCCGCCTACTCCTCACCCGCCAGACCACGCAAATCCTCGATCGCCCGGTCGAGCGCATCGGAGGCTTCCTGGGCAGCCTGATGCAGCGCTGCCTCACGGCCGCGCGCCTCGTCCAGGGCTTCGGCCAGCCGCGCCCGGTCGTCATCGGCGTTGCGGGCCTGGTCGGCCGCCGTCTCGGCCCGTTCGACGCGGGACCGCATACGGCCGGCCACGCGTTCGACACGCGTCATCGCGCCGTCGAGCCGGGCTACGGCCTCCTTGAGCGGATCTGCGGGCAATTCCGGACGCACGTTCATACGTCCAGAATCGGCTGCGTCGGTGAAAAGTTCAAGTGACCTCTCAAGTTTTCCGCCGGACACACTGGCGTTCGTGGCAGATGTCATCAGCAAAACGCGGCCAATTTGAGTCCGTTGCAGACCATGCACGGGCGAGACGGCGCGATTGACCTTCTGCGCATCAAGGGCCAAACAGTCGCTCCGGTAACGCGATCACGGGATGCGCGATGTTTTCCTTGCCTGACTGGGCCTTCTACCCGATCGCCGCCCTCGTCACGGGCGGCATGGTCGCCGGCGCCCTCGCTTTCGGCGATTCCGCCAAGCGGACACCGGAACAGATCCAGGCGGAGGGCCTGGTCTATGAAGGCGATACGCTGAACGCGATCGGCACGGGCAACGGGCTGGAAGCGACCTTCCTGACCGAGGGGCAGACCGCCTTCGTGCGCGTCGCGGCATCGCGCGGACCGCTGGATGGCATGCAGTCGGCGGGGGCCTTTTTCGCACTGGCGCCCAATGAGCTGGAGGCCTTGCAGGGCCGGCGCCTCCGCCTGACCTTCCGGGTCCGCGCCGCCAGCGACCAGCCGGCGGAAGGCGTGCGCTTCAACGTCTTCCTGCCGGGGATCGGCCAGGACGGATGGGAACGCTACGCTGTCGGTGACGACTATCAGGACATCACCTTTGACGTATCCCCTCCCACCTGCGTCTGGGATCACGGCTATATCGGCATCTGGCCGGATTGGGATTTCGAGCGCAACACGATCGATCTGCAGCGCGCGGAGCTGATCGCGCTCGAGGAAATAGAATGCTGAAGCCCGGTTCAGCGCTGAACCGGCCGGATATCCGGCTCGCGGGTCAGAAGCGCCCGGGAATTCCAGCACATCATCCGCGCAAAGACTGACGGCTTTACCGCACGCGCAGCCTGAAGGTCGCGACGCTCCCGCATGATCCGTGGCCAGTCGGCCAGGGCATCCCGGATAGCCCGGCCGTAGAGCCCGAACTGGCCCTGCCGCGCCGACGCCCCCCAAAGGGCGAGGTTGGCGACGATGTGGAATGGTGCCAGCACCGGAAACAGCCAGCCCGGCATATCGCGGGCAAACACCCAGACCCGGTTGCGCACGCCGTGATAGGTGGCAAACTCCGACCGCCGCCCGGACGAGGCATAGCCCATATGATCGACGGCCGCGTCACGCAGCTGGATCGCCCGGTGTCCCAGCAGGCGGGCGCGGAACGCCAGATCGACGTCCTCATTGTAGCAGAAGAAGCTCTCGTCGAAGCCGTTCAGTGTCTCGAAAACGTCGCGCCGGACCATGGCCGCGGCACCGCAGGGCCCGAACACTTCGCCCTCCTCGGGCAGGAAAGAAACGGGGCGCATATAGGCCGCCCGATAAGCCAGCCCGGCCGCGTGATAGACATCGCCTGCCCCGTCGAGCAGGTCCGGCCGTTCGGCGCTGTACTGGGTCGAGCCGAACAGGGCGATATCCGGATAGCGTTCGATCGCGGCTGTCAGCTGCTCGATCCAGTCGGACCGCGCAAAGGCATCGGGATTGAGAAAGACCACCCAGCGCCCCGAGCTTTTCTCGACCAGCCGGTTATTGCCGGCAGCAAAGCCCAGATTGGCGCCGGACTCGATAAAGGTCACCCAGTCTGGCAGGTCTGAGGCCGTCACACGCTCGCCTTCCGGAGACCCGTTTTCCAGCACCAGGACTTCACCCGGCCGTACGGTCTGGGCCTCGAGCGCGGCAAGGCAGCGCCCGATCGTGTCACGGCTGCGATAGGCGACAATGTGTACGGAAATGTCCGGCGCCTGCGCCACATCCTGCTCCAGTCCTGATCCGGCCCGCGCCGGCACCCCTGCATACAGGCTTGGCGCGGCAGGGCAATTCCCCTATGCCCCGGGGGATCACTTCTTTACGCCGTTTCTCATCAGGTTATGCCGACGATGTCCCTGCCCGCCGACCGCAATGCGCTTGCCTTCGAATTCGCCCGTATCTGCAGCCTTGCGGCGGTGAAGGTGATGGAGGTCTATAACAGCGATTTCGATACGCGCGGCAAGGCAGACCGCTCGCCGGTCACCGATGCGGACGAGCTGGCCGAAGCCATTATCCTGGAAGAGCTGGCAAAGTGCGTACCGGACGTGCCGGTGCTCGCCGAGGAAAGCTTCAGCGCCGGCCTGCGTCCGGATACGGGCCGCGCTTTCATCCTGGTCGACCCGGTCGACGGCACCAAGGAATTCATCAACAAGAACGGTGAGTTCACCATCAATATCGCGCTGATCGAGGACCGCACCCCGACTGCAGGCTGCGTCTATGCGCCGGCGCGCGAGCGCATCTTTGTCGGCGGCGAGACCGCCTGGGCCGGCGCGCTGAAGCCCGGTCAGCCGGTCAGCCGCGACGCGCTCGAGCCGATCACCACGCGCCAGGCACCCGAAGGCGGCCGGACGGCCGTGATGAGCCGTTCGCACGCCGACGAGAAGACCGTCGCCTTTGCCGACAGTGTCGGCGTCACCGAAAAGGTTTCGGCAGGAAGCTCGCTGAAATTCTGCCTCGTGGCGGAAGGTTTGGCCGATGTCTATCCGCGCTTCGGCCCCACCTGCGAATGGGATACCGGCGCGGGCCATGCCGTGCTGAAAGCGGCCGGCGGCGATGTCCTGACGCCGGAAGGCGACCCCTTCCTCTACGGCAAGTCGGACACCGATTATCTCAATGGCGCATTTGTCGCCTGGGGCCGGCCGGACTCTTTGACGCAGGGCTGATCGCGGTTACCTCATTTTTACGCTCACGGCGCACAAGATCGGACCCAGACCGGGATATCCGGAAGTCCGCACAGCAGCCAGGGGCGTCTTAACCGTGACCCTTTCGATCAAAGGCCGTTTCGTCGTGATGGTGGTCACCGCCGGTGCCATCATGATGGGCGGGACCGCCTTCGCCTTCTACGCCTTCCGCCAGGCCATGCTCGGCCAGCTCGGCTCGCCCGAAGCTGCCCAGGCCTTCGTCTCCAGTGATATCGCCGCCCATATCGACGGGCTGATTGCCGACCAGATGCTGGTGATCGGCCTGACCTGTGCGCCTGTCGGCCTGGCCTTCCTCGGCCTGGCCGTGTGGCTGGCCCTGGGCGTTGCGCACCCGCTGGGGCGCTTACAGACCGGGCTGGACCGGCTGCGCAGCGGCGATCTCGACATCGAGATCGACGGGGCCGACCGCGGTGACGAGATCGGCGCCATTGCCCGTTCGGTGATCGAATTCCGCACCAATCTGGCCGACCGTGCCCGTGAAGAGGCCGAACGGCAATACGCCCAGCAGACGGAGATCGCGCGTGAACGCGAAGCCCTGATGCGCCAGGTCGCCGAGGATTTCGAACGCTCGGTCCTCACCGTCGTCAACACGCTGACCGATGCCGCCGGCACGGTCGGGCGCCATTCCGGCGACCTGCAGGCGGCGGTGGAACAGTCCCTGGCCTCCCTGCAGGAAGTGCGCACGGCGTCCGGCGAGTCGCGCACCCAGGTGGAAACGGTCTCCCGCTCGGCGGATGCGCTGTCCATGTCGGTGGCCGACATCAACACCAATGCCGGCCAGGCCGCCGAGATCGCCGCGACAGCCGTCGCCGAGGCCCGCAAGACCGACGAGATCGTCGGCCGCCTGTCCGAGACGGGCCGCACGATCGGCGAGATTGTCGAACTGATCAGCCAGATCGCGAGCCAGACCAACCTTCTCGCTCTCAATGCCACCATCGAGGCCGCCCGTGCCGGCGAGGCCGGCAAGGGCTTCGCCGTCGTGGCCAGCGAAGTGAAGGCCCTGGCCGAACAGACCACGAAGGCCACGGAAGACATCACGGCCCAGGTGGCCTCGGTGCAGGACGTCGCCCGTCAGTCGGAAACCGCGATCCGCAATATCGCCGCAACGATCGACCGCATCAGTGCCCTGTCAGGAACGATCCGCCAGGCGGTCGAGGACCAGTCCAGCGCCACCCATCAGATCGATGACAGTGCCCGGATCGCCAATACCAGTTCGGAGCGCGTCGCGGAGAATGTCGCGCGGCTGGACACGGCCATGACATCGAGCCGGAATGCGACCGCCGGGATGCAGCGCGCTTCGAGCGACCTCACCTCGGCCTCCGGCGAGCTGCACGTCCAGGTCACCCAGTTCCTGGAAAGCATCCGGGCAGCCTAGGTCAGATCCCGCTACTGCTCGCGCAGGAAGACTTTCGAGACGGCACGATAGCCCCGCCCCTCGAAGAAGCTGTGGGCGCTATCATTGGCAATGCCGCTTTCCAGCATGATCTGGTCGGCATTTTTTTCGCGGCAGAGCGTCTCGGCAGCCTCGAGCAGCCGGGATCCCAGCCCATGGCCCCGCCCGTCTTCGCCGACCAGCAGATCCTCGATCGTCGCGATGCAGGTGCCGGCAGCGCTTTCGAACGCAACCGCGCACAATCCCGCGATCGCACCGTTGCGGCTTGCGACGAGCACGAAGCCACCGCCCTCCAGGCACGCCGAGAAGTCCCTGGCCAGCCTGACGTCCAGATCATCCGCCCAGCGCTTTCCGTCCGGACTGCGGCCGGACAGGATTTCCCCGTGCGAGATATAGGCCGGCATCGGCCGCAGCTGTGCGGCCGCCCACGCGGCAGCCTTGGCAATTCCGGCGGGCTCGAGCGGGCGGATATCGACATCAGGCATTGTCGAGCCACTTTCTGACCGTTCGGCATCTCATCTGCTTCGCCGCAGCCTCGAAGAAGTGTTTCCGGCGCTCTTCAAAGGGAATGGAGAGGTCCGGTACGGTGCGGAAATAGGTGTCGAATATACCCCGCATGTCCGGTGAATAGTGCAGCCGGTAGTCAGGCCAGTTGCGCCGGAACCAGCCCATCTCGGACACTTCGAGAAACCAGGACACCCAGGTCCCGAAAATCATGGGATCGAGATTGCCCCGGCTGCGCAGCCGCACGGCAATCTCGAACAGGTTCAGGATCTGGAGGAAATAATTGTTGGCGACAACGGTCTCCTCGTCGTCCAGATCGACCGGCCTGTCCTCGGGCTCGTTGAAGATCCGGGCCAGAACGGCGCGATGCTCCGCTTCGAAGCGGAAGATGTTGAGCGCCTCGGTCTCCAGATTGATATAGGTGGAACGCCGGGTTTCCCGCGCATTCCACATCACACCGATGATCAGCGCGGCAAATGCTGCGATGTCCAGCGTCCCGAGTATCGGTGGCAACCAGTCCGGCATGATCCCTCCCCCGTCTGCGACCTGCAGAATATCCGCCCGCTGCATGCTGGACACTCCTTTCCTCAGCAGCCTACAGCCAATTTGCATGACTATCCTGCAAAGCCATGCACGAGAAATTCCGTGACCTTTCCGCGCGCTCCGGTTATGCGGGCGGCCACAGACAGGAAACCGGCATGCTCGAACTCTTCACCTCCGCCCTGGTCACCTTCTTCGTGGCCATCGACCCGCCCGGCGTGGCGCCGATCTTCGCGGCGCTGACCGATGGCGCGCCGAAATCGCACCGCCGTTCGATGGCGATCCGCTCGGTGGTGATAGCGTCGGGCGTGTTGCTGGGCTTTGCCCTGGGCGGTGCCTGGCTCTTGAACGCCATGCACATCTCGCTGGACGCTTTCCGCGCAGCCGGCGGTGTCCTGCTGTTCCTGATGGCGCTGGAAATGATCTTCGAAAAGCGCACCGAGCGCCGCGAGGAGCGCGCCGAGGAGATCATCGGCGAACACGACACCCACCCGGAAAAATGGGACGACATCTCGGTCTTCCCGATGGCCATCCCGATGCTGGCCGGCCCCGGCGCCATCGCCACGATGATGCTCTTCATGTCCGACGCCACCAGCCTGACCGAGCAGGGCATCGTGCTGGCGGCCGTGGCGATCATCCTGGTTTTCTGCCTCGTCGTCTTCCTGATGATCGGCCCGGTGATGAAGCTGATCGGCGACTCGATGGCCGCCATGATCACCCGGATCCTCGGCGTCATCCTCGCCGCACTGGCCGCGCAATTCATCTTCGACGGTATCAAGGGCGCCCTGATGGGCGGCTGACCGCCCTCGTCCCGCGTCCCCGCTTGCACCGCAAGGCCGAAGCGACTATCTCCGGAAGCCTGACTTTCGGAGACTTTATGTCCATCAGCCAAGAGGCCCGGTAGGGCCCGGTCAAGACCGACCGGGCCTGATCGATCAACGCTGCCGCATGCGTGAGCTGCGGCCGGCGTTCTCGTGCGCCTTTTTCAAGCTGACATCACCATGGACATATCCAAACCCGAGCAGCGGGTCCTGCACCTGCTCGCCCAGGGCGGCCGTATCGATTTCGAGAAGGACGAACGCGGCCGCATCATCGACATCACCACCGTCACGCGCGACGGATGGGCCTGGAACGGTTGTTCCCTCGCCCTCTTCGCCAAGCTGCGGCGCCGGCGCTATATCGCGTCGCACGGCAGCGGCCCCTACCGGATCACCCGGCTGGGCCTGAAGCGCGTCCGGTCTCAACCCGACAACCGGTAACCGACTGCCGCCGGCACCCTCGCGGCGCCGGCGGCGGAAACCGATCGTTAGCCAAAACCTGCCATGATAAGGCCCTGAAGGACCGCTACCCGGTCTTTAGCGGGGGACTGGAGGAGTAGATGGCATTCCGCCTGATCGTGCTGCTCACGGCAGCCACCCTGTCATCGGCCGGCTTTACCGCTGCCGCCTGGAGCCTCACCCGCGGTCAGACCGACCAGGCGATCGCGTTCGGCTGGCCGGCGATTGCGGTCGCCATCACCGTCGCCATCCTCGTTCCCATGGGCAAGCGCCCCGGTTCGGCCGGCTAAAGCACTTTCAGCAAAAGTGGGGACCGGTTTTGCGGTCCGAAAATGCGTCCATAAAAAAGCTAGATCTTCGGCGAAAAGAACGGCGCGTAGAGGTCCGGCCGCCGGTCCCGGAAGAAGCCCCAGGCCGCGCGGTGACGCTGCAGGAAGTCCAGATCATAGGTCGCAGCAACCACGCCGCTCTCGTTCCGGCCCAGCTCTTCCAGCTTCTCGCCGGTGTGATCGGTGACAAAGGACGAGCCATAGAAGACCTGGCCGTCCTCATTGCCGATACGATTGGCGGCGATCACGGGAATGACGTTCGAGACCGCATGCCCCTGCATCGCGCGCTGCCAGCGGATAGCGGTGTCGAGGCTGTCGTCGTGCGGCTCCGACCCGATCGCGGTCGGATAGAGCAGCACTTCAGCGCCCAGCATGGTCATGCAGCGGGCCGCTTCCGGGAACCACTGGTCCCAGCAGATACCGACACCGATCTTGCCAGCCTTCGTGTCCCAGACCTTGAAGCCGGTATCGCCCGGGCGGAAGTAGAACTTCTCCATATAGCCGGGGCCGTCGGGAATATGGCTCTTGCGATAGATGCCCAGCGCCTTGCCATCAGCATCCAGCATGACGAGCGAATTATAATAATGCGGCCCGTCGCGCTCATAGATCGAGACCGGAATGACCACGCCCAGTTCCGCGGCCAGCGGCGCCAGGGCCGTCACGCAGGGATGCTCCATCGCCGGCCAGGCCGTCGCAAAGAAGCGCTCGTCCTGCACCTTGCAGAAATAGGGGCCCTGGAAGAGTTCCGGAGGCAGCACGACCTGGGCGCCACGGCCGGCAGCCTCGCGCACGAGCGCTTTCACGGTCGCGATATTGGCGTCCATGTCCTCGCCGAATGCCGCCTGCAGGGCAGCCACCGAAATCGTACGGGCCATCCCGTCAGTCCTCCATAACCTCTTCGATCCAGTCGCCCGGCCCGTCGCCGGTGCGCAGATCCATCACGGTCGGCCACAGCCACCAGGCCGGCCGGTTGTCCGAATTCCACAGCGCCACAAAGGCAAAACCCGTCTCCGGCTCGAGCACGATCTGGGCGCCATAGCCGGACAGGTACCCGGAATGCAGCACCAGCGTGCGATCACCCCATTCATAGATGCGCCAGCCCAGACCATAAGCCGTCGCATCGACCCGGTCGCGCAACCGGCCCAGCCGGCGCGTTTCGCGCAGCGTGTCGGTCAGCGGGCTGTGGATACGCGCACGCACGGCCTCGTCCAGCCCGGGCGCCGTGCCCAGCTGCACCTGCGCCCAGGCGATCAGATCGTTCAGCGACAGGTTGAGACCGGAAGCCGACGGGATGGTGTCATAGGGGGTGCTCGGATTTCCCGGCGTATTCGCGGTACGCCGCCACCCGCTGTGCGGCCGGGCCCAGGAGGGCGACGCCTCGAGCGCCGCCGTTCCGACCGAAGCGGCCGGCAGCCCCAGTGGCTCGATCAGGTATTCGCGCAGAGCCGTGTTGAAATCGGTCCCGGTCGCATCCTCCACGACGCTTTCCAGCGCGGAGAAGGCGACGTTCTGGTAGGTGTAGCAATCGCCGACCGGGCACAGGAGATCGACCCCGGCAAGGCGCATGCGAATGCGGTCCGGCGCCTGCCCGGCTTCCAGGTCCAGATCATAGGCATTGGGCGGCAGGCCGGTGCGATGGCTGGCGATTTCCTCCAGAGTCGGCTGGCGGTCACCGCGCAGCTGCAGGACATCGACAGGGACCGGCGCGCTCATGTCGACCAGGCCCTGCGCCTCGAGCACACCCAGCAAGGTACCGGTGAAGGTCTTCGAGACCGAAGCCGCGCGGAACATCGTCTCCGCGGTCACCGTCTCGCCGGAGCCGGCAGCCGTTTCGCCATGGGTATAGATGAAGACCGGCTCGCCGCGCTCGATCACGGCTGCCACAAGGCCGACCACGCGCTGGTCGCCCGCGGCCTCGTCCAGCCTTTCGCGCAGGGCGCCAAGATAAGGATAGTCTTCCCGCTCGGTCGGGCTGGCGCTGTCATGGCCGGCGGCCGGCACCGTCGAGGCGAGCACAAGACCCAGGGCAGTCAGTACGCTTCGCATCAATCCTCACACTCCGGGCTGATGGCATGTGACACAATGGAAAGCCCCTCCGCCCGAAAGTATGGCACGCGCTGACGATCCGACAACGGTGTGATGCGGAAACAGCGGACGCAGTGCTGCAACGGCTGCAGCGGCACTGGCCGTGCCATAGGTCGGCACGACGACATTGCGCGGTCCGATCACCCAGTTCATGTGGCTGGCGGGCACGATCTCGCCATCGCCCAGATCCACCCGTCCCGGCGAGGGGATGGTGTAGACTTTCAGCCGCCGGCCCTTGGCGTCGGTCATGCGCGAGAGCTGCCGCGCGATCGACGACAGCACCGCCGTCTGCGGATCGTCCTCGCCCGATGGCGCCTGGCAGATCACGACGCCCGGCCGGGCAAATCGGACGATATTGTCGATATGTCCGTCGGTGTGATCGGCCACCAGGCCCTCATCGATCCACAACACCTTGCGCACGCCGAAAGTCTGCTTGAGCACATCCTCGACCTGCGCCTCGGTCAGGCCGGGATTGCGGTTCGGATTGAGCAGGCATTGCCGCGTCGTGATCAGCGTGCCGTCGCCGTCGAACTCCAGCGCACCGCCCTCGGCGACCAGATCGACATGACGCTCGGGCGCATCCGCGAGGCGGGCGATCGCACCGCCGACCGTGTCGTCGCCGGGCAGTTCGTACTTGCCGCCCCAGCCATTGAAGCGGAAGCGGATGGCAACGTCCTTGCCGTGATCCCTGACGAAGACGGGACCGGTGTCGCGTGCCCAGACATCCCCGAACGCCTCGCGCACCACGCGCGCGCGGCGTCCCATCGCCTGGCGGGCCGAAGCCTCGGCCTGGGCCGTCGCCGCGAGCACGACCAGATCCAGCGTTTCGCCGCGGACGGACGGTTCGGCGAGCGCGTTGAGAAAGGCGCCGAACTCGGCCTGGGCCGGTTCGAGGTCCTCTTCCCAAAGATCGGCCGCAGACGGCCAGCAGGTGAAGATCCGCCGGACCGGAGCGGTCTCGTGCGGCAGGGTGAGTGCGGGGGTGAAAGGCAGGGTCGTCATGGGCCGCGGCTCTATCATGACGCGGCCTCGCGCGCGAGACACAAAACGAAGAAGGGCGGCCACAAGGGCCGCCCTTCCACAAGTCCGGTCATCCGGAAAGTCTGGCTTAGAACTCGTAGCGCAGACCGACGCGGATGGAGTACAGCGAGCTGCCGCGGCTGGCCGTGGAATTGGCACGGCTGCCGTTGAAGGAGTTGAAGCGGTACACGCAGTCACCGGCCGAGAGGCAGGCCGTGCGCGGCGCATCACCCGTCAGGGCCGTCGCACCGTCGACGCCATTGATGGCGACGTCGGCAGCGGACACCAGATCGGCGGACACGATGTTGGCCTGGCCGTAAGACGGGCCGTTCACTTGCGTGCCCCACTCGTCGTTCAGCAGGTTGGCCACGTTGAAGATGTCGATGACCATGTTCAGGCGGTTCTCACCGACCCACTGCTCAACAGCACCCGAGAAGAAGGGCAGTTCCTGCTGGATACGCAGGTCCCATTGCTGGTTCCACGGCGAGGTCAGCGAGTTGCCTTCGAAGATCTGACCGCGGGGCACACCTTCACCGTCGATCAGGTCGTTGAAGCCTGCCAGATCGAAGCCGCTGGCGTAGACGACGCGAGCGTCGGTGGCTTCCGGGATGTACAGCAGGTCCGCATCGTACGGGCTTTCACCCTGACCGGCGCGGCCGAAGAGCGGGTTCGAGGAACCCACGTCGAAGGTGTAGCTGTACGGAGAGCCCGAGGTGAACTCGCCGATCAGGTCGAAGCGGGTCGTCAGATCGCCGAAGAACTCACGCTCGTACCAGAAGGCCGTCACAAAACGGTCTTCAACCTGGTAGAGCGAGGTCGAGGCGGAAACGTTGTTCCGGTCCGACGTGGTCTGCGAACGCCAGGAGGAAATGCCGCGCGAAGACGTGTCGTACAGGGCCGACTGGACGTCCTGGTAGGCATAGCTGACGTTGAAGCCGAGACCGTTCTCGTACTCCTTGGACAGGCCGACGGTGAAGACGTGGCTTTCGCCGCTGTCGACATTCGTCAGCATGGTCAGGTTGGCTTCACCCAGATCGTCGAGGTCGGCATAGATGGTACGACCGTCCGGAGCCACACCCTGGGCGTAGCCGAGTTCCAGCTGAGCCAGGTTGTCCCAGGCGAAGCTGTTTTCGGACTTGGAGTACAGGTACTGCGCCGTGAAGACGTAGTCGCTGCCGAAGTCCAGACCACCGAAGCGCAGGTCGAAGCTCTGGTCCAGACGCAGGGACGCACGCCAGTCGGCCGGGATCTCGAAGTTCGGATCGATCATGTCGATCGAGACCGGGTTCTGGGCCGCCACCTGGTCACGCAGGGTTTGCGGGACGGTGAGGTCGGTGACAGAGGCGTTGTTCAGACGGGCATAGACCGTCGGCGTCTGGAAGGCGTTGGAGATCCAGACCTGCGGGGCGCCGCCCGAGAACAGGCCGAAGCCACCCGACACCGTCGTGCGGTCCAGGGCTTCCCAGCGGAAGCCTGCGCGCGGCATCAGGATGTCCTTGCCGTCCAGGTTGGCCGAGGTGTCACGGCCGTACTGGGCGGCGATGACCGGATCGGCATACGGCTCGTCGTCCTGGCTGTAACGCTCGTAGCGGACACCGTAGTTGACCGTCAGGTCGTCACGCAGCTGCCAAGTGTCTTCGGCGAAAGCCACGAAGCGGTCGAAGCCCCAGCTGGAAGCACCGTCAACAGCATTGTTGGACGTCACGTTGCGGTATTCGATGCGACCGATGCCGTCGATCAGATCCTGCGGGCTGGAGAAGGTGAATTCGCCGTTCGACTGCTGACCGAAGAGGTTGAACAGGTCGAACTGCTCGTACTCGCCGCCAACCGTGAAGATGTGGTCGTTCCAGGTGTAGTCGGCAGAACCGAACACGACGAAGCGGGTGTCGTTATACTCGTTGCCGTGACGGTAGATGTCGCAGCCTGCGACGATGTTGGACAGGTTCTGGGTGGCCAGGCCTTCCAGCGGGGTGCCGGCGAGTTCAGCAACGGTCCAGCCATCGAAGGAGAGCTGCGGCTGGTCGGAACCGGCGCCACAATTCTGGCCCTTCACGAATTCCGTGTTCGAAATCCGCAGGGTGGTGGACAGGCGATCAGACCAATCAGAGTAAACCTGCAGGGTCATCGCCTCGATTTCCAGCGGCACGCCGTAGAAAGCGGTGTCGTAGGAGTAGGCCGAGGTCGAGGTGTCGAGTTCTTCGGTCGACTGGTAGGTGAACGAGGCGCGGTGGTTCTCGTTGATGTTCCAGTCGAACTTGGCGAGCAGACGCTCGGAGGTCGACGGATAGGATTCCTGGAGCGGACGCGAGCCGATGTCAAAACCGTACTCGTTCTGCACCATGCTGGCGAGCGTCGTCCAGAAGGCCGGGTCGATGCCGGCGTTTTCGTACGTGGCAGAGCGGTCGGTCGGGGTCGCTGCGGTATACTCGTCGTAGGAGACCAGGAAGAACAGCTTGTCTTCGATGATCGGGCCGGAGATCGAGATGCCGTACTCTTCTTCTTCGTAGGGAACGGACGGGACGAGAACGCCGTCAGTCACGTTGCCGCGGAAGTCTTCGTCGGCACGGTAATAGAAGGCTGCGCCGTCGAACTCGTTCGTACCCGAGCGGGTCACGACGTTGATCAGGCCACCCTGGAAGTTACCCGAGGTCACCGAATAGTCGGCGGCCACGACCGAGGCGGACTCGACGATGTCGATGTTGATCGGCGAACGGCTGGTGGCATAGGTGTTCGAACCCAGGCCGAAATTGTCCTGCTGCAGCGAGCCGTCGATGGACACGGCGTTGAAGCGCGGGGACTGGCCGGCGATCGACATGAAGCTTTCGCCCGACTGGGAAACCAGCGGGTCGAGGCGCAGCGTGTCGATCAGGTCGCGGTTCAGCGACGGGGCGTTGGCGACGTCACGCGCGGAGTAGGTCGAACCCACACCATTGTTCAGGTCCAGCGTGTTGATGGCCTGGCCGGTGACCGTGATCACGTCTTCCGTGGCGGAGCTCAGACGGATGGTCAGCGGAGCCTGCGAGCCCGGCTGGATCATCAGGTCGTCGATCACGTCGCCCTGGAAGCCCGGAGCCGAAACGAAGATGCGGTAAGGACCGCCGACGCGCAGGCCGCTCTCGAAGAAGGAGCCGGTCGAGGTCGTGGTGGCCGAGCCGGAGGTGCCGGACGGCAGGTGCATGATGGTGACGGACGCGCCGGACACCGGAGCGCCGTTTTCGTCGACCACGGTGCCGCGCAGCTGTGCAGACGTCACCTGGGCGTGAACGGCAGCCGGAGCGGCGGCCAGCAGGGCGATGGTCGCCGCGCTATAGGAAAGCTTTTTCATAAAAGACATGGAGCATGTCCCCCAATGGATGATCAGATGGGGGCACGGCCCCCGGGTACGAAGCACGCGCCTCGTACGCCGGGCGTGAAAACTTTCCAAGACGTATATGAGAAGCTTTTGTGACACCCCGGCGGGTTAACCCTGGCGCCGGATTGGTCGCTGCAACGCAGCAAACCCAAAATATGTGTGTGCAGCCGCACAAAACCTCAAAATCCGGGATGCCGGCGTGTCCAGCACCCGGAATTTTCTCCACGGCGCCCCTTTACCGGCCCGTGCGAAAAGCGCATAGGCTGCGGCGAAAATGTTACACTTTTCAGCAGCGGAAACGGGACGTCCGAATGACTGATTCCACCTTCGCCGAATCTTCACGGACGAATCCCTGGCGACAGGCGACGATCGGGCTGATTATCGGCGTCGCGTTGATGCGCCTTGTGGCATTGGCAATCTCGCCGGTTGCGCTCTACGCAGACGAGACCCAGTACTGGATCTGGTCCCGCGAGTTCGACTGGGGATATTTCTCCAAGCCCCCGATGATCGCCTGGCTGATCGCCGCATCGACGACCCTTCTCGGTGACAGCGACTTCGCCGTCCGCCTGCCGGCGCCCCTGCTGCATTCGGTAACGGCGGCCTTCCTCTTCGCAAGCGCACAAAGACTGGCGGACAGCCGGGCCGGCTTCTGGGCCGCGGCCGTCTATCTCACCCTGCCCTCGATCTGGCTGTCCGGCGTCGTCATCTCGACCGATGCGCTGCTGCTGTGTGCCTGGTCGGCCGGTCTCTACACCCTGCTGCGCCTGCGTGAGGATGGCGGCTGGGTTTCCGCGGCGGGTCTGGGCCTCGCCATCGGCCTCGGCTTCCTGTCGAAATACGCGATGATCTATTTCGTCGTCGGCACGGCCATCGGCATCGTGATCGACGCACCGTTGCGCCGGGCGCTGCTGGGCCTGAAAGGTGCCGTCGCCGCACTCATCGCGCTCGCCTGCCTGGCCCCCAATCTCGCCTGGAACGCAGCAAACGATTTCGCCACCGTCACGCACACGGCGGCCAATGCAAACTGGGGCGGCGACCTGTTTCATCCCGCCGAAATGGCCGAATTTCTTGTCGAGCAGATCGCTGTCTTCGGCCCCGTCCTGTTTCCGGTGCTGATCGGCCTGCTGATCGCCGGCGCACTGAAGCTTCGCAACATCGCACCCGAACGCCGCCTGCTCGCCGCCTTCATCCTGCCCGCGATCCTCGCCGTCTCGATCCAGGCTTTCATCAGTCGGGCCCATGCCAACTGGGCGGCCGGTGCCTATGTGGCCGCAACGCTCCTGGTCACACTCTTCCTTCTGAACGGACCCGCCTGGCGCCGCGCCGTGCTGATCGGCTCAATCGCCCTGCACAGTGTTGTCGGTATCGGCTTTGCCGTGATGGCCGCCAGCCCGGCTCTGGTGGAGATGGCCGGCCTCGACAACGCGACCAAGCGTATCCGCGCCTGGCCGGAAACCGCCGCCGCCATCGCCGAAGCCGCCGCCGCGGACGACTATGCCTTCATCGTGTTCGACGACCGCAATGTCTTCCACCAGACCCAGCGCTATGCGCCTTCGCTGCAGACGGAGATGCGCATGTGGCTGCGCTATTCCGGTCCCGTGAACCATGCCGAGGATATCTGGCCGCTGCCGGAGACGATCGACGGCCCCGTGCTGATCGTCTCCCACAGGCCGCTGGAAGTGCCGCGCCTGCGGGAGGACTTCCGGACTTTCGAAAGCGTGGGCGAACTGGCCATTCCGCTCGACGGCGGCCGCACGCGCGACTTCACCCTCTGGCGGGCCGAAGGACATGTCCGGGTCGAGCGCGATGCTGCGTATGAAGACCGCTGGCAGGCGATCGACGCGGAAGCCGGCGTCGTGCGCGGATACTCCAACGACGACGGGTAAGGCCCCGTCCTTCCCCTTGATGGGGAAGGGGGACCGCGCCGAAGGCGTGGTGGATGGGGTGGCGGCGAGGTCTTCGCGACTATGCAATCAGACAGCCGGCACCGGGATTCACCCCTTCCGAGCCAGCGCTATGCGCTGGCCCACCTTCCCCATCGAGGGGAAGGACGACAAACCTCCGGGACTGCCTGTCCCCGCTAGCCGCGCAGCTCTTCCAGCCCCAGTGCGAGGGTCAGATTCTGCATCGCCTGGGTGGCCGCGCCCTTGAGGAGATTGTCCAGCGCGCTGACGATGACGGCGCGCCGGCCGCTCTCATCCACCGCGAAGCCGCCGATCACCGCGCCGGGATTGCCGGCACCGTCGCGCACTTCCGGGATGCGCTCGACGACCTCGATCAGCGGTTCGTCAGCATAGGCGTCACGGAAGCATCCGATCAGCGTGTCGCGATCCATCGGCTCGGCCAGCTCGACATGCACCGTCGCCACGATGCCGCGGAAGAATTGCGCGACATGCGGCGTGAAGCGGACGCTCTCGCCGAGATGCCGGCTCATCTCGCCCTCATGGATATGCCCCATCAGGGCATAGGGCATCAGATTGTCGGCCAATGCATCCGGGTCATTCTTGCGCGATGGCGTCGTGCCGGCGCCGGAATAGCCCGAGACGCCGAACACATGCGCCGGACCGGCCAGGCGGCCGCGCAGCGGCGCGATAGCCAGCTGGCCGGCGGTGGCATAGCACCCCGGATTGGCAATGCGGCGGGCATGGCGGATCGCCTCACGGCCGTGGATTTCCGGCAGGCCGTAGACCCAGCTGTCGTCAAACCGGTAGTCGGCCGACAGGTCGACAATCACGGTTCCGGCCGGAATGGCCGCGACAAACGGCGCCGCGGCCCCGTTCGGCAGCGCCAGGATCACGGCATCGACGGGCCGCGCGCCGACATCCTCCGGCGACAGCGCCTCGAATGCGAGATCGCCGCCGATTTCCGGCGCCATGTCGGCCACGGGCTTGCCGGCAAACTCGCGCGAACCGGCATAGGCCAGAACCATGTCGTCGCGGCCGCCGATCAGGCGCAGCAATTCCCGGCCGGTATGTCCGCGTGCACCGATCAGTCCGATCCGGGCGGTCATTTCGGTGCCTCGAGCGTGGGCGGCAGGGAGAAGGCTTTCTCGACCACGGCATCGATCCCGGTCAGGCTGACATCCTCGCCGCGCCAGAACACGGTCCATTCATCGCGGCGCACTGCGCCATCGCATTCGTCGAAATAGAAACCGTTGACCGGATTGCTGGTGCGCGACCGCCAGATCAGGCGCGGCGCGTACTCGACCAGGCGGTGCCAGACGGCCCGGCCCAGGCCCTCACCGCGCGCGTCGTCGAGCACGGCGAACTTGTCCAGATAGATCCAGTCGTCCAGCCGGGTGGTGAGGGCCGCGGCCCGATAGCTGTCGGTCACGAAGGCCTGGTCGATCACAAGACTGTCCCAGTAACCGGCGATCGGCGGACGGCCGAACGCCTTGGTCACCAGGCTGTCCAGCTTGGCGATATCGAGTTCGTCCTTCGACGAGGCCGCCTTGATGCGCTCGCCACGGCGGATCAGCGTACCGGCACCGGCATGGGTGAAGAGCTCGCGCGCCAGTTCGGCCGGACGCGTGATCGACACAGAGGATGACAGCGGCAGGTCGTCGAGCAGGCGCTTGATCTCCTCGAGCTTCAGCCGCATGCCGCCATTGACCCAGTCGGCATCCATCAGCTCGGCGAAATCGGTCGCCAGGTTGATGGAGGACAGGATATCGCCGTCCTCGTCGAGCAGCCCGCCCGTCCCGGTGAGGAAGACGACCTTGTAGGGCTGCAGCGCATGCACCAGGGCACGCACGGCGGTATCGGCATTGACGTTGACGAGACACCCGTCGGCCGTCTCCCCCAGACAGGCCAGGATCGAGGCCTGGCCGGCCCGGGCCGCAGCCGCCACCAGGTCCAGCCGGACCCGGCTCGGCTCGCCGACCCGTCCGAGTGTCTTCTCGTCAACCAGTTCGGCCTCGAACACGCCGCGCGGGATGGCCGCCGCACGGCCGCCGGCGGCGCGGATCGCGTCCACCAGGGCGAGATTGGCTTCGGTCAGCGTGTCGCGGATGATCGGGATGGCCGGTTCACGCGTGACGCGCAGGCCATTGATCCGTTCGGTGGCAATGCCCGCCGCGTCGAGCGCTGCATCCAGCTGCGGCCCGCCGCCATGCACCACGACCGGCGTCAGACCGACCGTCTGCAGGAAGGCCAGCGCCGAGGCGAGCCCGTCCAGATCGTCCTGGATGACCGCACCGCCGACCTTGATGACGGCAAAGCGTTCCTGGTCGACGCCGGAGAAGCGGTGCAGATATTCGCGGATCTCCTTGCCGTCGCGCATGTGCGACAGCAATTGGACAATGGTCTGGCGAACCGGGGGCTGGACCGGATCCTTGCCGCTCATTCCGCCCCCCCTTGCAAGGCGAGGGCTTCCATGACGGCCTTCTGGACGTGCAGGCGGTTTTCTGCCTCGTCGATCCCCATGAAGGCGTCGCTGTCGACCACGGCATCGGCAATCTTCACATTGCGGCGCATCGGCAGGCAGTGAGAAACGACGGCATTATTGGTCAGCGCCATCTTTTCCGGCGTGATCATGAAGTCGGCACCCTTCGCCCGGAACGGCGCTTCCTCGCCCCAATTTCCGTAGAAGGGCAGCGCCCCCCAGCTCTTGGCATAAACGACATCGGCACCCGAATAGGCCGCCTCGATATCGGTCGTCAGCGTCACCGAACCGCCGCCTTCAGCCGTAAAGCGTTCCGCGGCTGACATGTAGCGCTCGTCGAGACGGTAGACGTCATCCGGCACCAGGATGCGGACATTGGCGCCGAATTTCGATGCGATCAGCAGCGCGGAATTGGCCACGGCCGTGTTCAGCGGCTTGGGATGCGGCACCCAGGTCAGAAGATAATTCTTGCCCGCCACCGGACCGGAGCGCTCCTGCAGGGCCAGCATGTGGGCCAGTTCCTGACAGGGGTGGACGATGGTCTCCATATTGATGACCGGCACCGTCGCATGTTTCGCGAAAGCGGAGATCATCGGATCCTCGCGCTCGGCCTGCCAGTTCTTGAATTCCGGGAAGCAGCGGATGGCGATCAGGTCGACATAGCGCGACAGCACGCGCGCGGCCTCGCGCACATGCTCTTCCTCGGCACCGTCCATGATGGCGCCGTCACCGAACTCCATCGGCCAGGTCGCGCCCTTTGCGTCGAGCACGATGGCGTGGCCGCCCAGCTGGTGCGCGCCGATGTCGAAACTCGATCGTGTTCGCAGCGAGGGGTTGAAGAAGACCAGCGCAATCGACTTGCC
Organism: Maricaulis virginensis; assembly: GCF_027922185.1. Classification (NCBI taxonomy): domain Bacteria; kingdom Pseudomonadati; phylum Pseudomonadota; class Alphaproteobacteria; order Maricaulales; family Maricaulaceae; genus Maricaulis; species Maricaulis virginensis. The sequence goes on along the minus strand of NZ_BSFE01000003.1, from coordinate 246,233 downwards.
CTCCAAGGATCGGCTCTTCACGCCCGACTTGAAGGCGGCTGCTCGGTCGAGCAGGCCCTGAAGTTCGTTGCGGGACCAATCTTCGGTGGACAGGAAATGGCGCATCTAACGTCCTCGTTTCGCCTTCGGTGACAGGAGTCCCGGGCTGTTCAGGGTCCGGGCGGCGTCATGTGTACACATCAATGCCGCGAGTGCACGGGGAAATTCCGCATCCAGGGTCGTGGATACTGTCAATATGGCAATTCCCGGCGGATTGTGGAACAAGCCGGAAAAGCCGAGGGAGCTGCGCCACATGTCCGTTCTTGCCGTCATTCCCGCCCGCTACGGGTCGACCCGCTTTCCCGGTAAACCGCTGGCGAAGATCGCCGGCAAGATGATGATCGAGCGGGTCTGGCGGATCGCCGCGGCAGCCGACGGGGTCGACCGCGTCGTGGTCGCAACCGACGACGAGCGCATCCTGGACGCCGTAACCGCCGCCGGCGGCGAAGCGGTGATGACAGACCCGGCCTGCCGCAACGGGACGGAACGCGCACTCGATGCCATGCGCCGTCTCGACAGCGATGCGGAAATCGTCATCAACGTGCAGGGCGACGCGCCCCTGATCCCGCCCTGGGTGATCGGCGGTGTCGCCGGGACGCTGCGGGCGGACCCCTCACTTCAAATGGCCACACCCGCCATCGAACTGCCCGCGGAGACCGAAACCCGGATGCGCGCCGACAAGGCGAAAGGCTCGGCCTCGGGCACGACCGTCGTCTTCAACAAGGCGATGGACGCGATGTATTTTTCCAAGGCCGTCATCCCTTTCCGGCGCAAGCCGGGAGAAGGCGCGCCGACCTATCAGCATATCGGCCTCTACGGCTATCGCCGCGACACGCTTGAGAAACTGGTCGCGCTGGAGCCCACGCCTTTCGAACTCACCGAGAGCCTGGAACAATTGCGTGCCCTGGAGAACGGCATCCCGATCCGCGTCGTGCTGACCGATTATCGCGGCCGCTCGGCCTGGTCGGTCGATGCACCGGAGGATGCCGTGCGCGTGGAAGAGATCATCGCCCGCGAAGGAGAGCTGGTGGCATGACGAAAATCCTGCTCGCCCGCCACGGCAATACATTCGGTCCCGGCGACACGCCGGTCTGGGTCGGCGCGAAGGAAGACCTGCCGCTGGTCGAGAGCGGCGAGGCCCAGGCCCGGGCGCTGGGCGAAGCCCTGGCCGCGTCCGGTCTGACACCGGGCCGCATCGTCTGCGGTCCGCTGAAGCGCACGCGGCGCGCCGCGGACATCGTCGCCGGACTGACCGGCTTTGCCGGCACGCCCGAAATCGACGAACGCCTGAAGGAGATCGACTACGGCGCCTGGGGCGGCAAGTCGAATGACGAGATCGTCGCCGCCTTCGGTCAGGACGCGCTGGACAGCTGGGACAAGCATCACCGCCGCCCGGACGGCGCCGACTGGTCGCCGGACGAGGCGACACTGAAGGCCAATGCGCTCGCGGCCATGCGCGATGCGGCACAGGGTCCCCTCACCCTCATCGTCACATCAAACGGCGTGCTGCGCTACATGCATGCCGCGCTGAGCGGTGCCGACAGCAATGCAAAGGTGAAGACCGGCCATATCTGCGCCGCCGATATCGAGGGCGAGGCCGGCGCCCGGCTGTTCTGGAACGAAAAACCCGATGCCGGACTGCTGGCGCAGACCTTCGGCTAGAGCGGCTTCATCGCAATAGGGGGCGATGAAATCGCTCCGGTTTTCTGAGTGGCCGCATTTTCGAGCCGCAAAACCGGTGCCCACTTTTGCTGAAAATGCTTGTCTTATGACTCTAGTCGACGCGGTCGAGGAAGGTACTGATCTCGGCCCAGGCCTCCGGCTCGGTCATGAAGGGGGCATGGCCCACATCGGGCACTTCCACCACGCCCAGATCGGGCTTGCGCCGGCGCATCTCGGCCACCGTTTCCGGCGAGAGAAGATCGCTGATCCCGCCACGCACGACGAGGGCCGGAATGGTACGGAAGGGTTCCCAGAGCTCCCAGAGCTCCGGCAGCGGGCCGTCATCGCCGCCCAGCATGGACAGGATCGCGCCGTCATAATCGAGCACGACCGCGCCATTCTCGCCGTCGATCCAGGTCTTTTTCGCAAAGTCGAGCCAGAAGGCCTCGTCGTCGGCCCGCGCCGGGAAGGCGGCCAGATTGCTGTCGCGCGTGCGCGCCGCCGCCTCGTCCCAGCTGGCCGCCGGATCGCGGCTGGACGTGTTCAGCTTGATCCGGTCCAGGCCTTCTTTCGAGACCACCGGTCCGACATCGTTGATCACCGCCGCGGCGATGCGTTGCGGCTGGATGCCGGCGACGACAAAGGTCATCAGACCGCCCATCGACGTGCCCACAAACACCGCCCGGGCAATCCCCAGCGTATCGAGCAGGCCCAGCATGTCGGCGGCATAGACCGGCGGCTGGTAACGCTCGACCTGCGGGTCCGGATCGGAGCGGCCGCGGCCGCGCTGGGAGGCGACGATCACCCGCCGCCCCTTCGCCGCGATCTTCGGCGCCAGATCCTCGAAGTCCTTCACATTGCGCGTCAGACCGTGCAGGCACAGCACCGGCACGCCGGTCTCTGTGCCCTGGGCCGGATAGTCGCGATAATGGATGCGCAGCCCGTCGGCATTGGTGAAGAAATGGTCTGTGAACATGGTACCGGTCATCAGCTGGGTTCGGCCTCGGTCGGCGGCTCCGCTTCCGGCACCGGCACGGTCTCGCCCTCGCCTTCCCAGTCGCGGGCCAGATAACGCGCGGCCCAGAACATGAAGAAGGCAGCCACCAGATAGAGGCTGGCTCCGATCAGGATGGAAATGCGCAGCGAACCGTCACCGAAGGTCGGCTGCAGCGCGGTCGACAACCGGCCCAGCACGTAGACGCCCCCGCCAATACCCAGAAGATTGTTGATCAGCAGGAAGACCGACGAGGCGCTGGTGCGCATGTGCGGCGGCACCAGGTGCTGGAAGGCCGAGAGAACCGGTCCCAGCCAGGCCAGGCCCAGCGCCGTCGGGATGAACAGCAGGGCGACCGCCATCGTCGCGGACGGCGACATCACGCCGGCCCAGTAGAGCGGCGCGCACAGCAGGAAGGCGACGGCGGGAACCGTGGCGAAGGCCGAGCGCTTGCGCTTGCCCATCCAGTCACCCATCACGCCGCCCAGGAAGATGCCCAGGCTGCCGGCCACGAACAGCACGCCGCCGAACAGCCAGCCCGTCTCGGTCAGCGACAGCTGGAAGCTGCGCGCAAAGAAGGAGGGCAGCCAGAAGAAGACGCCATAGCCCATCATCGACGAGGCCGAGGCGCCCAGGATCATCAGCCAGAAGCTCGGCTTGCGCAGGGCCAGCATCATGAATTCGCGGAAGGTGGCGAAGAAGAAACCGATCAGCGCACCCGCGATGGCCCGGCCGATCAGCCAGGCGATCGCTGCCGTGCCGATGGGGGCACCGCCCGTCAGGGCCGGCACGAACCAGGCCACAAGGCCCGGCAGGACCATCAGGACAGACAGGCCGAGCGCCAGCGGCAGCCCTTTCGACTGACGCCCGATCCACTGCCCGCCAAACCAGCCGCACACGGCGGCGACAGCCGCGGTCACGGCGAGCAGGCCGACCGACTGCACCGGGGTCGCACCGAACACAACAGCGTTGAAGATGGAGAGCAGGCTGGGCAGGGCGAGCAGCGCCGCACCGGCAATCGACAGGATGCGGATGCGATCGGCCGGATAGACATCGACCGTGTCCTTCGGCGCATCCACCTTGGCGGCCACGGCCGGCGCATCATATTGCCCGCGCTTGGGCTCGCGCACGACGAGTTTGAAGATCGGCGCCAGAACGATGCCGGCAATACCGACGATGAAGAAGGCGGAGCGCCAGTCCAGCGCGTCGGAAATGCCGCCGCCGGCAATCTGCGAACCCGCGATGACACCGAAGGCGCTGCCCACGGGAATGCCGAGCGAGTAGATCGCCAGCGCCCTGGCGCGCTTGGAGGGCGGATAATAGTCGGCGATGATCGTGTAGGCCGGCGCGACGCCGCCCGCCTCGCCGACACCCACGCCGACGCGGGCCAGGAAGAGCTGCATGAAGTTCTGGGCGAAGCCGCTGAGCGCCGTGAAGCCGCTCCAGATCGTCAGCGCCGCCGTCATGATCCAGGTCCGGTTGAACCGGTCGGCAAACCAGGCGATCGGCACGCCCAGCGTGGAATAGAGGAGCGCGAAAGCGATACCGCCGAGCAGGCCGAGCTGTTCGTCGGTCAGGCCCAGGTCTTCCTTGATCGGGATGGCCAGGATGGAAATGATCTGGCGGTCCAGGAAGTTGAACGCATAAACCAGGAACAGCAGCACCATGACCAGGCTGCGATAGCCTGCTCCGGGCAAGTTGCCGCCTTGCGCAGCACCTGCATTCGTATCCGCCATGATCTCTCCCCTCAGGCGTACCGGTCTTTCGACCCACTCTTCTTTTGTGTGGTCAACACCAAACATGAATGGTCATTCAGGTTTGGTCAAACCCCATTTGCGCTCGATCTCAGTGACGCCACCCCTTGTGCGCGACGAGCACGAATGCAGGATGTGCCACAGTTTTGCGCCAAAGCCCAAGGCCCAGTTGGCCGCAACATGGGGGAGAACCATGAAACGACTAGTTTTGAGCACTCTGGCAAGCGGGCTCCTGCTCGCCGCCTGCACCCCGGCAGACGAGGCGGACACGGACGCCGCGCCGGCACCGGAGACGACCACCGGGACGACTGACGCGGGCCATTCCGCGCCGGCGGAAGATACCGGAGTTTCCAGCGCCGCGATCGCGGAAGCCGATATGCGCCGCATGATCTCGACCCTCGCGGATGATGAATTCGAGGGCCGCGCGCCGGCCACGCCGGGCGGGATCGCCGCCAGCCAGTGGATCGCCGACGAGATGGCCCGTATCGGTCTCGAGCCCGGCTATGAGGGCAGCTATTTCCAGCCGGTGCCGCTGCTGGAAGTCACGCTGGACGAGAGCACGTCCAGCTTCGACATCGCCCACAATGGCGAGCCGCTCGGCCTCACCGCCAATGAAGACGTGGTGTTCTGGACCAAGCGCGCCACCGAAGAGGTCTCGCTCGACAGCTCGGACCTGGTCTTTGTCGGCTATGGCGTCGTCGCGCCGGAATACGGCTGGAACGACTATGAGGGCGTCGATGTCGAGGGCAAGACGGTGGTCATGCTGGTCAATGATCCCGGCTATGCCGATCCCGATTCCGGCCTCTTCAACGGCAATGCGATGACCTATTACGGCCGCTGGACCTACAAGTATGAGGAAGCGGCCCGCCAGGGCGCGGCCGGCGTCATCCTGATCCACCAGACCGCCCCGGCCTCCTATGGCTGGAACGTGGTTTCGGGCTCCTGGACCGGCGCCCAGCTGGATCTCGCGCGCGAACCAGGCGAAGGCACATTTGCTGCCGTCGAGAGCTGGGTCACCGAGGATGTGGCCCGCCAGCTGTTCGACCTGTCCGGTCTCGATTTCGATACCCTGACCGCTGCCGCCTCGCAGGCGGATTTCGAGGCCGTGCCGATGGAAGGCCTGACCGCCTCCGCGACGCTGCACAATTCCACCCGCACGCTCGACTCGCGCAATGTCGTCGGCATTGTCCCGGGCACGACGCGGCCGGACGAGTACGTCATCTACACCGCACACTGGGACCATATCGGTATCCGCGACGTGGCCGAGGGCGAGGACGGCATCTATAACGGCGCCGTCGACAATGCGACCGGCACCGCCGCCATCCTCGAGATCGGCGAGGCCTTCATGGCCAATCCGCCGGAACGTTCGGTGATGATCCTGGCCGTGACGGCCGAGGAATCCGGCCTGCTGGGCTCGGCGTATTACGGCGAGAACCCGATCGTCCCCTTCAGCCAGACTGTCGGCGGTATCAATATCGACGCCATGCTGCCCACCGGCCGCTCGCGCGATATCATCGTCGTCGGCCACGGCGCGTCGGAGCTGGAAAACGTTCTGGAGAGCGTCGCCTCGGAGCAGGACCGCTACATCGTGCCGGACCCCAATCCGGAAGCCGGCTATTTCTACCGCTCCGATCATATCTCGCTCGCCAAGCACGGCGTGCCGATGCTGTATGCCGATGGCGGTGAAGACCTGCGCGAGGGCGGCACGGAAGCCGGCCAGGCCGCGGGCGAGGACTATCGCGCCAATCGCTATCACGGCCCGGCCGACGAGTACTCGGCCGACTGGCCGATGGACGGCATGATCGAGAATGTCGAACTGTTCTACGAGGTCGGTTCGCGCCTCGCCAATTCGGACGACTGGCCGAACTGGTATGAAGGCAACGAGTTCCGCGCCCTGCGCGACGAACAGCGCGGCGAATAGTGCTGGCGCAGGCCTGACAGGAAAGGGGCGGCTCCGCTGGAGCCGCCCCTTTTTCGTGTGCGGTATCCGATATCCGCGATCAGAAGGTCCGGCGGAAGACGATCTTCTCGCCGCGCTCTTCCAGGCGCGCGGTATAGCGGGCTTCGTCCAGCACGGCGCCGGAGTGGATGCAGTAGACGGTGCGTGCTTCGGAGATGCGCGGCCAGTGCAGGAAGTCGCACAGGCGCGACTGCATGCCGGCGGAGACGTTGATCTCCATCGAACCGAGGCTCTGGGCGTAGGCCAGATTGCTCTGGAACATGCCCTCCTCGCGGATCCTGTCCAGCGCAGACATGAAGTCGCCGCCGACGAAGTCGCGGATATTGCGCCCCTCGATCTCGTGGCGTGCCATGCCGAACAAATCCAGCGCACCGCGCGAGATCGCCTTCACCATGCCCATCGAATCCGTCACGAACTCGACCGACGGGTTCAGCGTGATGAGATCGACCCAGGTCGGCGCCGGTGCGACGACGAAGGCATCCTGGACGAGTTCCGCCATGCGGCGCTTGACCCGTTCGGGCGGGTCGCTGTCGCCGTTCTCCCAGCGCGAGATCATCGCCTGGGTCACGCCCAGATCTGCCGCCAGCGCGGCCTGCTTGAGCCGTTTGGACATCCGGAAATTCCGGATCACCGACGGCCAGTTCACCTTGCTGGAAGACACAGACAGTTTGATATCCTGTACCAATTCTGCCCCCCCTTCAGGGCTCAGCGTGCCGGGTGGAGCGCGACCTTTCCAGCCCGCTCGCGGCACAGTGTTTCGTATTCGGCCTCGTCGATCGGGGCACCGGACAGCATCCAGCGGATCGCCCCATCCTCGCCCGTGTGCGGCCAGTGCAATCCTTCGATGCACAGGCTGCTCACCTGTCCCTCGCGATCGACGAAGGTATATCGGTCCACACTTTCGACGCTTTCGAGCCTGCCGTCAAAGAATCCCGACGCGCCAAGCGTTTGGAAGAGGGCCGGCAGGTCGCCGGAGAGCAGATCATCCAGCCTGGTGCCTTCAACCTCGGCGCGCTCGCGCGCCAGCAGACGCAGCAGCCCGGCGCTGGCCGTCTCGATCGTGCCGGTGCGGTCGATCACCGCTGCAATGCCGGGCTGGGCGGCGGTGTGGCTGCGCCAGTCGATCAGCGGCGTCGAAACCTCGCCGGTCTCGAATAGGTCCATGATACGGGCGCGCATCTCGGCACTCGGGGTCACCACACCGGATTCCCAGCGCGACACCATCGCCTGGGTCACGCCGAGATCGGCCGCCAGGGCCGCCTGCTTGATATTGTGGGTGAAGCGGAACCGGCGCAGCCGCGCCCGCCAGAGGTCCGGCGGCTCGCTGGCAACAGCCCTCTGCGCCCGCCTCGGCATGTCAGATACCCTTGCGGATCACGCGCGGACCGCCCAGCCGCAGCCGGACGTCATCGAAGACGGCCTGGGTCACTTCGGCCGCCGACAGCAGCCAGACGATACGCGGACCGGGCAGGAAGGTCGGCCGGTGCAGGCCATGCACCAGGCGTGTCACGGGCGCCCCCTTGCCCGGCGGCAGGAACTCGATCCGGTCCATGCTTTCCGCCGACGCGACACGGCCCTCGAAGAAGCCGCTGGTGTCGAACGTGTCGAACAGGTCGACGAGATCGCCCTGGAACGCCTCGGCCAGATAGCGGCCCTCGACAGCGTGACGTTCGCAGCCCAGCGTCCTGACAAGACCGCGGCTGGCGCGCTCGATCCGCCCGCGGCCGTCGATCACGGCGACGAGGGAGGGGTGCCGTCCGATCCGGTCCATCCAGGCCGCGCGCGAGACCGAGGTGTGCGACGACCAGTAGAGGTCGAAAATGCGTTCCTGGATTCGCGGACTGGGGAGCGCCATGCCGCTTTCCCAGCGCGACACCATGGTCTGGGTGACATCGAGATCGTGCGCCAGCGCGGCCTGTTTCAGCCCCTTGGACAAGCGGTAATGCCGGATCACCGACGGCCAGTGGATGGCCTGGGTCTCGATCGTGCGGGTCATCGAATTCATGTGCGCATCTCCGTTCCGGACGGGGCGCCGGCCACGAGGGGCAGCGGTTATATTTTATAACCCTAAACCGGTTCGATGTGAAGATGGATGCCTAACGCTACCTTTCGGACGCAATGCCGGACATGCATCGCGACAGTTTTGTGAAATTGTCACCCGGTTGCCGTTTGCCGATTGATCCGCCGACAGGGAAATTGCTACCTGCCCCCGCACTTCCCGGAAGAAAGGTAGTCCGTCATGGCTGATCTCACGCTTGCAGCCTGGGCCTTCTCGATTGTCGGCTTTCTGATCGCCTCCTATTCGATCGTGGCCAACGACGCGATCCAGACGCTGGGCACCTTTCTGTCCTCCAATGCCAAGCGCCCCTGGTGGATCCTCTGGCTCTATGCCTGCTCGATCCTGACGGCGGTGATGCTGTGGGGCTATTTCGGCGGCAATCAGGACATCGCCTTCGACCGGCTGAACGAGCTGCCCTATCCCGAAGGCGGCGTGAAATGGTGGCATGCCATTCCCCCGCTCTTCCTGCTGGTGCTGACGCGCTACGGGGTGCCGGTCTCCACCACCTTCCTCGTCCTGACGATCTTCGCCCTCACCGGCGGCGCCGAGACCGAAGGCGTGCTGCCGAAAATGCTGACCAAGTCGGCGCTGGGCTACATCGTCGCCATCGGCGCGGCCTTCGTCGTCTACCTGATCGTCTCGCGCATCTTCGAGCGCTGGGTGCATCGCACCCACAGCGAGCCGCACAAGCCCTACTGGTTCGTGCTGCAATGGCTGTCGACCGCCTTCCTGTGGTCGCAATGGCTGATGCAGGACCTCGCGAACATCTTCGTCTTCCTGCCGCGCACGACCGAGCTCGTGCCGGTGATGGAAAACGGCGCCCCGCTGCTGCAGGACGGCGTCGCCGTGATGCAGACCCAGGTCACCTTCTCGCCGATGCTGCTGGTCTTCGCGACCCTGGTGATGCTGGCGCTGCACGCGATAATCTTCGCGACGCGCGGCGGCGAGATCCAGAAGATCGTCCTGAGCAAGACCAATACGACCGACGTGCGCGCCGCCACGCTGATCGACTTCATCTACGGCGTGATCCTGTATTTCTTCAAGGAACTGAACGACATCCCGATGAGCACCACCTGGGTCTTCCTGGGCATGCTGGCCGGCCGCGAGATCGCGATCTCCTATGTCGCCGGCCTGCGCTCGCACATGGATGCGCTCTGGGACGTCATCTCCGATGTCCTGCGTGCCTTCATCGGCCTGGTGATCAGTGTCGTCCTGGCCATCCTGCTGCCGGCCATCGCACGCGGCGAATTCGGCCTCCTGATGTCGGACCTGCCGGGCTATGTCGGACGCGCCCTCGGTTTCTGACTTTCATTCGCGAGCAAAGTTCATCAAATATGAGTGCCGTCCCGCGGCGCGCTTCCCTAAGACCGGATTCACCTTGGGGACTGGAAGTGACAGCGGGAATGGACTGGGCATCACGCGTTCGCACCGTGCGGCAAAGGCTGCACTTGAAGCAGGTCGCCCTGGCTCAACTCATCGGGGTGAGCCAGACCTATGTATCGAGACTTGAGGCCGGCAGTGTCACGCCGCCCGACGATATCGTGGCGGCGCTGGAACGCCTGAGCGAGGATCCGCGTACGCGCAGCCCGTTCGACGACCTGCTGGCGCTGGTGCGGTTCAGCCCGTTTGCCTGTTTCGTCGCGCGTGCCCTTCCCGCCGACGGCCGCTTTCCCGTCGAGGCCGCGAGCATGTCCATGCGCGAGACCTATCTCGGAACCGGCTGCCTCGATCTGACGGATGATGACAGGCTCGCCGAACTCTGCGCACACGCGGCCGCGCTCCACGAGGCCGGGCTTTGCGAAGGCCGGGTCCTCGCCGCGACGGCACCTTGGACGGCCCCGAAGGGCGAGACCGTGACGCTGCACTATGTGCCGCTGCGCGACGGGGCGGGCGGCTGCTTCATCCATGCCAGCCTGTCCGCGCCCGACGGATCGGACCGGCTGCGCATCACGCCGGCCGACCATCTGTCCGCCACCGGCTGACACTACTCAGCGGTAGCGCTTCTGCAGGGCGGCCAGTGCACCCGCGCCCGGGTTCAGCTGGTCGTAGGGCAGCGTGTTGAGCGGTGCCTCGGGCAGCCGGTTGGCGGCATGCATGTCAGCCATGTCCTCGTTGAGGTACAGCAGGCCGGTGCGGATCTCGCCATCGCTGCCGCCGAGCATCAGCGTCTCGATCGCCTGGGCGCGGTCGCGCGGATCATAATCGCTGTCCGTCTTGCGCAGCCGCAGCTCGCCGCCATCATGCATGGTCACCCGCATCGCACCGTCATCGGCATACTCGCCGGTGATCTCCTCGGCATGGGCCACGAAATCCGTGTGCACCAGCGGGTGATAGTATTTGTAGGTATGGGCATAGCTCTTGGTCGAGCCGGCATGGTCGTTGAAGGTCACGCAGGGCGAGATCACGTCGATCAGGGCGAAGCCCTTGTGCATCAGACCGGCCTTGATCAGCGGCACCAGCTGCGACTTGTCGCCGGAAAAGGCGCGCGCCACGAAACCGGCACCCAGGGTCAGGGCCTGCACGCAGGGATCGATCGGCGTCTGCTCGTTCGGCACGCCCTTCTTCGACTTCGAGCCATAATCGGCCGAGGCCGAGAACTGGCCCTTGGTCAGCCCGTACACGCCGTTGTTTTCCAGTACGTAGAGCATGTTGAGATTGCGGCGGATCGCGTGGGCGAACTGGCCGAAGCCGATCGACAGTGAGTCCCCGTCACCGGAGATGCCGATATAGTGCAGCTTGCCGTTCACGGCATTGGCGCCGGTCGCCACCGAGGGCATGCGCCCGTGCACGCAATTGATGCCGTGCGACTGGCCCATGAAATAGGCGGTCGTCTTGGACGAACAGCCGATGCCGGAGACTTTCGCGGCGCTTTCCGGCGCCAGGTCCAGCTCCCAGAAAGCCTGCACCAGCGCGGCTGTGACCGAGTCGTGGCCGCAACCGGCGCACAGGGTCGACATCACGCCTTCATAGTTGCGCACCGACAGGCCCAGCCTGTTCTTGGGCAGGTGCTTGTCGATGAAGGGTTTCGGCATGGAGGTCATGCGGCGTCTCCCACGGTTTCCAGGTGGGCGGTAATGCCCTCGACAATGAATTTCGGATTGGCGGCCATGCCGGCATAGTCGAGCACCGGAATGAGGCGCGTCTTGTCGGCCGAGGTCTCGTTGATCAGCAGGGTGCGCAATTGCGCATCGCGGTTCTGTTCGACGACGAACACCTCGTCATAGGCGGCGATGAAGTCGTCGACCTCCTGGCTGAAGGGGAAGCCGCGAACCCGCAGATAGTCCAGGTGCACACCGTCGGCGGCCATCCGGTCCATCGCTTCGCGCACCGCGCCGTCACAGCCGCCGACCGAGACAATCGCCCGGCGCGCGGGCCTGCCGCACTTGATGACGACCGGCGCCGGCACGGCGGCCGCGGCGTTCTTCCACTTCTGCGTCAGCCGGTCGAGCACCTCCTTGTACTCGTCCGAATCCTCGGTATAGCCGCCCTTCCAGTTATGCCCGGAACCGCGGGTGAAATAGGCGCCTTTGGGATGCACGCCCGGCAGGGTGCGGTAGGGAATGGCATCGCCGTCGCGGTCCTCATAGCGGTAGAATTTCTCGATCGCCTCGAGCTCGTCCTTGCCGAGCACCTTGCCGCGATCGGGCCGGTAGCTGTCATCCCAGGTGAGTTCCGGGATCATCCAGTCATTCATGCCGATATCCAGGTCGGTCATGAAGAAGACCGGCGTCTGGAAACGCTCGGCCAGATCGAAGGACTGCACCGCCATCTCGAAGCATTCCTTCGGATTGGCGGGGAAGAGGAGGATATGCTTGGTATCGCCATGGCTGGCATAGGCCGCCAGGGTGAGATCGCATTGCTGGGTGCGCGTCGGCAGGCCGGTCGACGGCCCCGCCCGCTGCACGTCGAACAGCACCACCGGCACCTCGCCATAATAGGCAAAGCCGATGAACTCGCTCATCAGCGAGATGCCCGGCCCGGAGGTGGGGGTGAAGGCCCGCGCGCCATTCCAGCCGGCACCGATCGCCATGCCGATCGAGGCCAGCTCGTCCTCGGCCTGGATGATGCAGAACCTCTTCTCGCCGGTATCCCTGTCGACGCGGAATTTCTCGCAGAACGACTTGAACCCGTCCATCAGCGAGGTCGAGGGCGTGATCGGATACCAGGCGCCGAAGGTCGCCCCGGCATAGACACAGCCCAGCGCGGCGGCGGTATTGCCGTCGATCAGGATATGCCCGGCGGTCCCGTCCATCGGCTCCACGCGCAGCGGCAGCGGGTCGGGATAGTGCTCGCGCACATAGTTCAGCCCCAGCTCGATGGCTTTCATGTTGGCATCGATGAGATGCGCCTTGGTGCCGAACATCTCGGTCACCAGGCCGCGGATCACCTCGACATCGATCCCGGTCAGCCCCGCCACGGCGCCGACATAGGCCATGTTCTTCATCAGCACGCGGGTGCGCGCATTGTCGAACTGCTCGTTGCACATCCGCGCCAGCGGAACGCCGATGGCGGTGATGTCGCTGCGGCCGTGCAGGTCCGGGCGCGGCCAGGTCGAATCGTACAGCAGGAAGCCGCCCGGCGAGACCTCGGCAAGGTCGCGCGCATAGGTTTCCGCATTCATCGCGACGACGAAATCCGCCGTGCCCGAGCGCGCGAAATAGCTGTCCCTGGTGATGCGGATCTCATACCAGGTCGGCAGACCCTGGATGTTGGACGGGAAGAGGTTCTTGCCGACCACGGGCACGCCCATGCGGAAGATCGCCTTCATCAGCAGCCCGTTGGCCGAAGCCGAACCGGTGCCGTTCACATTGCCGATCTTGATCACGAAGTCGTTCACACGCACTTCGCCCGGCGTTTCCACGACGTCCTTCATTCCGCCGCCACCTTTCCGGCTTCATTGTCGACATGCGGAATGAAAATATCCGCATCCTGCATGTCCCACGCGGCGGTGGGGCAGCGTTCGGCACACAGGCCGCAGTGCAGGCAGAGATTTTCGTCCTTCACCATCACCCGGCCGGTATCCTTCAGCGGCTCGGAGACATAGAGCGCCTGGTCCTTGTTGGCCGCCGGCACTTTCATCCCCTGGCGCAGGGCCTCTTCCTCGCCATTGGGCAGGATCGACAGGCAGTCGACCGGACAGATGTCCAGGCAGGCATCGCACTCCTTGCACAAGGGCGCCTCGAACACGGTCTGCACGTCGCAGTTCAGACAGCGCTGCACCTCGGTCGCGATCCGCTCGGCGTCAAAGCCCAGCTCGACCTCGGTCTTGCGGTTGGACAGGCGCTGCTTCAGCTCGACCAGCGGCATGTCGCGGCGATGGGCGCCGGTATAGGCGTTGGAATACATCCACTCGTTCACGCCCATCTTGGCGGACTGGAGATTCACCCCGCGCGGCATGCGCTCGGTGATCGCCTCGTCCTGGCAGTGCTTGTGGATGGAGATGGCGGCCTGATGGCCATGCTCGACCGCCCAGATGATATTCTTCGGGCCAAAGGCGCTGTCACCGCCGAAGAAGACACCCGGCAGGGTCGACTGGTGCGTCGTCTCGTCGACCACCGGCACGCCCCACTTGTCGAACTCGATACCCAGATCGCGCTCGATCCAGGGGAAGGCGTTTTCCTGGCCGATGGCGAGGATCACGTCGTCGCAGGGGATCACCTTGGTGCCCGCCTTGCGCGTCTCGGTGATATTGCCGTCATCGTCGAGCTCATACTCCATCAGCTCGAATTCCATACCCGTCAGCTTGCCGTTCTCGACGACGAAGCGCTTGGGGGAATGATTGACGACGATCTCGACATTCTCGTCCTCGGCATCCTCCAGCTCCCAGGGGGAGGCCTTGAAGAATTGCCGCGGCTTGCGGGCCATCACCTTCACATCCTCCGCGCCGAGGCGCAGCGAGGTGCGGCAGCAATCCATCGCGGTATTGCCGACACCGATGATCAGGACGCGCTTGCCGATCTTGTCGATATGATCGAAGGCGACGCTTTCCAGCCAGTCGATACCGATATGGATATTGGCATCGGCCTCTTCGCGGCCCTCGATCTGCAAATCCTTGCCCTTGGGCGCGCCGGAGCCGACGAAGACCGCGTCATAGCCGCCTTCCATCAGCGCGGCGAGGCTTTCCACCCGGCTGTTCAGCTTCAGCTCGACACCCATGTTCAGGATGTAGCCGATCTCCTCGTCCAGCACTTCTTCCGGCAGGCGGAAGGCGGGGATATTGGCGATCATCAGCCCGCCGGGCCGGTGATGCGCCTCGAAGATCGTGCATTCATAACCCAGCGGGGCGAGATCATTGGCCACGGTCAGCGAGGCCGGGCCTGCGCCGATCAGGGCGATCTTCTTGCCGTTCGTCTTGTCCGGCTTTTGCGGCAGGAGATGGCTCACCTCGTCGCGATGATCCGCGGCGACGCGCTTGAGCCGGCAGATCGCCACCGGTTCCTCCTCCACCCGGCCGCGCCGGCAGGCCGGCTCGCAGGGCCGGTCGCACACCCGGCCCAGAATGCCGGGAAACACGTTGGAGCGGCGATTGACGAGATAGGCCCCGGTGAAGTCACCCTGGGCGATCAGACGGATGTATTCGGGCACCGGCGTATGTGCCGGACAGGCCCACTGGCAATCCACGACCTTGTGAAAATAGTCGGGATCGCGCGTATCGGTCGGTTGCATTCTCCTCACCCCGGGCGATACCGCCCGTAACCTGTTGGCGCATGTGGTCCTTGCCGGCCACTTTGTTGCGCTCATTCTCACATGGTCACGACCGCGCCGGTCAAGCGAATTCCCCTTGCATCACAGCGGATTTGAACGGGTTTGTTTGTTTATGAGAGTGAGTTGCAGGGCGTGAGTGCGGTCACGCCCGGTCGCGAGTGCTCACCATACACTGCAACACGCTCAAACCTCCCTCTCCCCTGGGAGAGGGATCGAGGGAGAGGGGGAAGACACCGGCCTTCGAAGAAACCCTACAACTCATCCACCGAGTGCTCGTGCACCCGGGCTTCGCCTCTCAGCCAGGCGATGAAGGCCTCGGCATCCGGGCTCAGCGGGCGGTTGCGGGCCGTGACGATGTGGTAGGCGGAGCGCACGGGTGAAGTGCCGTCGGCGAAGAGGGCGACCAGGCGGCCGGAGGCCAGGTCGTTCTGGGCGAGCGCGCGTTTGGCCAGGGCCACGCCGCGGCCGGCCACGGCGGCATCGATCACCAGGGCGGACTGGTTGAAGCGCACCCCGCCCGCCGTATCGACCCCGCGGATATTGCGCGCTTTCAGCCAGGACGGCCAGTCGGCGCCATCGACCTCGCTTTCCGGCGAGGCGTCGTGCAGCAGGGTGTGACCGTCCAGATCGCGCGGCGTTGCCAGGCGCGGCCCGTCGCGCAGCAGATCCGGCGAGCATACCGGCAGCACTTCCTCGGGCAGGAGGGTTTCCTCGTTCAGCGTCATGTCGCCGCCCGGCCCGTAGCGTATGCCCAGATCGGCGGCCCCGGCCGACAGGTCGACCCGTTCCGAGGTTGCCGCGATCCACACTTCCACGCCCGGCTGGGTCTCCTGGAACCGGTGCAGGCGCGGCGCCAGCCACTTGCCGGCAAAGGAGGGCGCGACTGAAACCGTCAGCGCGCGGCGCTGTGCGGGCTGGCGCATCAGCGACACGGCGCGCTCCAGCGTCTCGAAGGCATCAGAGGCGACATTGGCCGCCGCGCGCCCGGCCTCGGTGAGGGACAGCCCCCGCCCCTCGCGCACGAAAAGCGGGGTCCCGACATGCTCCTCCAGCGAGCGGATCTGCTGGGAAATTGCCCCCGGCGTCACGGCCAGCTCGTCGGCGGCACGGGCGAAACTTTCCAGGCGCGCGGCAGCCTCGAAGGCACGCAGCGCATTGAGCGGGGGAAGGCGGGAGGATCGGGCCATGGCTTCAGTTTAGTTTTTCTAATCTGAAATGCCAAGAAACGTCGTTTGAAACCGGGTCATCGAATAGAAATATTGCACTCGTCGCGCCACGAAGGCGCAGGATCGGATGAGTGAACATGCAGGTCTTTCCAGCCTCCATTCCCCTAGATGGGCGCACGGTGATCGTCGTCGGACGTGGACCGATGGCCGAACCGAAGGTCCGCCTGTTCGCTGCCTCCCCTGCCCGGTTGCTGTGGTTCACCGGAAACACGGACGATCCTGTTCCCGCGGATATCGCCCAATATGCGCGGATCGAACGCCGCATGCCGACGCGGCGGGACCTTCGTGGCGCGACTTTGCTCTTCATCGCCGGCGGCGACGGTATCCCCGTCGACGCGCTGGCCCGCACCGGCCGCCGTCTGGGCATTCCGGTCAATATTGTCGACAGCCCGTCGGCCTCCGATTTCCAGACTCCCGCCATTGTCGACCGGGACGGCATTGTCGTCGCGATCGCGTCGGGCGGTGCGGCGCCGGTCCTTTCGGTGGATATCCGCGCTGCGGTGGAACAGGCCCTGCCCGCGCGCATCGGCACGCTGGCCGATCTGGCCCGCGAGCTGCGCGGCACGGTGAAGTCGGTGCTGACGAAATTCGACGACCGCCGCGCCTTCTGGGAACGCGCCCTGCGCGGCAAGGCCCGCGATCTGGCGCTCTCGGGCGACAAGGCCGGTGCCCGCCGCGAAATGCTGCGCGAGCTGAACGGTGAACGCGCGGAACGCCGCGGCATCGTCCACCTGGTCGGCGCCGGTCCCGGCGATCCCGATCTTCTCACCCTCAAGGCTGCCCGCCTCTTGCGCGAAGCCGATGTCATCGTGCACGACCGCCTGGTCTCCGAGGGCGTGATGGCGCTGGCGCGCCGCGACGCGCTGCGCATCGATGTCGGCAAGACCAAGGGCCATCACCCTGTACCGCAGGACGAGATCGGCGAAATCCTGGTGCGCGAGGCCCGCAAGGGCCAGCGCGTCGTGCGCCTCAAGGGCGGCGATCCCTTCATTTTCGGCCGCGGCGGAGAGGAGCTCGACGTGGTGCGCGCCGCCGGTATCGCCGCTGAAGTCACGCCCGGCATCACCGCCGCCATGGCCTGCGCCGCCTCGGCCGGCGTGCCGCTGACCCATCGCGATCATGCCCAGTCCGTCACCTTCGCCTCGGGCGTGGTGAAGAAGGACGGGCCCGACGCCGACTACCGCGCCCTCTCGGCGCCCAATTCCACTGCCGTCTTCTATATGGGCGTCGGCGCTGCGCCGGAGATCGAACGCAAGATGATCGCCGCCGGCCGGGCACCGTCCACGCCCGTCGCCCTGATCGAGAACGGCACGCACGACACCGAACGCCGCGTCTTCGGCACGCTGGGCGGCCTCGCCGCACTGGTCGAGCGCGAAGGCATTGCCGGTCCCACCGTCATCATCGTCGGCGAAAGCGCCGGCACGGCCGCGGCCCAGGCTGCGGCTCAAGCCTCCCTGGAGAACTACGCATGAAAGCGATCACCGCAAACCGCCTGACCGACGGCCGCGTGATCTACCGCACGGCCGAGGGGCAATGGTCCAGCCGTCTGGACGAGGCCGAACATCTGGACGGCGACGCTGCCGAGGCCCGCCTGGCCCAGGCCGAGGCGGAGTTCGGCATCGCGGTCGGCCCCTATCTCATCGACATCGAGGACGAGCGCCCCGGCGGCCAGAAATGGCGCCGCGAGGCGATCCGCCTGACCGGCCCGACGACCGGTTCCACCCACGAGCCCGCCTGATCCCATGTACAAGTACGACGCCTACGACCATGCCCTGGTGCGCGAACGGATCGAGGAATTCCGCGACCAGGTCGCACGCCGCCTCGACGGCCGGCTGACGGAAGACCAGTTCAAGCCGCTGCGCCTGATGAATGGCGTCTATCTGCAGCTGCACGCCTACATGCTGCGGGTGGCCATTCCCTACGGCACGCTGAACGGCCCGCAATTGCGCACCCTGGCCCATATCGCCCGGCGCTATGACCGCGGCTATGGCCACTTCACCACGCGCACCAATATCCAGTTCAACTGGCCGGCGCTGGTGGATGTGCCGGACATTCTCGATCATCTCGCCAAGGTCGAGATGCACGCCATCCAGACCTCGGGTAACTGCATCCGCAATGTCACCGCCGATCCCTTTGCCGGGGCCGCAGCCGACGAGATCGAGGACAGCCGTCCCTGGGCCGAGATCATCCGCCAATGGTCGACCTTCCACCCGGAATTCACCTTCCTGCCCCGCAAGTTCAAGATCGCCGTCAATGGCGCCCGCGACGACCGGGCCGGCATCCGGGTGCACGATATCGGCCTGCAGATCGTGAAGAACGAAGCCGGCGAGACCGGGTTCGAGGTCTGGGTCGGTGGCGGCCAGGGCCGCACGCCGCGCCTGGCGCAGAAGATTCGCGACTTCCTGGAGCCGCGTGACCTCCTGTCCTACCTCACCGCCATCCTGCGCGTGTACAATCAGCACGGCCGCCGCGACAATCTCTACAAGGCCCGGATCAAGATCCTGGTCGAGGCGCTGGGCGCCGAGGAATTCGGCCGCCAGACCGAAGAGGAATGGGCCGAGATCCGCGAGGGCGAGCTGGAACTGCCCGCCGCCGAGATCGCCCGCATCCGCGCCTTCTTCGACCGTCCCTCCGTGTCGAAGGCGCAGCCGGTTCCGGTTTCCGGCAAGCCCGGTTTCGCCGGCTGGCTGCGCCGCAATCGCCGCGCCCACCAGGTCGAGGGCCTGTCCTCGGTCGTCATCTCGCTGAAGCCGGTCGGCGGCACGCCGGGCGACATCACCGACGACCAGCTGGACATCGTCGCCGACCTGGCCGAGCGCTACGGGTTCGACGAGGCCCGCGCCACGCCGGACCAGAATCTGGTCCTGCCGCATGTACGCAACGAGGATCTGGAAACCGTCTGGGACGCGCTCGTTGCTGCCGGTCTCGCCACCGCCAATGCCGGCCTGGCGACGGATATCGTCTCCTGCCCGGGGCTGGATTATTGCAGCCTGGCCAATGCCCGCTCCATCCCGGTCGCCCAGGCGATCTCCAGCCTGGTGGAGGCGGAAGGCCTGGCCGAACCCGTCGGCGATGTGACGATCAAGATCGATGGCTGCATCAATGCCTGCGGACACCACCATGTCGCCCATATCGGCGTGCTCGGCGTCGACAAGCGGGGCGAGGAATTCTACCAGATCACGCTGGGCGGCGCCTTCGGCAATGATGCGTCAATCGGTGGCATTGTCGGCAAGGGTCTGGCAGGCGAAGACGTACCCGGCGCAATCGTGCGGGTGCTGAAAACCTATCTGGAAATCAGGGACGAAAACGAACGCTTTATCGACACGCTGCGGCGCGTCGGTGCCGATGCGTTCAAGGAGTCGATCTATGTTGCAGCTTGAGCGCAATCCGCAATCCCGCAAGCGCGTCGAGGCCCAGATGGAAGCCGGTGGCGGCGCGGTGGTGGAAATCCCCGGCGAGACCGACTGGCGCGAGGCCGCCGAACGGGCGCGCGGCGCGGTGCAGGTCGATATCCGTTTTGCCAGCTTCAAGGACGGGCGCGGCTTCTCGCTTGCGGCCCTTCTGCGCGAACGCGCCGGCTTTGCCGGCAAGCTGCGCGCCGTGGGCGATCTGATCCCCGACCAGGCCATGCATCTCAAGCGCGTCGGCTTTGACGATGTCGCCCCGGACAATGACAATCTGGACGATGACTGGGCCCGCGCCCGCGCGCGCTTCACCCACGCCTATCAGCCCGCCCAGGACAAGCGCACCCCGGTCTTCCGCCACCGCCAGGCCGCGCCCGCCGGTGACGATCTGGCCGCCCTGAATGCCCGCTATCGCGGTCTCGATGCGATGGAGATCCTGGACGACGCGATCCGCAATGAGTGGACCGGCAGGATCGCCATGCTCTCCTCCTTCGGCGCGGAAGCCGCGGTCGGCCTGCACATGATCGCCCAGATCGCCCCGGACACGCCGGTCGTCTTTCTCGACACCGGCCGCCTCTTCGCCCAGACCGAACAGTATCAGCGCGCGCTGAGCGAACAGCTGGGCCTGACCAATATCCGCGTGCTGGCACCCGACAGCGCCGAGGCCGCTGCCGAGGATGGCGATGACCGTCTCTGGCAGCGCAATCCCGATGCCTGCTGCGCCCTGCGCAAGGTGCGTCCGCTGGCGCGCGCCATCGGCGACTACGACGCGCTGATCACCGGCCGCAAGCGCTTCCATGGCGGCGAACGCCTGGCCCTGCCCGTCGTCGAGCGCATCGATGGCCGCATCCGGGTCAACCCGCTGGCGGCCTGGGATGCCGAACGTGTGAACGCCTATTTCAAGCGCTTCGATTTGCCGCGACATCCCTTGAGCGATATGGGGTATGCATCCATCGGCTGCTGGCCGTGCACCGCCCCGGTCGAGGATGACGGCGATGTGCGCTCCGGCCGCTGGCGCGGACGCGACAAGACCGAATGCGGCATCCATGCCCCCGCCGAGCGTATCGCGGCGGAATAGGCTGGACACACAAACCTGGAAGGACACACCCGCGTGTCACATGTGCTCGACCTGATCGGCAATACGCCGCTGATCCGGCTGGACGGCCCGTCGAAGGCCACCGGCTGCGAGATCCTCGGCAAGGCCGAATTCCTCAATCCGGGCGGTTCCGTGAAGGACCGCGCCGCGCTGAACATCGTGCGCGAGGCCGAGGCCGACGGCTCGCTGAAACCCGGCGGCACGATCGTGGAAGGCACGGCCGGCAATACCGGGATCGGGCTCGCCCTGGTCGGCGGCGCGCTGGGCTATGACGTCATCATCGTCATGCCGCGCACCCAGTCGGAAGAGAAGAAACAGGTCATCCGCTCGCACGGCGCGCGGCTGATCGAGGTGGATGCCGCGCCCTTCTCCAGCCCCAACCACTTTGTGCACTATTCGCGCCGCCTCGCCGAAGAGCTGAACGAGAGTCAGCCCCATGGCGCGATCTGGGCCAACCAGTTCGACAATCTCGCCAACCGGCGCGCCCACGAGAAGACCACGGGTCCGGAAATCTGGCAGCAGACCGGCGGCAAGATCGACGGCTTCATCTGCGCGGTCGGTTCCGGCGGCACGCTCGCCGGCGTCGCGGCCAGCCTGCGCGCCAACAGGCCGGACATTGCCATCGGTGCCGCCGACCCCGCCGGCGCGGCGCTCTATAATTACTACACGAAGGGCGAGCTGAAGGGGGAAGGCTCCTCGATCACCGAGGGGATCGGCGTCAACCGCATCACCGGCAATCTTGAAGGCCTGGATGTCGATCACATCTTTCGCATCGAGGATGCGGAAATGCTGCCCATCCTGTTCGAACTGGTGAAGACCGAGGGCCTGTCGCTGGGCGGTTCGGCCGGCATCAATATCGCCGGAGCCATCCGCCTCGCCCGCGAGCTGGGTCCCGGCAAGACGATCGTAACGATGCTGTGCGATGCCGGATCCCGGTATGCCGGCAAGCTGTTCAATCCGGAATTCCTGTCCAGCCGGGGCTTGCCCGTCCCGCCCTGGGCCGATAGCGAAGCGCCGCGGGCCACGGCCTGATCCCGGGCCGCCAAGGTAGAAGAGACGACGATGAACGACATGACGATGACCTCGACCGCCCGCGTGAAGAACGCGATCAGCGCCAAGCCGGGCCCCTATACGATCGAGACCGTGCTCGAGGTGAAGCACTATACCGACCGGCTGTTCTGGTTCCGCATCACGCGGCCGGACGCTTTCCGCTTCCGCTCGGGCGAATTCGTCATGATCGGCCTGCCCAAGGAAGACGGCAAACCGCTGCTGCGCGCCTATTCCATCGCCAGCCCGTTCTGGGACGAGGCGCTGGACTTCTATTCGATCAAGGTCGCCGACGGTCCGCTCACCTCGCGCCTGCAGCACATCCAGCCGGGCGACCAGGTCCTGCTGGGCAGGAAGCCGACGGGCACGCTGGTGCTCGATGCGCTCAAGCCCGGCAAGCGGCTCTACATGATCTCCACCGGCACCGGCATCGCGCCGTTTGCCAGCCTGATCCGCGATCCGGAGACCTATGAGAAATTCGACCAGGTCATCCTCACCCACACCTGCCGCGAAAGCGCCGAGCTGACCTATGGCAACGCGCTGGTCGAGGCCGTGAAGTCCGACGAGCTGATCGGCGAGATGGCGCAGGAGAAACTGGTCCACTTCGCCTCGACCACGCGCGAGGACAGCCCGGTGAAGGGCCGCGTCACCGATCTCATCGAGAGCGGCGAACTGTTCGGCCACCTCAACGTCCCGCCGCTCGACCCGGCGGTCGACCGCGTGATGATCTGCGGTTCCGAAGGCCTCCTGAAAGACACCAGGCAGATCTGCCTCGACCGCGGCTTCATCGAAGGCTCCAACGCTGCGCCGGCCGACTTTGTTGTCGAAAAGGCCTTCGTCGCGACTTAGCAGACGCGCCCTCGCGCCCCTATATAGGTCGGACCATACAGGTCAGGACTGGCAGCGACGGGGAGCGAGCACGCCATGACGGGAACCATCAGGGCCGGGATCGGCGGCTGGACCTATGCGCCCTGGCGCGGCGGCGTCTTCTATCCGGAAAAGCTGAGCCAGAAGCGCGAGCTGGAATACGCCTCGCGCCAGATGAACTCGCTGGAGATCAACGGCACCTATTATTCCGGTTTCAAGCCGGACACCTGGATGAAATGGCGCGACGAGACGCCCGAGGATTTCGTCTTCGCGGTCAAGGCCAGCCGCTTCTGCACCAATCGCAAACGCCTCTCCGAGGGCGGCGAGAGCATCGAACGCTTTCTCGACCAGGGGCTGACGGCGCTGGGCGACAAGCTGGGCCCGATCAACTGGCAGTTCATGGCGACCAAGACATTCGATCCGGAAGACTTCGAAGGCTTCCTGAAACGCCTGCCGCAGGAGAAGGACGGCATCCGCCTGCGCCACGCGCTGGAAGTGCGCAGCCCCACCTTCGACACCGAGGAATTCTACGATCTCGCCCGCAAATACGGCGCCGCCATCGTCTATGCCCATGATGACGAGGCCCCCGGCTGGCCGCGCATCGACCAGGACACGGCGGACTTCAGATATGCCCGCCTGATGTCGAGCCGCGAGGACGAACCCACGGGCCTCTCCCCGGAAGAACTCGACAGCATCGCCGGCCAGACCCGCGCCTGGGCCAGGGGCGGCGACGTCTTCGCCTATTTCATCGCCGGCGCAAAGGTGCGCAATCCCGCAGCAGCGCAGGCGCTGCTCGCGAAGCTGGGGGCGTAGGCCACAGCCCGCCTTTCTTCCCCATTTCATGGGGAAGTGGGCCGCGGCGTTAGCCGCGGGTCGAAGGGGCCGGCGCGCCAGCGCCGGAAGACGGTGGAGCCTGCCTCAAGCACACCGCCGCGTACCGCGGCGCCCCTCCCCCGCTTCGCGGGTCCCCCTCCCCATTCCATGGGGAGGAAAGACACCCCGCACACACCGCTTGACACACATAAACATATCTTTATACGTGAAGACGCGCCGATTTGATGTTCAGCTTGCGGGCGCGGAATAAGTACGGCTAAAGCGGAGCGACCGAAGGCATCAAAGCGACCTGTCGCCACCCCCTTCGTTCCGCAAATCGGCGTTCGTTCTTTTCCGCGCATATGGAAAACGACATGACGCAACTTGCGGCCCTCGACTTCGAGCTTCCCTCGCGCAATGTCCGCCCCCTCCGCACCCGCCTGCGGGCGGTGCTGCTGGGTTGCGGCACGGTGAATTCCGGTGTTCTGGACGGGCTGGCAGAGATGTCCGGAGCCGTCGAGGTGTCTGCTGTGGTGACGCGCCGCCCGCGCCCCGGCAAGGATGGCCGCACCGCCTGGCTGACCGATATCCGCGACGCGTTCGACACCGGGCCGGACCTGGTGATCGACGGCCTGCCGGATTGTCCGGCCGCCGAAAAGGCGCTGGAACTGGCGGTCGAGCGCGGCATCCATGTCGTCTCCGCCAACAAGGCCGTGATCGCCCGCCGCCCGGATCTGGAAGTGCGCGCCCGCCGCAAGGGCACGCGCTTTGTCTATTCCGCCGCCGTCGGCGGCGGCGTGCCGGTGCTGGAAACCGTCATCCGCCTCACCTCGGCCGGCGAGCGTATCGCGCGGGTGCGCGGCGTTCTCAACGGCACCTCGAATTTCGTCCTGGGCCTGCTGGAACAGGGCACGGGTTTTGACGAGGCCATCGCCGCCGCCCAGGCCGCCGGTTTTGCCGAGGCCGACCCGTCTGCCGATATCGACGGGCTGGACGCGGCGGCCAAGCTGGCCCTGATCGCCCGCAAGGCCTTTGCCTTCGCCCCGGACGCCGCCAGCATTCCGGCGCAAAGCCTGCTCTCGCTCGATCCCGGCCAGGTGTGCGGCGCCCGCGAAAACGGTCTGCGCTATCGCCAGCTGGCCGAACTGACCCGTCTGGAAGACGGCACGATCGACGCCCGGGTCAGCCTCACCGCCCTGCCGGAAGACCACCCGCTGGCCCGTCCGGAAAACGAAGAGAATACTGTCGAGATCGTCTGTGAAAGCGGCCTGAAGGTCGTGCTTCACGGCAAGGGCGCCGGCCGTTCCCCCACGGCCGGCGCCGTGCTGGCCGACATTCGCGATCTCGTCGAAGCCGGAGAGGTATGATGGCCGTGACCCTGGAATGCATCCCCTCCACCCGATGTCGTGACATCACCACGATCGCCCTGGCCGGCAATGGCTCGCCGGTGCGCGTGACCGGCCGGATCACCGGTCCGGACGAGGCCCCGGCGGTCGTCGTGCTGGGCGGTATCTCCTCGGGCCGCAATGTCACCGATCATGAGAGCGAGCCCGGCTGGTGGGCCGCCCAGGCCGGACCGGCCCGCGCCATCGACACCGGCCGCCGCCGCATCCTCTCCTTCGACTTCATCGGCGAGGAACTGTCCCCCTTCCCCACCACCCAGGACCAGGCCCGCGCCATCCTCGCCCTGGCCGACGCGGCCGGGATCGAGCGGTTCGACATTATCGGCTCCTCCTATGGCGGCATGATCGGCCTCGCCCTGGCCGCACTGGCACCGGCACGGGTCGGCAAGCTGCTGGTGATTTCCGGCGCCCATCGTCCCTGCGCCATGGCGCAGGCCTGGCGCTCGATCCAGCGCGAGACCGTGGAACTCGCCCTGCGCCTGGGCGACGGCGCCGCCGGGCTCGACCTTGCCCGCCGTCTCGCCATGACCACCTATCGCACGCCGGACGAGCTGGAAGAGCGTTTCTACGCGCCCGATCCGGACAGCCGCGATGCGGGCGGTATTGCCGGCTATCTGGAAGCCCGCGGCCGCGACTATGCGCAGACCGTGTCGCCGCAGCGCTTCCTCGCCCTGTCCTATTCCATGGACGCCCATGATGTGGATCCGGCCGGTATCGCCTGCCCGGTCACCTATCTGGCCGTGCTGGAAGACCGGCTGGTGCCGGCCTCGCAGATCGCCGAAGCCGCCGGCCGCACCCCGGACGGACGCCTGAAAACCCTGCATTCGCGCTATGGCCACGACGCCTTCCTGAAGGAAGAGACGGCCATTGCCGGCATCATCACCGACTTCCTGCGGAGCTGATATGAGCCAGGATCCCCGCACACGGGCCATCCGCGCCGGTCTCAACACCGACCGCAGCTGGAACGCCGTCATCCCGCCGATCTCGCTGTCGACCGCCTATCGCCGCGAGGACCCGGCCGTGCAGCCGGCCTATGACTATGCCCGCACCGCCAATCCGGGACGCTCGCTGCTGGCCGATGCCATCGCCGAGCTGGAGAACGCCGCCGGGGCCGTGGTCACCGGGTCCGGCATGTCGGCGATCGACCTTTTGCTGCACGACCTGCCCTTCGGCGCGCGGGTGATCTGCTCGCACGACGCCTATGGCGGCACGCGCCGCCTGCTCGATGCGCGGTCCTCGGGCGGCCGCCTGGTGCCGGTCTATGTCGACACGTCCAATCTCGACGCCGTCTCCGCCGCCCTCAATGAGGACGCAGCCCTGATCCTGGCCGAGACCCCGTCCAATCCGCGCCTGCGCATCACCGATATCCGCGCCCTGGCAAAGCTCGCCCGCAATGCCGGCACCGAACTGGCCATCGACAACACCGTCATGTCGCCCGCCCTGCAGCGGCCGCTCGACTGGGGGGCGGACTATTCCGTCCAGTCGATCACCAAGCTGATCAACGGCCATTCCGACATGGTGGGCGGTGTGGTGTGCTGCGCCGATCCGGAACGCGTCGAGCGCCTCACCTGGTGGGCCAATTGTGTCGGCACCGGCGCCGGGGCCTTCGACAGCTATCTCGCCCTGCGCGGCCTGCGCACCCTGCCCCTGCGGGCCAAGGCCCAGTGCGAGAGCGCACAGGACGTCGCCACCTGGCTGGCCCGGGACATGCGCATCGCCCATGTCGACTATCCCGGCCTCGACAGCCATCCCGGTCACGACATCGCCGCGCGCCAGCAGGACGGGTTCGGGCAATTGATCTCGATCCAGCTCTCGGACAGCGCCGCCAGCGCCCGCGATGTCGTCTCCCGGCTCGACCTCTTCACCCTCGCCCAGTCCCTGGGCGGCGTGGAAAGCCTCGTCTGCATCCCCGCCCTGATGACCCACGCCTCCATGTCGCCACAAGCCCGCCAGGAGGCCGGCGTGCCCGACACGCTGATCCGCTTGTCAGTGGGGCTGGAGGGTGCCGCCGACATGATCGCCGATCTGGACAAGGCGCTGGGTTAGGGGGGCCTCCATCACTACTCGCTTTCCCGGAACAAGTCCGGGGAAGTGGGTAGTGGGGCACGCGGTTGGCGAAGGACAGTCGCGCCACATCCGCTCATCCGCCGCTTCGAGACGCCTTTTTCTCCGAGGGGAGAGGCCCAGCTCTTCTGACTGGTGCATCCCGCCGATCAGGCGTGAGAGAAGGCAGTTGAACTCGCGCTCATGGCCCTAAATTGCGTCGTTGCCGAAATCGAGCCCAACGAGCTGGACTGGCGGCATCGATGCACTTTTTTTACCAGCCTCAGAAATGGCTTGAGCGTCCAAAATCGCTTTCTTGAGGTTGATACTTACCGAGCAAAAGTTTGAGTAATGGCACGCATAATCGCTCTCGTACACAATCTGCCCATAGACGAGAATTTCACATTCACCATTGAGCATGGCGTCGTCTACAGCAATCACCCTGGATAGGTTGTCACTCTCAGTATCCCGGTTTGGACCCAGCATGGTCGGCGGGCCAAAAGCCGTAAGTGGAGGCAATTGGATTTTCGTGCCAGCTATCGCATCTTTGGCAACGACGCGGATGTTTCCTCGCAACCGCTTGCGGAACGCAGGTGTCTGACCTGTGTTGTGAACTTCGATGATGACTCTCAGCCCGAATTTCTGGGAGATTGGTATTCCGCTACCAGTTACTTCAAAAACCGCTCTCGTCGGTATTGCCGAAAGGTAAGGTCGAAGTTGTCGATGCCCGTGCTCAATGGTGGCCTCGACGGCGGCGATAGCGGCCTCATTGGCCTCTTCGGCCAGCCGAAGCGCGCCACGAGTGGCGTCCAGCGTGCGAGCGACATACCAGACCCCCAATCCCGTAACGACCAACATCGCGACGCTCACCCACAACATCATTAGCGTCCAAGCCGCCATGTCTTGTTGAGCTTTTAGATCGTACTCGGCTGCTGCCTGGACGCCCTCGGATATGTCTGGCTGCGAAGCACATTCAATCGTGAGGCTTAGTGGGAGTATTCGACAGGCGGACCGGAGCTGATGATCCCGCCCGGCCAAATGCTGATCGGACGTTTTGTGCAGGCCGTCCAGATTGTGGCGTTGATACCTGTATGACGTGTAGCCAGCGAAACTCAGTACCACCAGCCCAAGCACAATTCCCGCGATCCAAAGACGTCTAGACATATCAGCACAAACGCGGCGATCAGCACGCCGCGACTCAACCTGTTGGCGAAACGGCACCCGTTTTCACCCAAATTGGCCCACAAGTCACGGGTATCGCCGTCTTCAGGAGATCGGAATAATTGGCGGGAGCTCTCATTGCCCCCTCCGATAGTAATTCCCCCGGACCTGTTCCGGGGTCTGCCGCTCGTGATGCATCCTGGCACCGAGCCTTGACGGCCACCGACGCTAGGCCCCGGAACGGGTCCGGGGAAAGTGGGGGGAGAAGGGGAAAGCGGGCGCGAAGTTATTCAACGCCCCTCCATTTTTCCCGGATGAAAGCCTGCGAAGGCAGGCTGCAGATCCGGGACCGACCGAGGGTCATCTTGAGCGATGCGTTTCCCGTCGATCCCGGCGCTTCGCCCGGCCCGAGGCCGGGCGTCCGGCCGGGAAAAGCGCGGAGTGGTTTTCACAGCGTCAGGGATGCAAATGCCGGCCACCGGACAAGGCTTCCCCTGCGTCAGCGGGGGAAGTGGCCGAGCCCGGCCTCGGGCCGGGTGAGGTCGAAGGGGGTGAGTCGCAGGTGCGCGCTGACGCGCTTTGCGCCGCTTCACGCCGCCCCCTCAGTCCGCTACGCGGACAGCTCCCCCGCAAGCGGGGCGAGCCCTGGGTCCGCCCCCTCTCCCCAATCCATACTTCCCCCGGATTCATTCCGGGGCCTGCCGCTGGTGACGCATCCTGGCGCCGAGCCTTAACGGCCGCCGCCGCTAGGCCCCGGAACAGGTCCGGGGGAAGCGGAGGGTAAGCCCCTCTCCCCCACCGGGGAGAGGGCAGGGTGAGGGGCGGCCGCGGGAGCGGCCAGCTAAAGACTCTTCTATGGCGCGGCGCTGCCGCGCGCCCCTCATCCGCCGCTTCGCGGCACCTTCTCCCCGTGAGGGGAGAAGAAGAACCCTACCTATTCCCCACCCAATGCACCCGGCAGATGAGGCGGGGTGGTCTCGTTATTGGCGGCGGACCAGACGTTCGGCAGGATGTTGCATTGCAGGCCTTCGGAGTCCTGGCCGATCTGGTAGGGGCCGTCATAGAGCGGGCACTGGCACTCGGCGAGGCCGTCGCCGTCCTCGTCGGTGCAGGGCGCGGTCATGCAGCCGGCATAGAGGCGGATATCGTTCTCGCTGCAGTCCTGCGAGCCGAAATTGTGCACCTCGCTGGAATAGAAGGAGAAGGTGGAGATCAGCGTCGCCTCGCTCTGCGGATAGAGCGACTGCGTCTCGCCGGTCTCCAGATCGCCCAGCAGGCTGCATACCGGCGCCTCCTGGCAGAACTCATACTCGTCGACATGCGGATCGTCGGCATTATTGCAGATGCCCGAGGCCAGATGGGCCATGTTGAGGCAGTTCGAGCCGTCTGCATTGCAGCGCAGTTCGGTCTCTGCGCGGGCGACCGGATTGAGGATCGAGCCGATCAGCACGAAATTATAGCGCAGGCCCGGTTCGAGCATCTGCTCGTCGACGGCATAGCAGGTGCAGTCGGCATGCTCGGGACCGCCGATCGTGCACGGCAGGGGCGGCGTTGCGCTCTGGCCCGGCGGGGTGGGCTCTTCCGGCCCGGAATAATAGCACAGCGCATAGGCATTGCCCGAGCAGGCGAGGAATTCGGACAGCGCGTCATACTGGTCGGCCCGCGGCGGCGGATCGTCCTGCGCGCTGGCGGACGGGATGGCCAGAAGGCCGGCCAGGCAAAACCCCCTGACGAGGTGTGTGGCGAACAGGCGGGAAAACAGGGACGGCATGCGTGTCTCCTCGCGGGGCTTCCCCCGGGCCGCTGACAGGACGGACGCGTACTCACGCAACAATTCTGCAGCGAGAAAGATACTCAAGCAACCCTGAATGGAAAATAATTCCGCGCCGGCCGCTACCCCGTCCGCACCCGTTCCACGGCTGTGCGCCAGGCGGCCCGGCCGGCATCGCGCGCGCCGGCCGCGATGTCCGGCGTGAAGCTGCGGTCCTGCGCCCACAGGCGGCGGCCGTCTTCCAGGCTGGCAAAAATCCCCGCCCCCAGACCGGCCAGGAAGGCCGCGCCCCAGGCGGTCGCCTCGGACTGGACCGGGCGCACGACCTCGATCCCGGTCAGGTCGGCGAGGCGCTGCATCAGGGCGTTGTTGGCGGTCATCCCGCCATCGACCCGCAAGCGCGTTGCCGCAACACCGTCGGCGGCGATGGCGTCGAGCAGATCGCAGGTCTGGTGGACAGTGGAGTCGAGCGCTGCCCGCGCAATCTCGGCCCGGCCTGACCCGCGGGTCAGCCCGACAATCGCGCCGCGGGCATCCGGGTCCCAATAGGGTGCGCCCAGCCCGGTGAAGGCCGGGACGAGACAGACGCCGCTGTCCGGATCGGCCGCCGCCGCCAGCGCCTCGATCTCCGAGGCCTTGGCGATCAGGCCCAGCCCGTCGCGCAGCCACTGCACGGTGGCCCCGGCCGACAGGATCGAGCCTTCCAGCGCATAGACGGTCTCGCCGCCGATCCGCCAGGCGATGGTGGTGAGAAGCTGGTTCTGCGACAGCACGGGGTCGCTGCCGGTATTGATCAGCAGGAAGGCGCCGGTGCCATAGGTCGATTTCATCTCGCCGGGCACCAGACAGGCCTGGCCGATAGCGGCAGATTGCTGGTCCCCGGCGACACCGCGGATGGGCAGGGCCCGGCCCAGAACCGCCGCCTCCGACACGCCGAAATCGCCCGCACTGTCGCGCACCTCCGGCAGCATCGCCGCCGGCACGCCGAACAGGGAGAGAAGCGCCTCGTCCCAGGCATTCGTGCGGATATTGAACAGGGATGTGCGGCTGGCATTGGTGGCGTCGGTCGCGTGCACCGCGCCGCCCGTGAGCCGCCAGATCAGCCAGGTATCCACCGTGCCGAAGACCAGCTCGCCCGCCTCGGCCCGCGCCCGGGCGCCGTCGGCATGATCGAGTATCCAGGCGATCTTGGTGGCAGAGAAATAGGGATCCAGCACCAGGCCGGTCTTCTCGCGCACCCGATCCGCATGCCCCGCCTCGCGCAGCGCGGCACAGGTCTGCGCCGTGCGCCGGTCCTGCCAGACGATGGCATTGTGCACCGGCTCGCCGGTCTTGCGGTCCCAGACGAGCGTGGTCTCACGCTGATTGGTGATGCCGATCGCGGCCACCGCATAACCGGCTTTATCCGCCGCCGCGAGCGCCTCGCGGGCCGTCGCGCGCACGGTCGCCCAGATGACTTCCGGATCGTGCTCGACCCAGCCGGGCTCGGGATAGATCTGCTGGAACTCGCGCTGGGCAACGGCAATCACCTCATAAGTGCCGGTAAACACCACTGCGCGGGAGCTCGTCGTGCCCTGGTCGATCGCGAGGATCGCCGTCTTGCGCTGCGCCATACTTGTCCCCCTCTGCGGTTTTCGTGCGACTATAGCCATGACGCGACCGGAAGAAACGCGCTAGGCTCGCAACCAATACGGGGGAGCATGCATGACCGACGCCGCCTTCACGCCTGAAAGGCTCGCCAGCCCGACCGGCGCCGATCTGTGTGTCTACACGCGCGAGGCCGACGGTGCGGCGCGCGGCATCGTGCATATCAATCACGGCCTGGCCGAACGCGCGGCACGCTATGCCCGCTTCGCCAACTATCTCGCATCGCGCGGCTATCACGTCATCGCCCACGATCATCGCGGCCACGGCCTCACCACCGCACCGGACGGCGCCCCGCGCCGCTTTGCCGACACGGATGGCTGGACCAAGGTGATGGGCGATGTGAAGGCGGTCGAGGAGGAGGCCAAACGCCGCTGGCCCGGCCTGCCGCTGGTGGTCTTCGGCCACTCCATGGGATCGGTCGTCGCGGTCAATCACGCCCTGCGCGAACCCGACAGCCTTGCCGGTCTTGCCGCCTGGAACGGCAATATGGCGCTGGGCGGGCTGAAATCCGTGATGCGGTTCGTGCTGTGGTGCGAGGCGCTGGCGGGCGGCCCCTTCACGCCCAGCACCACGATCGACAAGCTGACCTTCAAGGCCTGGAACAAGCGTTTTCCCGAAGGCCGCACCGATGCCGACTGGCTGTCCTCGGACCCGGCCGAAGTCGACGCCTATGTCGCCGACGAGCTGTGCGGCTGGCCGTCCAGCGTCTCGCTCTGGCGCGACTTCCTGGACGGCGTCGCTTTCGCCGAGGATGACGGCAATCTGGAGAAGCTGCCGAAGGATCTCCCCGTCCACCTGATCGGCGGATCGCTGGATCCGGCGACCGAGGGCGGCAAGACCGTGCAACATCTTGGGGCACGAATGGAGCGCCTGGGGATGACCCATGTCACCCTTGAGGTGCTCGAAGGTTACAGGCACGAGACAGTCAACGAGGCCGGACGCGACGCCGCCATGGCCGGTTTCGCCGACTGGCTCGACAGCGTCTGCCCTGCGAAAACCTAGACCGTGACCCGATACGACGTCGTCATTGTCGGCGCCGGGGCTGCCGGCATGATGTGCGCGATCGAGGCCGGCCGCCGCGGCCGTTCGGTCTGCGTCATCGAGCACGGCAAGGCGCCCGGCGAGAAGATCCGCATTTCCGGCGGCGGGCGCTGCAATTTCACCAATCTGCACACCGGGCCGGGCAATTTCCTGTCGGCCAATCCGCACTTCGCGAAATCGGCGCTGAAGCGCTACACGCAACAGGATTTCATCGGCTGGGTCGACCGGCACGGCATCGCCTGGCACGAAAAGACGCTGGGCCAGCTCTTCTGCGACCAGTCGGCCCGGCAGATCGTCGACGGGCTGACGGGCGATATGCGCGACGCCGGCGCGACCCTGCGCCTGGGTGTCTCGGTGACCTCTCACACACGCGAGGGCGAGGGTTTCCGGCTCGACCTGTCGGACGGCAGCACCCTGACCTGCCAGTCGCTGGTGATCGCCTCGGGCGGCAAATCGATCCCGAAAATGGGCGCGACCGGTTTCGGCTACGACGCCGCCCGGCAGTACGGGCTGGCCGTCACCGAGACACGCCCGGCCCTGGTCCCGCTGACCTTCGATCCGGACACGCTGGCGCGGTTCAAACCGCTGTCCGGTGTCGCGGCCGACATCTCCGCCCGCTGCAACGGCACGGCCTTCGAGGAAGCGATGCTGTTCACCCATCGCGGTCTCAGCGGCCCGGCCATCCTGCAGATATCCTCCTTCTGGCGCGAAGGTCACGACATCGTGATCCGCTTCCTGCCCGGCCGCGACTGGTTCGGCACCCTGCGCGCGGCACGCACGGAAACCCCGCGCCAGGCGCTTCAGAGCGTGCTCGCGGAGCATCTGCCCAAACGTCTCGCCCAGCTGCTGGCCGAGGAGGCCGGCCTGCGCGGCAACATGGCCGACCAGTCCGACAAGAAACTGCAGAAAGCCGGCGCTATGCTGGAGTCCTGGACGGTGCGCCCGACCGGCTCGGAAGGTTATCGCACGGCGGAAGTCACGCTGGGCGGGGTCGATACGAACGGGCTGGACAGCCGCACCCTGCAGGCCCGCAGCGTACCCGGCCTGTACTTCATCGGCGAGGTGGTTGACGTGACGGGCTGGCTTGGCGGATACAACTTCCAGTGGGCCTGGTCGTCCGGCTGGAGCGCCGGTCAGGTGGCCTGAATGCGACAGGCCCCGACGAACATTTCGCGCCGCGAGAAAACCCTCGTCATGCGGCACATCCAGAGGTATCTAGAGGGGCAAGTAAACACTGTTTTCCGCAAGCAGGCCTGCCGGTCTGACGCGGGCAAGCCGGTCGTGACATGAACCGTTCCTATATCGCCGCCCTCGCCATTTTCGTCGCCGTGGTCCTCTTGTTCACTGTGGGGACGCTGCTCAATGGCGGCGCCGCCTCCCCTGACGCCGAACAGGCCGAAACCAGCCACCGTTTCGAGGTTGTGGTGCGTACGGTCGAGGCCCGGATGCGCCCGGCCAGCCTGTCCCTGCGCGGGCACACCGAAGCCTTCCGGGAGGTCGTCGCGCGCGCGGAAACCGGCGGCCGGGTCGCCGAAGCGCAACGGCTGGAAGGAACAAGGGTCGCCGCCGGTGACGTCCTGTGCCGGCTTGACGTCGACTCGCGCTCGGCTGCGGTCCAGCAGGCCGAAGCGGACCTGCGCGCGCGTCAGCTGGAATACGATGCCGCCGCGGAACTCAGCGAGCGCGGTCACCGCTCGGCCAACCAGGTTGCCGCCGCCGAAGCCGCACGCGACGCCGCCCGGGCCCGCCTGAGCGCCGCGCGCGAAGAGCTGGCCAACGTCAATATCGCAGCGCCCTTCGACGGGATTTTCGACGGCCGCGCTGCGGAAGTCGGCGACTTCCTGCGCGCCGGCGACGCCTGCGGCACCGTGGTGCAGCTCGATCCGATCCTGGTGGTCGCGGAAGTCGGTGAACGCCATGTCGCCGAGCTGGAACCCGGCATGGCCGGCTCGGCCCGCCTGGTCACCGGCCAGACGGTCGACGGCACGATCCGCTTTGTCGAACGCCGGGCAGACCCGGCCACCCGCACCTTCCGCGTCGAACTGGAAGCGCCCAATCCCGATCACGCCATCCGCGCAGGTATCACGGCGGAAATCCGTCTCGACCTGCCCGAGGAACCGGCCCATCGCGTCCCGGCCTCCATCCTCGCGCTCAATGCCGAAGGTGTACTGGGCGTGCGGATCGTCGAGGAGGGCAATCGCGTCCGCTTCGTGCCGGTGGAGCTGCTCAGCGATGATGGCGAGCAGGTCTGGGTCGCCGGCCTGCCGCGCCGCGCCGAGGTGATCGTGCTGGGACAGGACTTCGTGGCCGACGGGGTCGAGGTCGATGTCTCGCGGGAGGGAGCGGCCCGGTGACCGGCGTCGTCGACTTCGCGATCAATCGCGCCCGCATGGTGCTGGCGATCTTCGTCTGCGCCCTTGCCGCGGGCTTTCTGTCCTTTGTCAGCCTGCCGCGCGAAGCCGATCCGGACATCCCCTTCCCCTTCGTGATCGTGGTCGTGCCGCTGGACGGCATTTCCCCGGAAGACGCCGAACGCCTGATCGTGCGGCCCACCGAGACCGAGATGCGCTCGATCGAGGGGCTGGAGGAGCTCAACGGCACGGCGTCTCTGGGCGCCGGTACGCTGATCGCCGAATTCGACGTGCCCTTCGATGCCGACCAGTCCGTGCTGGACGTGCGCGAAGCGGTCGACATGGCCCGCCGCGAATATCCCGAGGATGTGCGCGAACCGGTGATCCAGGAGTTCAACTCGGCCCTCGCCCCGACCATCGCCGTGCAGGTCTATGGCGAGGCGCCCGAGCGCACGCTCTACCGCATTGCCCGCGACCTGGAAGACGAGATCGAGGCCCTGCCGCAGATCCTGCAGGTCGACGTTCAGGGCCTGCGCGAGGAAGTGCTGGAGATCGTCATCGACCCGGCCCTGCTGGAGACCTATGGCGTCACCTATAACGAGCTGTTCAACGCGGTGCAGTCGAACAACCGGCTGATCGCGGCCGGCTCGCTGGACAGCGGCGAAGCCCGTTTCCAGGTGAAGGTGCCCGGCCTGTTCGAGGATGCCGGGGATGCGTTGCGCCTGCCGCTGACCCGGTCGGGCGACACGGTGGTCACCCTGGAAGACGTCGCCACGGTGCGCCGTACCTTCAAGGATGCCGACAGCTTCTCGCGCTATAACGGCGCGCCGGCCTATACGCTGCAGGTCGTGCGCCGGTCCGGCGAGAACATCATGGACACCGCCGCCGCCGTGCGGGCGCTGACCAACGAGATTTCCGAAACCTGGCCGGAAACCGTCCGCCATGATTTCAGCCTCGACCTGTCCACCTATGTGCGTGACAGCCTGCAGAGCCTGACCTCGTCGATCATGCTGGCCATCGTGCTGGTGCTGATCCTGGTCGTGGCGGCGCTGGGCGTGCGCTCGGCCCTGCTGGTCGGCATCGCGATCCCGTCGAGCTTTCTCTTCTCCTTCCTGCTGCTGAGCATCTACGGGCTGACCGTCAACTTCATGGTGATGTTCGCCATGGTGCTGGCCGTGGGCCTGCTGGTCGACGGTGCCATCGTGGTGGTCGAATACGCCGACCGCAAACTCGCCGAGGGCGAAACCCGCAAGGCCGCCTATGCCGCTGCCGGCAAACGCATGTTCTGGCCGATCGTCTCCTCGACCGGCACCACGCTGGCGGCCTTCGTGCCCTTCCTGTTCTGGAACTCCATCCCGGGACAGTACATGGCCTTCCTGCCGCTGACCCTGATCTTCGTGCTGACCTCGGCACTGGTGATGGCGCTGGTCTTCCTGCCGACGCTGGGCTCGGTCTTCGGCCGCAAGGGCGGTGTGATGGACGAGACCTCCGCCGTCGCCCACCTCAACGCGACCGAGGAAGGCGATCCCGAATCCCTGCCCGGCTTCACCGGTGCCTATGCCCGCATGATCTCGGTGCTGGTAAAGCGGCCGATCTTCGTCAGCCTCGCCGCGCTGGCACTGGTCGTGGTGATTGTGATGAGTTTCGGAGCCCGCGCCTCGAGCATGCGGACCGAGTTCTTCCTCGATGCCGAGCCGGAACAGCTCTACGTCTTCATCCGCGCCCGCGGCAATCTCTCGCCGGCCGAACAGTATGAACTCGCCCTGGAGGCCGAACAGCGCCTGGAAGGGATCGAGGGCATCAAGGGTTATTACACCGTCGCCGGCGAACCGCCGGGCCAGTCGCCCTTCGACGGCACCGGTGCGGCTCCGGCCGACAGCGTGGCCCGCATTTTCGTGGAATTCGAACCCTTCGGACAGCGCCCCAATGGCCGTCTGATCGAACGCCGCATTCGCGAAGCCATGACCGGTATTCCCGGCGTCATCATCGAAGTGCGCCCCTTCCAGCAGGGCCCGCCCGTGGGCAAGGACATCCAGGTCGAGCTGCGCTCGGACGACGCGGCGGCGCTGGAACAGGCCGCCCGCCTGATCCGTTCCTATATCGACGCGATGGAGGGCACGACCGATATCGAGGACACCCTGCCCCTGCCGGGCGTCGAATGGCGCCTCGACGTGGATCGCGAAGAGGCCGGCCGCTTCGGTGCCGACGTCACCCAGGTGGGCGCAGCGGTGCAGCTGGTGACCACCGGCACGCTGGTCGGGCGCTACCGCCCCGACGATGCGGACGAGGAGGTGGATATCCGGGTGCGCTTCCCCGAAGGCGACCGCGACATTTCAAGGCTCGACGATCTGCGTGTGAACACCCAGACCGGCGCCGTGCCGATCTCGAACTTCGTCACGCGCGAGGCGCATCAGCGCATCGACTCGATCAACCGCCGCGACGGCAAGCGCGTGCTGATGATCCGCGCCAATGCCGATGAAGGCCATGCCGGCAATATCCTGCTGGCCGAGCTGCGGGCCTGGATCGACGAACAGGTGGAAAGCGGCGCCATCGATCGCCGGGTCGATATCGACTATCTCGGCGCCGACGAGGAGAATGCCGAAGCCGGCGCCTTCTTCGGCAACGCCATGCTGGCCTCGCTGTTCATGATGGCGGTGATCCTGCTCTGGCAGTTCAACAATTTCTGGCATGTCGTGCTGACACTGCAGGCGGTCGTGCTGTCGGTAGTCGGCGTGCTGCTGGGCGTGCTGTTGACCTTCCCCTACATCTCCATCCTCTTCCTGGGGACGGGCGTGGTGACGCTGGCCGGCATCGTCGTGAACAACAATATCGTGCTGATCGACACCTTCCAGCGCCTGCGCGGCCTGGGCATGGCCGTCGACGAGGCCATCGTGCGCACCGCTGCCCAGCGCCTGCGCCCGGTCATGCTGACCACGGTGACGACGATTTTCGGCCTGCTGCCGATGGTGTTCCAGATCAATGCCGACTTCGCCCATGGCGTATTGTCGATCGGCGGACCGGCTTCGGAATGGTGGGTGCAGCTGTCCTCGGCGGTGGTCTGGGGGCTGGGCTTCTCGACCCTGCTGACGCTGGTGCTCACCCCGGTCATGCTGGGCGCGCCCATGCGGCTGGGCAATTGGCGGCGGCAGCGAGCACGGGCAATCCGGGAATTCCTGGACATGTGGTACGGCAAGCGACGGTTCGGGATCCGAGAGGGATCGGGCCCCGCGGAATAGAGAAGATCAAGGCCACCAAACGGCCGGACTCCTCCAATTACGATTTGCCGGCGCTCGATTGCGACTTTCCGTCACTCAAGGTACCGGCATCGTTTCAGTTGGCTCACCGTCCTCTACGGCCACACCACCGGCCTGACGCTGTCGCAATGCGCCATGATCTGATCGTGCAGCCCCATGGCAGGCTTGGGGAGTTGAACGGTTACGACCTCGACGCCGGCTTTCCGCGCGTGTTTCATGGCCGGAATCATGTCCGTGTCGCCCGATACCAGTACAATCCGGTCTACGAGGCGTTCGTTTGACAATGTCGCGATATCGAGCCCGACGCGCATGTCCACGCCCTTCTGCTCGAAGATCGGGTCGAAGTCTGTATCGACAAGATCAACCGCAGTTTGCTTCAATGGCAGTGCCTTCGGTTTCCAGCCTCGAAACGCCAGTGTTCCACGGCGCACGGCGAAACGGTCGCGCTTTGCCAGATCGACCATCCATTTGTCTGACGCGGTAAATTGGTGCGGCCTGCCTGAAATGGGGAGGCTCTTCTGCCCACGATATTGCGGGGAATCGTAGTAGAGAATTCGAAGCAGATACTCGTCTCCTGCGACACATCCTCGCGCGAAAGCCTCGATAAAGTCTTTGTCGTATGTCTTGCGAGCCTGCTTTGCGCCAGCACGCAAATGGCCGCCATCGATCAGAATTGCAACCTTCATTTGCATAATGTTAAATGAAAACCCCCGGAAGACAAGCTATCCGGGGGCCTTCAGGATGATCGCCTCTGGAACGAGGCGGCTGTATGGGGAGGATATAGTGGGCAGCCGGCCCGAAGGTCAATGCTGGCGGCGTTCACAACATATTACCTCAGGAACCTACTCCCGGCTTACCCGCACCAGCCGGCCGTTTTCCTCGTCCGTGACCAGCCAGACAGCGCCGTCGGGCGCAACGCGGACATCGCGGATGCGCGCCTCCAGCTCGCCGAACAGCACCTCTTCACCCGCCACCGTGCCGTTCTCCAGATCGACCCGGCGCACATGGCCGGAGGGCACGTCAGCGTCGCCGGCAATCAGGGCTGCGACCAGAAGGTCGCCATCCCAGTCCGCAAACATGTCACCGCGATAGATCGCCATCCCCGCGGGCGCAATCGAAGGCACCCAGACATGGACCGGATCGGTCATGCCGGCATAGGTCTGGAACGGCGTGACCAGCGCGCCGGTATAGTCGACGCCATGGCTGGCAATCGGCCAGCCATAATTATTCCCTTCGGCCAGCACATTGATCTCGTCGCCACCCTGCGGCCCGTGCTCATTGGCGTAGACCGTGCCGGTGACCGGATCGACCACGACAGCCTGGGGGTTGCGATGGCCGATCGAGAAGACGCCCGGCGCCGCGCCCTCAAAGGCGGAGCCCAAGGGCGTTCCGTCATCGGCGAGGTGGACGAAGCTGCCGAAATGGCTTTGCGGATTCTGGGCCTGTTCGCGAAAATCGAAGCCTTCGCCGATCCCCAGCAGCAGGCTGTTATCGGCCAGAAAGGCAACACGCCCGCCATAATGGACATCCGTTCGCCGTCGAGGCGTGGCCGAGAACAGCGTCTCGAAATCCTCCAGCGCACCGCTCACCAGCCGCCCCCGGCCAAGATGCAGCGTATTGTCCCGCGGACGTCCTTCGGACCAGGTCAGATAGAGCCAGCCATTGGTTTCGAAATCCGGGTGCAGCACGACATCCAGCAGACCGCCCTGGCCGGAATAGAGAACCTCCGGCACGCCGGCGAGCGGATCGGACAGCGTGCCATCCGCCGCCACAAGGCGCAGACGGCCAGGCTTCTCGGTAACCAGCATGCGGCCATCGGGCAGGAAGGCGAGGCTCCAGGGGTGTTCCAGCCCCTCGACCCGGGTTTCCAGATGCATCTGGGCGTGTCCCGGCGCGGCGGCCAGCATCAGGGCCAGGCCCAGCACGATCAATTTTCCGGCCATCTCATCCCCCAAGCGAATTGTCGCCAATGACGTCACACTATAGGCTCGGCCCATCGCTGTTGAGCCCAATTCGGGGGACGCCATGGCCACGGCCCGCATGATTGCCGTCTACCTGCTCGCCGTCGTGACGGGCACCGTGCTCGTCAGCATCGCCAACACGCATGTCGTCCTGCAGGCCCTCGTTCGCGCCGGAGCGAGCATCCCCACCGCGGTCCGCCTAGACGCGATCCGGCAGGACCTCGCCGGTTTCGCACCCACACTCTTCGTGCTGATCCTCCTCGGCTTTGCCGTCGCGTTTCCGGTCGCGGGGCTGCTGGGCCGGGTCCTGGGCCGCGGCTGGCGGCGGCTGGGCTTCACCCTCGCCGGGGGTGCAGCCATAGCCGCCATCATGCTGGGCATCACAGCCTTCTACGGCCAGGTCCTCGACGCGACGATCACGCCGGTCGCCTCCTCGCGCGATCTGCCCGGCCTCTTGACCCTGTGCCTGGGCGGGGCCGCTGCCGGCTTTCTCTTTGCCAGCCTGAAGCCGCCCGCCCACACCGCGTCCCGGCGATAGATCGCATTCGACTCAATTCCGAGCGCGAGGACAGACCTCGCCTTAAGTCCGGCCGGGTTATGCACCTGTCTGGGAGGGTCCTCGATGGCACGTGTCCGCGAAACCATGCGCTCGGATCTGCGCAACATCATCAAGGGTGGCGCCACGTCGCGGATCCTGGACCTGTATTCGATCGCCCGGCGCTATGGCGAATACGACCGGCACAGCGCCAACCCCTTCTTCCTGCACCCGCGCCTGAACCGCTGCTTCATCATCAAGCACACGGTGCGCGTCCATGAACGCCCCTATGTGATGTCGTCCCAGCCGGTCGTGACCAAGGTTCTGGTGCCGCTCGCCGACAGCGACCTGTCGCTGGGCGGGCATGCCGTCTTCGTCGAGGAGATCGGCTTTGCCCAGAAGATGCGCACCCTGTTCGAGCGCCCGGACGAGCCGCACCTGATGGATCTCGACCTGATCCGGCTGCGCGAACTGGCCGCGCTGCCCAGTT
This sequence comes from Maricaulis virginensis, assembly GCF_027922185.1. Taxonomy (NCBI): domain Bacteria; kingdom Pseudomonadati; phylum Pseudomonadota; class Alphaproteobacteria; order Maricaulales; family Maricaulaceae; genus Maricaulis; species Maricaulis virginensis. Next base: position 204,950 of record NZ_BSFE01000003.1, on the reverse strand, counting down.
TCGACCCTTTCATCCTGGCCGAACGCTATCGCGATCATGCCCGGCCGATCGACGATCTCTACTTCAACATTTCCGATCACGAGAAGGAGCGCATGGAGGATTCCGTGGCGCGCCAAATCGTCGACGTGGTCAGTCTCGCCTTCGGCGATCATTCCCAGCAGGACAAGGAACGCGCCCTGCGCTTTACCCGGCAATTGCTGGCCTGCGACCTGGACGGCCGCCTGAGCGATCTGCGCCGCTCGCTGGACATGACCGAGATGGAGTTCCGCTCCGGCATCTTCGGCTGGCGGGGCATCCTCTACTATCGCTATCACATGAACGAGGCGCTCTCGGCACTGAAAGGCTTCATCCAGCAGATCAAGGCGGTCTCGATCGTCGGCGCCAGCGAGCACGAGTATTCCGAGCTGCAGCACATGCGCCGCGCGATCATCGACGAGACCCGGCACCGCTGGGCCTGCCTGACGACGGTGATGGAGGAGTACGAGACCGTGTTCGGCCGCTTCTGCCGCGGCGAGGATGCGCATGGTTTCCGGAACTTCCTCCTGAAGGCGCCCTCGCTTTTCTACGATGTGGGCAGCGATCTTTCGGTGGTGGGGCATGTGCCCGGCTACTGGCGCTACTGGGCAAAGCAGAACTCCAAGGGCTTCCTGCACGCCCGCGAGGCGGTGACGCTGTTCTCTGACTTCATCGCCAGCGTGACCCGGACCGCTCCCGGCGCCAGCCATACCGGCACGGAAGCCCGCCGGCGCCTGCGCTCACCCATACCCCAACCGGTCGTCGTGACGACGGACGCGGCCTGAGACCGCGCCATCGTCCTGCCCGCCGGGGCTGCTGCCCACCGTTCAGGCAGCAGCCCCGCATGCAGTGGAATAAGGGGCAAGGTCATCCGATATTAAGCTGTTCCCGCTAGCGTTGCAGCGCTGGGGCAATCAGGACGGAATGGATGAGCGGGTCAGACAGAAGCAGCCTTCGCCGGATCGTGCGCGGCGGTGCAACACCCCGCATTCTCGACCTGTGGTCGATCCACCGCAAATACGGCCAGACCCTGGAATTCGCGGCGAAGCCCTTCTTCCGCAATGTGCGGCTGAATGCCAGCTTCATGCTGAAGCACACCGTTCGCCCGCATGACCGGCCCTATCTGCTGACGGAGAACCCGGTCGCCACCAAGCTGATCATCCCCGTCTCCGTCGACGATCTGGCGATGGGCGGGCATTCCTTCTTTGTGGAGGAAAAAGGTTTTGACCGCCGGCTCAAGGAATTCCTGGGCACCGGCTCGATCAATCCGAAATTCGAGGCCGACCTGCAGCGGGTGAAGGAACTCGCTGCAATGCCCTCCTTCGACCCCTTCCTCCTCGCCGACCGCTATGCCACCGGCGAGCGCCCTGTCGGCCGCTTCTATTTCAACATCTCGCCGGACGAGCAGGAAGCGATGCTGGGCCATGTGACGCGGCAGATATTCGGCATCGTCAATCTGGCCTTCAATGACGAGATCCTGAGCCCGAATGATGACCGCGCCCGCAAGTTTGCCCGCCAGCTTCTGGACGGCGAGGACAAACAGAAGCTGGTCGGATTGCGCGAAACCCTCGGCATGAGCGAAGAGCAGTATGAAGAGGGCATTTTCGGCTGGAAGGGCATTCTCTACTACCGCTGGCGCATCCGCGAGGCTCGCAACGGGCTGCGGCAATTCCTGGTCGAGCTGAACAATGTCACCGTTCGCGGCGCAACCTGGGAAGAGAACAAGGAAGTCAACGACATCCGCCGCGCCATCCTGAAAATGGCCAAGGATCGCTGGACCGCGCTGACCACGGTGATCGACGATTACGACGCCCAGTACACGCGCTTCTGCAAGGGCGGAGACCCGACGGCGATCCGCGACTTCCTGCTCAAGGCGCCGGCCTATTTCGGTCAGCTCGGCAGCGACCTCTCGGCGGTCACCCATGTGACGTCGTTCTGGAATTACTGGTGGACCGACCGGGAGAAGGGCAGCCTGTCGGCCGACGACGCGCTGGACATCTTCCCCAGCTTCCTGCGCTCGCTGACGCGCACCTCCGAGGACATCCACTACACCGACGTCCGCACGGCCATCTGACGGCCAGGCCCGGACCGAAGAATCAAGACGGCCGGTCCGCCTGGCGGGCCGGCCGTCCTGTTTTCTGCCTGCGCTATTCGACGGTGACGCGGACGAGGTTGTCGTCTGAATCTCGATCGATCAGCTTGTTGTAGGGATCGATACCGGCATAGAGCGGCTGCTCGTCGACGATGAGCTCGATACGCATCGTGGTCTCGTCGATCCGGTGTTTCTCCATGTAGAGCACGTGATCGCTGCCTTCATAGGCATCGTCGAGATTCTCCGAGAACAGGCCGATATCGATCATGTAGTCGATATCCTCCTCGGTCTGCTCGCCGGCCCCGTCGGCCTCGAACTTGTGCGCCTCGATCTCGATGGCGACATCCCAGCGGCCGTCCTCGCGCTCGCTCGCGGTCGCCGAAACGGCTTCCAGGTCGAACACGACGATCCGCTCGAAGAAGTCGTGGATCACGCTTTCCCATTCCGGCCCGGCTTCGGCGCGCAGGATCCGCAGGAAGTCGAGCGTGGTGGCATACGGGTCGGTGGAATAGGCCCGCTCGGCGATCAGCTGCTGCATGACGCGGTTCACCGCATCCTCGCCGAGATAATCGGCCAGGGCATACATGATCACCGCACCCTTGCGGTAGTGGATGTAGGGCTGGTTCTCGACCCGGTAGAGCGGCAATTCCTCGATCGACTCGGAGCCGCGAGCGGACAGATAGCTGTCGAGCTCGTATTTGAGGAAGCGGCGCATATGGTCTTCGCCATATTCCTCGCGCATCACCATCAGCGCCGAGTACTGGGCGAAGGTTTCCACCAGCATGGTGGCACCCTGCACATTCGCCCCCAGCACCTGGTGCGCCCACCACTGGTGCGCCGCCTCGTGCGCAGTCACGTAGTAGACATAGTCGATCTCCGACGGGTCCGAGAGATTGGCGATGAAGCCGATGCCCTCGGAATACGGGATCGTGTTGGGGAAGGACTGGGCAAAGGTCTGGTAGGCCGGGAATTCCAGGATCCGGAACTGCCGGTACTGGAAGGGGCTGAAATGCTCCGAGAAATAGGCCAGCGAGTCAGCCGATGCCTCGAGCATCCGGTCCACATTCCAGGCATGTTCCGGGTGATAGAAGACCTGGAGATCGATCCCGTCCTGCTCCTGCTCGGCCACCGCATAATCGGCAGAGAGCCATGAGTAGAAGTTCAGGATCGGCCGGTCCATCACGTATTCGAAGTACCGGCGGCCATTCTCCTCCCATTCGCGTTCCAGATAGCCCGGCGCGACGGCGATCTGGTCGGCCGAAGTCGACACGATCGTGCGGAAGGTGACGTAGTGGGACCCGGTCAGACCGTTCTCGTCCCAATGGCTTTCGTCCTCCAGCGGGAAGGCCCGGTCGATCGGCTCCAGTCCTTCACGCCGGCGTTGCTGGCGGTCCTGCAGACGCCAGTTCCCGTTGAAGCCGATATTGGCCATCGACTCGCCATTGTTGAAGAAGGTGCCGTTGTAATTGACCGTGCTGACATTGCCCGCATTGCGGAAACCGGGATTGGCCCGCTCGACCGAGAAGTCGAACGTGCGCGTCTCGCCCGGCTGCATCGGGGTGTCGAAGCGGAAGGAATAGGTCAGGAAACGCGGATCTTCCGCATCGACCTGCGCACCCTGCGCCTCTTGTGACAGCACTGTCGTACCGTAGCCATAGGAGATCCACAGCGTATCGATCGGGGCGTCCGTCTGGTTTTCCAGCACATACTGGCCCCGCGCCGTGTAGCGGCGTTCGGAGGGGTAGATATCCACCTCGTAGGCCGTTTCCACGATCGTCGGCTGATCGACATCCTCAAGGTAGAGATACTCCCGCTCATACTCGGCCTGCAGCCCGCGGAAGTCGTTGGAGGACAGATACTCGTTGCGGATATTCGTGTTGTAGAAGATCCAGCCGCCTGTACCGGCGATACCGGCCAGGGCTACAACGATCAGACCCGCTGTTGCCGGCGTCATGCCGCGACCGAATGCCCCCAGACGGGCAAGGATCGGCGACAGCGACCCGCGGCTCCAGAGCCGGTAGGACAGGACCAGCAACAGCAACGCCCAGAACGACCAGTAGGCATAGAACCACAGCGAAATGCCGAGGAAATGGCCATAGCCGTTCATGTCCGAATAGGGCGCACCGGGGGTGCTGCCATACTGGTAGAGATTATGGTCGAGCCCCATCTGCGACATCACGATGGAGACGATCAGGAAGACCAGCATGAAGGCCATGCCGAGCCAGCGATTGTTCATCAGCACCTGGGCGAAGATCGCCAGGGCCGCGAAAATCGCCGTCGGCAGGATCATCCCGACCAGGCCGCGCAAGGCGTACTGATCCCACTCAACCGGAGCAAAGCCCTGGATCATCTGGGATACGCCACCGGCAAGCAGGGCCAGGCCGATCAGGCTGACAACAACCAGGCAGAGCGCGAGGAATTTGGTCGCCATGAACACCCAGCTCGGTGTCGGCGTCGCGTCCACGATGTAGGAGAAGCCGACCCGGCGCTCGCGCCACATCACCTCCGCTGCGTAGTAGATCACCACGACACTGGGCAGCCATGAAAAGGCGCCGTTGATGACGTCGATCATGATCCGCGTCACCGGATAGTTCGGTGTGCCGTAATACTCATTGCCCAGGAAGAAGCCCGGAACGGTGTTGAGCAGCCCCAGGACCAGAAGAATCCAGAAGGCGACATTGAACACCACGCCCTTGAACTCGAAGCTCAGCCGGGCGAGGAATTGCTGGAAGGCGGCTCCACCATCGAGTTTCGGCGTCACGCGCGGCAGCTCGATTTCGGAAATGGCATTGGCCGCGCCGGACGGAGCAACTGCGCCAGCGGCCTTGCGGCCGGGAAGCTTGAAACTGCCCTGGCGGAAGCGGAAGGTCGCGACATTGATCGCCAGCAGCACCAGGCCGAAGCCGATCCAGAGCAGGCGGTTCTGCATCATCACGCCTTCGAACGCGACAACCCGCTCGTTCTGATCGAACACGGTCCAATAGCGTGTGACCTCGCCGAAGGTGTTGAAACCGAAGGGATCGATCAGCGCGAGCATATCGCGCAGCTCCGGTTGGGACTGGGACAGGCCGACACCGACAAAATAGAGAACCAGCAACGCCACGAAGGCCGCATAGGTCGCGATGGTCGAACGCGTGAAATTGGCGACCGTGAACAGGATCGTGCCGATCACCCACAGATTGACCAGCCCGAACACGGCAAAGAGATAGGGATACCAGGCGAGATTCGTCGGTCCGACCAGTTCCGGGTCGAGCCAGGGCATGACGCTGCCGGCGAGGAAGGCCAGCGGCACGGCCGAGAAGACCAGGGCCGTAATCACGAAACCGCCGATGAAGCGACCGAGCACGAAGTCGAATTCCCGCACGGGTCGCGAATAGAACAGTTCCGACGTCTTGAACCCGAAGTCCCGCAACACGCCGGACGACAGGAAGACCGTCGGTATGATCGCCCCGAAGATCGAGAAAATCAGGATGTTGATGGTCAGCGCATTGGGCGAGTTGATGTTGACGGATCCACCGCCGCCGACCTGGATCTGGTCGATCGTCACCCCGCCGAATACGAGCAGGAAGAAGATCGCGAAAATGGCAATGGATGCCGGCGAAAAGAGCTGAAACCGGAATTCGAATCCGGCGATTTTCCAGAGCATGGCTAAGCCTCCCTCGCGCCGCTTATGCAGCGTTGGCGGCCCGGCGGCCGTCGGTGATGGTGGCGAAATAGACATCCTCGAGATCCGGCGTCGCGGCTTCAAAACCCTCGCCCGGATCGGTATCCGACAGGACCCGCACAAGAACCTGGCCCATCGTCAGGCGTTCGGAAATCACATTGAGACGGGAGCGCACAGCCGGAAGCTCACCCTTGCTCACCGTCTTCGCCCAGACCTTGCCGTTCAGCTGGGCAATCAGCTCCGCCGGAGCCCCCTGAGCGACAATCTTGCCGCCATTCATGATCGCCATGGCCGGGCACAGATCGGCGACATCCTCGACGATGTGGGTCGACAGGATGACGACGACATTCTCGCCGATTTCGGACAGGAGATTGTGGAAGCGGTTGCGCTCCTCGGGGTCGAGACCGGCCGTCGGCTCGTCGACGATGATGAGTTTCGGATCACCGAGCAGCGCCTGCGCGATGCCGAAACGCTGGCGCATGCCGCCGGAATAGCTGGCCACCGACTTGCCGGCATGCTGGGTGAGATTGGTCTGTTCCAGCAGGGCTTCGACGACCTGCTTGCGTTCCTTGCCGTTCGAGATGCCCTTGAGCACCGCGAGATGATCCAGCATGGCGCGCGCCGACATGCGCGGATAGACGCCGAAATCCTGCGGCAGATAGCCCAGCACAGCACGCAGGGCCTTGGGCTCGCGCACGATGTCGATACCGTCGAACGTGGCCGTACCGCTGTCCGGCGCCTGCAGCGTTGCCAGCGTGCGCATCAGCGTCGACTTGCCCGCACCGTTCGGGCCGAGCAGACCGAACATGCCCTTGGGAATGTTCAGCGTGACGCCGTCCATGGCACGCACGCCACCCGCATAAGTCTTGGTAAGGTTGTTGATTTCCAACATGTCCCGTCACGGCCCCTGCGAGCCGCCTCCCCTGAAAATGGCAAAATTGGGGCAAGACTAGGCCTGTCCCGGATCGGGCACAAATGAGCCTTTGTACACAAACCCCACCAGAGGGACGGTTATTCCCCTTGTCCCCCCTTCATACGCGCGATGCCGGAAACCCGTGACGACAGGCCCGCGCAATTGTATGCGTCGGCGTATGGCACCACCGCTTCTCACCCTGCAGGGTATTCACCTCACCTTTGGCGTTACGCCACTGCTCGACGGCGCCGACATGCAGGTCGGCGAAGGCGAAAGGCTGTGCCTCGTCGGCCGCAATGGCTCGGGCAAATCGACCCTGATGAAGGTCGCCGCCGGACTGGTAGAAGCCGACGGTGGCGAACGCTTCGTGCACCCCGGCGCCACCATCCGCTATCTCGAGCAGGATCCCGACCTGGGCGGTTACGCGACGGTGCGTGACTATGTGGTCGCCGGACTGGCGCCAGGCGATATGGACTATCGCGCCGACTATCTGCTCGAACAGCTCGGTCTGACGGGCGAGGAAAAGCCGGACGTGATCTCTGGCGGCGAAGCCCGTCGTGCCGCGCTGGCCAGAGCGCTCGCGCCGGATCCCGACATCCTGATGCTCGACGAGCCGACCAACCATCTCGACCTGCCCGCCATCGAATGGCTGGAAAGCGAGCTGGCAGCCTGCCGCTCTGCTCTGGTGCTGATCAGCCACGACCGGCGCTTCCTGGAAACCCTGACCCGCAAGACGCTGTGGCTGGACCGTGGCCGCACGCGCCTGCTTGAAAAAGGCTTCGGCGCCTTCGAAGCCTGGCGCGACGAGGTGTTCGAGCAGGAGCAGGAAGAACTGCACAAGCTCGACCGCAAGATCGTGCGCGAGGAAGACTGGCTGCGCTATGGCGTGACGGCGCGCCGCAAGCGCAATGTGCGCCGTCTCGCCGACCTGCAGGATCTCAAGCGCCAGCGCGCGACGCATCGCGGCCCGCAGGGCCAGGTCAAGCTGGAAGCCAGCCAGGCCCAGGATTCCGGCAAGCTGGTCGCCGAAGCCCGGCATGTCTCGATCGGCTTTGGCGGCCGCTCGATCGTGAAGGACTTCTCCACCAAGATCGCCCGGAAGGCGCGGATCGGTCTGGTCGGCCCCAATGGCGCCGGCAAGACGACGCTGCTCAACATCCTCACCGGACAGCTTGCGCCGGATACCGGCGAAGTGCGCCTGGGCACCAAGCTGGAAATCGCCAGTCTCGACCAGAAGCGTCTGGCTCTGAGGGACGACTGGACCGTGTCGGAAGCGCTGACCCAGGGCGGCGGAAGCCAGGTCGAGGTGGCCGGCAAGACAAAGCACGTCATGGCCTACATGAAGGACTTCCTCTTCCCGCCCGAGCAGGCCAACACGCCCCTGCGCGTGCTCTCCGGCGGCGAGAAGGCCCGCCTGATGCTGGCCCGCGCCCTTGCCCTGCCCTCCAACCTCCTGGTGCTGGACGAACCGACAAACGATCTCGATCTGGAAACGCTCGATCTCCTGCAGGGGCTGATCGACGACTATGCCGGAACGGTCTTCCTGGTCTCGCACGATCGCGACTTTCTCGACCGGGTCTGCACCAGTGTCATCGTATCGGAAGGCGACGGGCGCTGGCGCGAATATGCCGGCGGCTATTCAGACATGCTCGCCCAGCGCGGCCGCGGTGTCTCGCCGGACGACCGCACTGGCAATGTGACCGCCGCCAAGCCGGCATCCGCTACATCGCCGAAGCCGGCAGCGCCAAAGCCAGAAAAACGCCGCATGGCGAACAAGGACCGCTATGCGCTGGAACGCCTGCCGGGCGAGATCGACGCGCTGGGCGAGACCATCGCCAGGCTCGAAGGCCAGATGAACGATCCGGCGCTGTTTGCCGACAGCACCCGCTTCGCCCAGGTCTCCCGGCAGCTGGCCGACGCGCTCGCCGAACGCGACGCAAAGGAAGAGCAGTGGCTGGAGCTGGAGGCCCTGCGCGAGGAGATCGAAGGCGAGGGCTAGTCTGCATGACGCATCAGGAAGGCGTCGAACCGGGGAACCGTGAAGGCAAGCTGCCCGTAACTGGGGGCGTAGATCATGCCCTTTTCTATCAGGTGCTGGCGCGTCGAATTGAGCTGGCTGGACGAGCCGACACCAAAGGCTTTCGCCACCGCACCGGGCCGGTGCTCGCCCGGTCCCAGCGTGGCCAGCGCCCGCATATAGTCCATCTCCTGGAGCGTACACCGGTCCAGGCGCATCTGGAAGAAGCCGCGATCCAGCGCCTCACGTACGCGGCCCGCTGCTCGCTCGACGTCGCGGCGGCGGATCGGTGAGGCTTTGGCAACGGCCCAGCAGCCATTGCCCCATTCCTGTATGAAATGCGGATAGCCCTCCGTCTCGGCCCACAACGCTTCCAGCGCCCCGTCTCCGATTTCCACATCTTCCAGTGCCAGCGTGTCGCGAAAGACCGTATCGGTCGCCTCGCGGCTCAACGGGCCGATCGTCTCCGCCATGAAGAGCCGCTCGGAATAGGAACGGCTCTCGCCCAGCTGCCGCAGTATGTTGGGCAGTCCGGCGCCTATCAGGATGACCGGCAGCCGCCGCTGGGCAATCCGGTGCATGGAAACGATCAGGGCATTGAGGTGCCCATGTCCGACGAACTGGAGCTCATCCACGATCAGTACGACAGCGGTGCCGGCATGCCTGGCCGCCACACCGACGGCTTCGAACAGATCGGGCAGATCGGTCTCGAGATCGCCGCTGTCGGCGATGCCCGGCTCGGGTTCGAATTCGATACCGACGGATCCGCCGGGAAAATCGATATTCACCGACCGGACGAGGCTGGCCAGCGCCCGGCCCGCCGCCCGTACAAACGTCCTGGCCTTCTCGATATTGTCGAGTCCGATCAAAACCTTGCGCAACTGGGCGACGAGTTGCTGCAGGAAGGGCCTGTCTGGCACCGCCTCGATCCAGGACACCAGACAGCCCAGACCTTCGGCCTGTTCGCGAGCCTCCAGAAGAATGGATGTCTTTCCGGTTCCGCGCAGCCCGTGCAGCACCAGGCTGCGCGCCGCCCGGTATTTCAGTGCCCGCCGCATCTGCGCCGTCATGGCCGCCACGACCGCGTCGCGGCCCGCCATCACGTCGGGCATGACGCCCGCTCCGGGCGTAAACGGGCTGTCCTCGGCCTTCACCTGCCACCCTCAAACTCAAGATTGCAGACGACAGAGTGGTCAACTCGGTCAACTCGGTCAACTCGGTCAACTCGGTCAACTCGGTCAACTCGGTCAACTCGGTCAACTCGGTCAACTCGGTCAACTCGGTCAACTCGGTCAACTC
>NZ_BSFE01000003.1:0-194853 GCF_027922185.1 Maricaulis virginensis | reverse complement strand
CTCGGTCAAGCGAGCACGCTGCTTCGGCCTCCGGGTCAACCCCGGAGATGCGATTGTGCAGACTTTCTTGTGCGTTAGCGGAAGGCGCGGGAGCGCGACGGTCCCAGGATCACGGCGTTGAGCAACAGAAGGTCAAGACCGTCGAGATAGGCCCGGGTGGTCGGGGACTGGGTGAAGGCCACGACCTGGCCGCTGCCATAGCTGCGCGACAGGACGAAGGGCTTGTAGGCCAGCTGTTCGGCATAGTCGTCCCACAGATACCCGCCGGCAACGAGATCGTCCGGGCCGGCAAAGCGTAACGCGGTATCGGCATCGTCCATCTCGACGGGCGCGTAGATGTCCGATCCGGTCACCAGCGCCGCCGCCCCGCGGTCATAGCCCGCCGACATCCACACATCCGGATTGGCCTCGACGCGCGCCAGGGCCCCCGGAGACGAGTCCGGCATGGCGCCCGAAGCCGTCTCGCTGGCGCGCAATTCTTCCCGGTTCGCCAGGATCCGTCCGTCGATCACCTCGCCGCTGGCCGAGGCTTCGCGCGGAGAATCTGCGGCGCGCTCGCGCTGGGCCGGCATCATCGCGACCTCACTGTCCGCCAGCCAGCGGGTCGCGTCGCCCAGGCCGACAACGACGCCCCCGCCGCGGGCAAAGCCCTGGATCGCCGTCCGGCCGCCATCGCCCAGTTCCGAACCCAGCTGACCCCAGCGCTGCTCGGGCAGGATCAGGACATCGTAATTGTCGAGATTGGCCCGGCTGATCGTGCCTGTGCGAATGACCGCAACCGGAATGCCGAAGCGGCGTTCCAGGACATAGCGTGTCGCGCCGGCCGACGTCGGATCGACCCCGTCTCCCCAGACCATCGCGACCCGCGGCTCGTGCACCGGGTAGAAATTGTCCGAACCGGGATTGGGACCATCATCCACCCAGCTGCTGGGCATGCCGTCGAACCGCGCGCCGATCTCGGCAGCCAGCCGCGTGATGAGATTGTCGAGATCGTCCGGCGCGGAATGACGCGGCACAACGACGCTGCCCCGCGGGTAGGTGATGTCACCGATGCGGAAGCTGGCATTCGTCGTGCGCATGGGCACGCCTTCCTGGGCGAGAGCCGCCACCAGATAGGCCTGACCGGCATCGCTCCAGGGGACGACATAGCCCCACTCGGCCGAACCGCCGCCCGCGATCCGCTCGATCGGCATTTCCGCGTTGACCGGCTGGCCATCGACTGCCGGCGTACGGCGGCACTCCACAGCATCCACATTGCCCATCAGCGGCAGTGACCAGGCGGTCACGTCGTAAAGCTCATGTCCCAGACCTTCACTGCGGCGGCGCTCCTGCTCACGCATGAAGTCGGCGGGAAGATCCGTCGTCGCCTCCATGAGAGTGCGGGCGAGACGGCCGGAGGCCTGGTCGAAGCGCACGAGGAAAGCGCCCGCCTCGAAGCTTGCACCGCAGGCCGACGCACCCGGCGCCAGCCGTGACACGGCGATATCCTGGGCCGCCAGGTTCCGCGCCATGCGCTCGGCGCCCCAGCGATTGGAGGCAATGTCCAGAAGGACTGCTTGCGGTCCGTCTGTGCTCGTCGACGCGCTGTCCCGGAACGCCACGAAATCGCGCAGGAAACGCGCCCGGTTCTCGGCGACAACCTGGGCTGTCGACAGGCTGGCAATGAAATGGCGGTCCACCCCGTCCGCATAAGTCAGGAGCGATCCGTCGCGGCGGCGCCATTCCAGACCCCGGGCCGAGGCCTGTTCATAGGTCATCGCGATGGCGCCCTGCAGGGTCGGCCACATGTCACCATAGCCGGGATAGAAGGCGTCGAAGACTTCGCGCGTGTAGTAGTCGTATCCAAGACGGTCGAACCACTCACCATGATTGCGGCCGATCAGCGCCTGGGCATCGCGCTGGCTGTCGACAATGTTCGGATTGAAGGGTTCCGCCGACGGCGCAAAGAAATAGCTGCTGTCACCGCCCATCTCGTGGGCGTCCACCACCACGACGGGCCGCCAGTCCATGATGGCGTCGACGCGACCGCGCGTCTCCGGCTGGGTGCGCGCGAACCAGTCGCGGTTGAGATCGAAGAGATAGTGGTTGAACCGGCCGCCGGGCCAGGGCTGATCGTGTTCGGCCGTGAACCGGTCCTCGCTGGGCGAAAGCCCGCGGGCGGCGCGGAAGGACTGGACGAAACGGTTGCGGCCGTCCGGATTCTGCGTCGGGTCGATGATGACGATCGTATTGTCCAGGATGGTGTCGACGACCGCGTCACCGCGAGCGGCCAGCAGATGATAGGCCATGCGCAGACCGGCATCGGTCGACGAGATTTCATCGCCATGCACGCCATAGGACAGCCAGACAACAGCGGGCAGATCAGCGATCAGGCGATCCCGGTCAGCCGCATTCAAGCCTGCCGGATCGGCAAGTTGCTGCAGACCTGACTGGACCGTGTCGAGCCGTTCCATCGTCTCGGGGCGGGCAATCACGGCATAGACAAGCGGGCGGCCTTCCCAGCTGCGGGCGTATTCGACAACGCGCATCCGGTCCGGCGCGGCTTCGGCGAGGGTGTAGAGATAATCGACGGCGTCCGCCGGCGGCGTGATCTCGACACCGAACTCGTAGCCATACTCGGACAGGAGGCTGGGAATGCCGTCATCATACCGAACCGTCAGCGGCGCCGTCTGCGCCCCTGCCCCGATGGTTCCGAAAAGCGCCGCCAGAATTGCTGTCGCCAGTGCACGCATTGCCATACCCCTCATGTCCTTTGTCGCGGCAATTAATCAGGTTTTCGTCGCAGCGCAAAAGCTTCAACGCGCATCGGGCCGTCCGGTAACGACCGGAAAGTCCGGATCGGGCTGTTCCAGCAAGGCAAAGAAGCCCAGGAGTGCGCGCCGGTCGCCACGAATGGCAAATTCCTGCGAGGCGAGCATGTCGACCAGGCCGGCCTCCTGTTGCAGCAGGCGCATCCAGAAGGTGCGGGTCAGCTCGACCGTCGCATCCGCGTCCGGCCGGGGCTCCCCGCGATGATGGTGCATGACCCCGTTGGACAGCTCGATGACGTGTGTCTCGCCAACATCAGTGAAGACGAAATTGAACACCCGGTCATTGCGGGCAGCGCGCGGTCCGTCGATCCGCGTGGCCATTGCCGCAAAGAACATGTCGAGCGGGATGGCGTCCAGAATGCCTTCCGACGCCCGCACCGCGTCTGTCTCTGGTACACCGTGCCGTAATTCACGGGCGGCCGACAGATAGACATCCCGCCAGGGTGCCGACTCGGCGCGGTAGCCCAGCTGCTCATAGCTGCGTGCCAGGATGGCGGCGGCCGCTTCATTGCCCGGAGCCGCATAGACCGCGTGCTGGGCCAGCTCGGCGGACCAGCGATAGTCGCCGTCTGCAAACGCGGTCTCCGCCGCCGCGACAGCGGCTTCCACGCCGCCAAGCAGATCAACATAGCGATGCGCGGCCTCTCCTCTGGGCAGGGGGTCGAGATTGGCCGGAACGCCGTCATACCAGCCGAAATAGCGTTGATAGACCGCGCGCGAATTGTGCCGCAGCGTGCCGTAATAGCCGCGCACCGCGAACCGGCCGGCGAGCGCGTCCGGCAAGACAATCGTCTCGGCGATCTCGTCCGGCCCAAGGCCGCGGGCCGCCAGGCGCAGGGTCTGGTCGTGGATGTATTTGTAGATATCGCGCTGGGCGACGAGGAAATCGTCGACTTCGTCTGCCCCCCAGACCGGCCAGTGATGGCTGTTGAAGGCCACCTCCGCGCGCCCGCCGAAGACGCGGCGGGCTTCTTCTATCCCTGCCGACCAGGCCAGCGCGTCACGCACCTGCGCGCCTCGCAAGGTGTAGAGATTGTGCAGATTGCGCGAGACAAGCTCGGCACCGCACCAGGCCCCAAAATCCGGGAAGAACACCGTCAGCTCGGCCGGGGCTTCGGTGTCCGGCGCGTACTGGAACTCCATCCGGACGCCATCGATCTCCAGCACCTGGCCGGTGTGGTCGACGATGATATCGGGCTCAGCGATGGTGTGGCGGCCCAGCGCGGGATGCTTGCCAAGGCCGGAACCGACATGCCCGCGCGCGGTACGCGGCAGATGCGTGCCGTACATATAGCCTGCACGCCGGGCCATCACGACCCCGGCCATGACATTCTCGCTGACGGCCTCTTCGAGAAAGCCGGCCGGCGCGATGACGGGCACCGGACCGTCTCCCAGCGCGCCCTCGATCGCCTCGACACCACCGAAATGGTCGATATGGCTGTGCGTGAGGACGACGGCGGATACCGGCCGGGGCCCGAGTTCGCGCTCGACGAGCGCCAGCGCCGCCTGTGCCGTTTCGACCGATGTCAGCGGATCGATGATGATCCGTCCGGTCTCACCCTCGACAATCGACATGTTGGCCAGATCGTAGCCGCGGACCTGGTAGATGCCCGGAACGACCTCGTAGAGGCCATGTTCGGCATTCAGACGGGCTTGCCGCCACAGGCTGGGATGAACCGTGTCCGGCGCGTCTTCCCCGTCGAGGAAGTCATAGTCGGCGGGTCGCCAGATCGGACGCCCGTCAGCATCGCGGATATCCAGGTCGGCGTCGCGTGCGACAAAACCGCGCTGCACCAGCGCCCAGTCTTCATCATCAATCAGGGCGGGATCGCGCGCGATTTGCGCGTTCAGACGGCCGGTCACACCGGTTGCCGGGAAAGCCCCGTCCGTATCGGCCTCGTCTGTTGAAATCTCCACAGGCTGTTGCGGCGAAGGCCCGGAGCACGCCGTCACTGCCAGAAGAGCGGCCAGGGCCGCAATCGTCATCCGTTGGCACACCATGTTCGAACCTCCCCGCCTGAACACTGTTTACTCCACGCTACCCCCTCAGCACACGCTTGGCGACAAATCCCGTTCGTTCGGTACTTTCTCCGGCGCAGTGCCTTGGTTTTCCCGGCAAGTACCGACTATCATTTGCAATCGTGCGGGATCGATTCGGAGAAACGCGGATGGAGCAGGACGAGGCTTGGACCATAGCCCTGGACTCGCTTGACATTCCCGAGCCGGGGGCCCGCGAGGCATTGATCGCGATGTCCGATATCCGTCATGCCGAAGCAGGCACCACGATTATCGCCCAGGAGGAAGATGAGGATCACGTCTTCATCCTGCTGGAAGGATCGGTCCGTGTGGTGTTGCTGTCCGAGAATGGCCAGGAGATCTGGCTGGACTGGTTCGGTGCCGGCGCCATCTTCGGCGAGCTCGCAGCGCTGACCGGCAAACCGAGAACCTCGGAAATCGTTGCGGAGACACCGTGCCGCATCGCGGCACTCACCGGCGCGCAGTTCTTCGATCTTCTGCGCAGACACGGCAGTATCGGCCTGGCCCTGTGCCGCATCCTGGCGACGCGGATCCATCACACCACACAACGCATGTTCGAACTGTCTTCGCTGTCGGCGCCAGGCCGCATATACGCGGAATTGCTGCGCATGTCCGAGCCGTCGGACAAGGCCGGAAACAGCCGGACCATCCAGGTCGCCCCGTCCATGACCGAACTGGCCCGCCGCGTGAACACCACGCGCGAGACCACATCCCGGACCGTGAACGATCTGGAACGCCGCGGCCTGCTCAAGCGCAATAACCGGTCATTCGAACTGGTCGATCCCGATCTGCTGAGCCGGATGCTCGGTTCGAGCTGACGCCCGGATTTCTCCCGATGCCGGAGACCCGGGCGCGACGCTGCGCAGCGCGTAGAGACGGGTCATCGGCAACAGCGGATCGATCTCTGTGCGGCCGACATATTCGCATCGAAACTCGGCAGGCCTCGACATCGACAGAAGTGCAGCAAAGGCTTCGCTGACGAAGATCGATCCGGGCACCGTCACCGACTCGATCCGAGAGGCGACGGCCACTTGCCCGCCGAACGGGGCCGTCCGCTTCTGTACCGGATCCATGCCCTCCTGCACCGGCCCGCAATGTCCGCCGATCCGCAGACCGAGCCCGGGCGGCAGATCCAGCGCTTCCAGATCGATCGCATCGAATGCGCGACGCAGACCGACGGCGGCGCGCGCGGCCTCCGCGACACTGCCGAAGACTAGAAAAAGACCGTCTCCCCAGCTGTCGCTATAGAGCGGGCGGTCGGGTCCGCTCTCGCAGACCGCCGCGAGCCGGCCAAGCACCTTCTGCACGAAGGTTGGAATACGATCGTCGGGCACCGAGGTGGATCCGCGAATGTCGAGAAAGAGCATGGCCCGGATGACGAGATTGAAGTCGTCGCTCGCGTCATCGCCGGCGATGACTGGCAACGATGCCGACGGGACACTGCGCTCGAAGCGAAGGATATGCTGCGGCAGTCCGGACTGGCACCAGACCGCGGCATCCCTGGCCGTACCGGATTCGGACCGTCCGGCTTCGCCATCGAAGACAAGCAGCTGAACCGGTGTGCTGGCCAGCACCGATGCCCGCATCCGCGCCATGCCCATGGCGACCACGCTGGCATGATTGAGGCTGAACTCGGACAGAATCCGCCGATCGGTCGTGACTTCCACGATGTCTGCGGCCGCTTCCAGGCAAACCTCGCACCGGCGCACCCAGGCCTGTCCGTAGGGACGCACGGACGCATCGATGAAAACCGCAACGGGGACCGGCAGAACGACGGTCAGAGCACACCCCGCCGCCACGCCCGCCTCGGCGATCAGGATGTCGGATCCCGCCGCAAGCGCCCCGTGCAGCGGGCCGATATTCTCGCGCTCCAGCAGTGTGGCGATGGCGGTCTTGAGCCGCACTTCACGATCGGGCGCGACCATCCCTTCGCCGGTTCCCGTGCGGAAAAGGTGGCCGGCATAGTGGGCGGGGCGCGGCGGTTCGAGCGCGTCGAGCCAGGCATCGGGCATGTCCAGCGCAGCAACGATCAGACGCAGCTGGCGCAACGTCGTGGCATGAGCGAGATAGTTCTCGCGATCGCAGGCAATCGCCGATCGCAGCGCCATGTTGGCTGCGCCCGGCTGGGCGAGCAGGAGATGGGCCTCGGCTTCGGAGGCTTTCTGATAGTAGGCGGCTTCGGGATCCAGCGGCAGGCCGGAGCGGCAGCTTTCCAGGACTTGGCGTGCAAGATCGACCGAACGCTCGCGATCGCCGGCCAGCAAAGCCATGGCGGCTGCATTGATGCCGGGATAATGACCGCCCGTCTGCTCGAAGACTGCTGCGTATCGATCGGCGGCAGACCGCGCCAGCGTCGGGAAGTCTTCCGCGTTGGCCTCGAAGGCCATGGCCTTCAGGAGACGTGCGCCGAGCGCCAGGCAATCCTCGTTGTGGCGCGCTTCGGCAAGGCGGAAACGATAGAAGTCGCGCTCGGCACGCTCCAGGGCACCGGAGCGGATAAGGCACAGGACAGCCCGGTGGCGCAGCCACAGATCGTCTGGCCGGTGGCGCAGGGCGTCGAGACACAGATCATAGGCCCGTGCCAGGTCGCCCTGCTTGAACCGGTCGGCAATGTCGTCGCGTTGCGTCATTCAGTCCTGCCCGTCCCGGCCCGGCGGCCGGGCGGTTTCAATCAGGGAATGACCTTGATCTTGGGATCGATAATGACGCGTGTCGACTGGTTGCCGGCGTCCTGAGAGGCCTTGATGAAGAGCGAGTAGTCATACTCTCCGGCCTGCGCACAACTGGCGAAGAACTCGAAACTGTAGGGCTCGCACGTCGCGCCGTTCAGCATCAGCCAGGCCAGGCCGCAGAACTCGCCGGCCGGCACTTCGGACTTGAACTTGATCCGGGCGGGCTCGAAACCCCAGCCCGGGATCTGCACGTGAAAGATGAGACGCGCCGGTTCTTCGACCGTTTCGTCGAAGGGGCTGGCGCCCATGGTTGCACTGGCTGTCCATTGTCCGGCCAGCGCCGACAGCACAGCCGTGCGAAGCGTCGATGTGTCGGCCAGCGGGTACTGGGCGACGGTGTCGGCGAAGGTGACGAAGATCGCCGAGACATCGGCGTCGTCGAAAGTCTCGCGGCCGGCATCGCTGCCCTGGACGACGAGAAATCCGTCGGTCGCCTTGGCGATCAGGCTGATCTGGGTCACGCCCGCGGCCGTGGCACAGGCGTCTGTCAAACCGGATTGTGTCTGGCTGCCATCCAGCCAGGTTGCGTCGATCGTGCTCATGATTTCCCCTTGCTTGCCCGTTTCGGGTGGTCACACGTCCCCACCAGGGCGGATGTCTCCGCCCTGTCGTCACCAATCATTCGGCACTGATGCGCTCTCGTTGCAGGACCGCGCGGGCCCTGTCGTATTCTGCCCGCGTGTCGGCCGGAACGCGCGCGATTACCGGCGTGAGCCGGTTCACCATCGCCTCGCGTACACGCGCCGCTTCCCGGTCTTCCCCCTGCTGATCGAGAAGCTCGGCCAGCGTGTTGGAAACGGCAGCATAGAGGTAGGTCCCCTTGCTCAGGCGGTTCCGCCAGTCGTCGATCTGCTCCAGTTCCGACAACAGATGCTGCAGCGCCAGGCTGGCCGCATCGACATCGCCCAGACCCGCCAGAATGCGCGCCTCCATCAGCGATGCATGCAGGCGCGTATCGTCGAACACATCCCCTTCGGCAGAGATCCAGGAGGGATGCGTCATGTAGGCCGAAGCATCGAGATAGGCCTCGCGGGCTGCGTCGAGGTCGCCGGCCAGCAATTGCGCATCGGACAACCAGAGACGCTGGCGAATGACGACCAGCCGCCATTGCAGGTTTGCAGGATCGTGCGCGACGAGTGCATCGGCCTCGTGCGATGCCGGAATGAGGATCTGGAGAGCCGCCTCGATATCCGCCCGGCTCGCCCCGCGCCCTTCGGCGATGTGCAGGCGCGCGAGCGCATATTCAGCGGTCATCGTGTCGCGGCGGATCGTCCAGTTGTCGGCGCCACCGCCCAGCTGCTCGTCATAGATGCGGATCTGCTGGCGCAGCGCCTCCATGGCGGCACCCCGGCCGTCAAGCGGTTCGGCGACATAGGCCATCCAGCCCCAGGCATCGGCCAGGTCGATCAGGGCGGCCTCGGAATCCGGCGACTCGTCCGCGATCGACTGGAACAGTTCCAGCGCCTGGCGGAATTCGCGCTGGGCGTCGCGCAGGCGTTCATGGCCGATATAGACCGTGCCGAGATTCGAGTGGGCATAGGCGGCCTCGGCCTGCCATTCCAGATTTTCCGGCTCGTCGGCCAGCAGCTGGCGCGACAGGTCGCGATACTCGATGAAACGGGCCTCCGCCGTATCCAGATCGCTGCGGCGCCACGCAAAATAGCCCGCCCAGAAGGCGCTCTGCGCATGTTCGTAGATACGTGCCGGCGAGGACGGATCGACCGCAAGAATGCGGCTGGTCGCTTCGTAGGCTGTATTGAAGTGGCGGTACGCGCTCTCCAGATCGCCCTCGTCGGAGTCGATTTCGCCGAGCAGATGGAAAGCCCGGGCCCGCCGGCCCAGATCGTCGGACGACATCTGGCGAGGGTCGCGCTCGTCATAATACGCGATCACTTTCTCGCCCACGGCATCGAGAACGTCGAGGCGCCCGACCGGTTCGAGTTTCGCGCGCAGATCACTCAGCATGAACTCAATCAAATCCTCTGCCTCCGCCTTGCGACGTTCGGCTTCGGATCGGGCCGAGATCGCGAAAAAAGTCAGCGTCGACATCGTAAGAGACAAAGCAATGGCTGCGCCTGTGATCACCGTCACGCGGCGCTGGCGGCGCTGCAGGTCCCGCTGGATCAACTGGTCAAGCCGCACATCGATCAGGCCGGCCACAAGTTTCAGCAAGGCCATGCGCCAGCCGTCGCCGGACCGGCGGAAGTCGGCGGCGACCGGTTCGGCCACCAGACCGTCCGGCGCCCTCATGTTCGGCGGAAAACACTCCCGACCGGCCGGCCGGCCCGCAGAAATCGCATCCGGCTCGCCGGACAGGATCGCGGCGAGCACATCGCCGCCGGGATTGAGTTCGCGGAAGACGCGGATTTCCTCATTGACCCAGCGCGAGTCCGCCGCGGCCGGCGAGCAGATGACGATCAGCGTGCCGGATCGCGCCAGGGCATCGCGCACGGAGGCGGACAGGTCGCCGGAGGCCGACAGATCGTCGCGATCGCGGAAGATCGGCGTCAGGCGCCGCGGCACATCGCCCTTGCGTGTGGCCTGGCCGACGAGACGGGTCGGAACACGATAGGTTTCCAGAGCGCGGTGAAGCCGGCGCGCCCAGGCCTGGTCGGCATGGCTATAGCTGATAAACGCCCGATAGCGGTTGTCCCCGGACATGCCCCTGCTCCCCCCGTTTCGGACGCACCATCATTGGGCGATTGGCGGGGACAGGCAACTGCGGGGAGAAAGGTTTCCCGCATATCATAAACGCCGGCCAAGGTCTCCGGCGCGGCTTTCGGTCGGTTCGGGATGCGGGACCGGGGGTGGTGGGGAGCGAATTGCGAAGTTGGGGCTTCGCATCGGGCAAGGATTCGCGCCCCACCGGATCCCCGGCGCAGGTGGACCTCCGACGGAGAGGAGTTTGGGACCGCTCTTTCAAGCGGCATGTTCCGAATAGCAACTTTGTGTCAGCAACATACGTGATTGAGATCACGCCTGATGCAGAAACCCGCTTTTTTCTAGACCGTTTCTGCAGTCGGCCCGGCAGCCGCCTCTGCAAGGCCCGGAATGGACAGCGCGCCCTCTTCGGCCGGACCGCATAATTGCCGGAAACCGGTAAAAAGCTCGCGTCCCATGCCGGCCTGCACCGTGGCCGGAGCAAGGGCGAGCGAGCGGGCGGCGAAGCCATCGGCAGACACTGTCAGCCGGCCGCCGGCTGCGTCGACGCGTACGATGTCGCCGTCACGTACCCGCGCGATCGCGCCGCCCAGCGCCGCCTCGGGACTGACATGGATCGCAGCCGGCACCTTGCCGGACGCACCCGACATGCGGCCATCGGTCACCAGGGCGACATGAAAGCCGCGATCCTGCAACGCACCGAGCGACGGGGTCAGGCGGTGCAGTTCCGGCATGCCATTGGCCCGCGGACCCTGGAAGCGCAGCACGGCAACAAAGTCGCGATCGAGTTCGCCGGCCTTGAACCGGGCGATGAAGTCGTCCTGGCTCTCGAACACGATCGCCGGGGCCTCGACCAGATGATGCTCCGGCTTCACGGCCGAGATCTTGATCACGGCCCGCCCCAGATCGCCGTCGAGCACTTTCAGCCCGCCATCGGCCGAAAAGGGTTCGGCAACAGGGCGGACGACGTCCGTGTTCGCGCTCTGCGCCACGGCCGGGCGCCAGGTGACCCCGGCCTCGCTTTCGAACGGCTCGCTCGCATAATGGCGCAGCCCGCGGCCACTGACCGTCAGCACGTCCTCGTGCAGCAGGCCCGCATCGAGAAGCTCGCGAATGACGAAGCCGAGCCCGCCGGCCGCGTGGAAATGGTTCACGTCAGCCGGCCCGTTCGGATAGACGCGGCACAGCAGTGGCGTCACGCCGGCGAGATCGTGAAAGTCCGACCAGTCGACAAGCAATCCCGCCGCCCGGGCGATCGCGATCAGATGGATGGTGTGGTTGGTCGAACCGCCGGTGGCGTGCAGGCCGACTATGGCGTTTGCGATGGCCCGCGCATCGACGATGTCGGCCAGGGGGGCAGGCTCGTCGCCGCCGGGAACAATGGCGACTGCCCGGCGCGCCGCCTCCGCCGTCATGACGTCGCGCAGCGGATCGTCCGGATTGATGAAGGCCGCACCGGGAACATGAAGCCCCATGATCTCCATCAGCATCTGGTTGGAATTCGCCGTGCCGTAGAAGGTGCAGGTGCCCGGCGAATGATAGCTCTTGCTTTCGGCATCCAGAAGCGCGTCGCGGCCGACCTTCCCTTCCGCATAGAGCTGGCGCACGCGCGCCTTCTCCGGATTGGGCAGGCCGGAGCGCATCGGGCCCGCCGGCACGAAGATGACCGGCAGGTGACCGAAGCGCAGCGCGCCGATCAGCAGGCCCGGAACGATCTTGTCACACACCCCGAGGCACAGAACCGCGTCGAACATGTTGTGAGACAGGGCAATCGCGGTCGCCATCGCGATCGCATCGCGACTGAACAGCGACAGCTCCATTCCCGGCTGCCCCTGGGTAACGCCGTCGCACATGGCCGGCACACCGCCCGCCACCTGGCCAACGGCCCCCACCTCGTTCAGGGCTGCCTTGATAATGCCCGGGAAGCGCTCGAAAGGCTGGTGCGCCGAGAGCATGTCATTATAGGCTGTGACAATCCCGACATTGACGCTGTCGCCAGCCTTGAGCGCCTGCTTGTCGCCGCCGGGACACGCGGCGAAACCATGGGCAAGATTGCCACAGGACAGGACGGCCCGGTGACGCCCGTCACGGCCGGCCGCGCGCATCTGGTCGAGATAGGCCGACCGGCTCGCCTCGCTTCGGCGGCGGATGCGGTCGGTGACCGCTTCGAGCGTGGAATTGAGACGTTGAGCCATGTGTCGCATCCGTTTGCGTGTGTGGTGTTTCAGTCGGTCCAGTGGATTTCCAGCGGCAGCGCCGCATCGCGCAGCAGGGCACGGACCGGCATGTCTTCGACCGGCCCCGGGGCGTGCGCGGCCTCCAGCGCCGCCAGCTTGTCCTTGCCGCGCATCATCAGCAGCACATGACGCGCCTGCGTCAACGCGGCCCGGGTCAGCGTCATGCGCAGTACGTGATCGCCGGTCACTGCGCTGGGCCGGGCCTCGATTGCGGCAACCGGCGGACCTTCGGCGGACAGCGCGGCTTCCAGTCCGCGGGCATGAGGGAACCAGGACGCTGTATGGCCATCATTTCCCATGCCAAGCACGGCAAGATCGATCCGGCCCGCGTCCTGCACCCGCCCGGCCAAGGCTGGCGCGGCATCGAAGGGCGACGGGTCTGCCGTCTTCAGGCCAATGAAGCGGGCTTCAGCGGCCTTGCCCGTGAGGAGTGTCTCACGAACGAAGCCTTCATTCGATCCCGCTTCACCCGGTTCGACCCAGCGCTCGTCGACCAGCAGCACGGTCACCCGGGCCCAGTCGATGTCGAGCTGCGACAAGGCGCGGTAGAGCGGCGCCGGCGTCGAGCCGCCGGATACTGCCAGGACCGCCGAACCGCGTGCGCGGACCGCGGTATCGAGCACGGCCGCCACCTGCCGGACCAGTTCGCCGGTCATCGCGTCGATCCCGGCATGATGCTGCACGGGATGGAGCGGTGCGTCAGTGCCGGATGGCATCGAACCACTCCCTGTCCTCACGAGCCAGCAGCAAGGCCGCCTGTGTCGGCCCGTCGGTGCCGGCCTGGTAGCCATACAGCTTGGCCTGACCCTCGTCCCAGGCGCGGATGATCCCGTCGACCCAGCGCCAGGCCGCCTCGACCTCGTCGCGCCGCATGAACAGGCTGAGATTGCCCCGCACGACCGCCATCAGGAGGCGCTCATAGGCGTCGGGATAGTTGGCCTCGAAATGCTCGGCATAGGACAGGTTCAGCGGCACATAGCGCAGGCGAAGCCCGCCAGGTCCCGGATCCTTGGTCATCAGCATCAGCTTGACGCCCTCGTCCGGCTGCAGGCGGATCACCAGCCGGTTGGGATGCAACACGCCGTCGACCGCTCCGACAACGTCATGCGGCACCGGCTTGAACTGGACGATGATCTCCGAGCGCCGCGATCCCATGCGCTTGCCGGTCCGCATGTAGAAGGGCACGCCCGCCCAGCGCCAGTTCTCCAGCTGGGCCCGGATCGCCACAAAGGTCTCGGTGCCGGTATCGGACCCGACCTCCTCGGCATAGCCGGGCACAGGTGAACCGCCGACAGCACCGGCCTGGTATTGCCCGCGCACGACATCCTGCGACACATTCGCCGCCGTGATCGGGCGCAGCGCCTTGAGCACTTTCAGCTTTTCGGTGCGCACCGAATCCGGATCGAGCGAGGCCGGCGGCTCCATGGCCACGAGGCAGGCGAGCTGGAGCAGATGGTTCTGCACCATGTCACGCAGGGCGCCGGAGCGGTCGTAATAGCCGGCCCGCTCGCCCGCCCCCAGCGATTCCGCGACGGTGATCTGGACGTGATCGATCCCGTTGGCATTCCAGATCGGCTCGAACAGGTAATTCGCAAAGCGCAGGATCAGCAGGTTCTGGACGGTTTCCTTGCCCAGATAATGGTCGATCCGGAAGATGTTGTTTTCCCGGAAAACCTCACCAACCTGGTCGTTGATCCGGCGGGCGGAGTGAAAGTCCGTCCCGATCGGCTTTTCCAGAACGATCCGGGCATTCGGCGTGTTCAGCGACTGCGCGGCAAGTCCCGCACAGGCCTGGCCGTAGGTGGAAGGCGGAAGGGCCAGATAGTAGAGCCGGATCTTGTCCTCGTCGGGATCCAGCGCCGCTTTCAGGTCAGCCCAGTCTTCGCCCTGAGCGCTGACATCGACGGCGACATAATGCATGCGCTCGATGAAGTCCGACCAGGCCTTGCGGCGCGCGTCCGTGGGGTCGCGCTCGAAAATGTGCCGGGCAGCAATGTCGCGGAACGCATCATCGCTCATCGGCTCCCGGGACGCTGCAATGATCCGTGAATCCGCCGTGATCTGGCCATCGCACCAGCGATGGAACAGCGCCGGGATCAGCTTGCGCAGGGCAAGGTCGCCCGTAGCGCCGAAGACGACGATATCGAACGGTTCAACGGGGACGAGTTCGGCCATGCTGCCTTCCGGGGGTTTGCGGCGTGTGTCCGGGGAGACTCTATAACAGCAATGTTACCCCTAACATAACCGCTTGGGCGAAAAACTTTCCGTGCCCCGGCCTGCGCGCTTTGGGCGCATCGCGCGGTCGCAACGCGGGACGTAATGTCCGCAAAAATAATCACATGATTGCGTTCCCGCCATGACCGACATCCTCCATTCCCCCGTTTTTCTGCCCGGCTATGCTCTGGAGGCCGTGCCTCGCTACACCTCCTATCCGCCGGCAACCCAGTTCAATGACGGGATCTGCGGCGGCGCCTGGGCGGGATGGATGTCGGAAACGCCGGCCGAACCCGTGCTTTCGCTTTACGTCCACATCCCGTTCTGCCGGTCGATGTGCTGGTATTGCGGCTGCAACACGACCGTGCCCAATCGCGACAGCCGGATCGAGCGCTATCTGGAGGCCTTGCTGACGGAGATCGCGACCCGTCCGGCCCCTGCAGGCGGCAAGGTGCATCACGTGCATTTCGGCGGCGGATCGCCGGACATGCTGTCGCCGGCGCGTTTCGGTGCCGTGATGGATGCACTGCGCGCCCGCTACGACTTCGCCGCCGACGCGGAAATCGCCGTCGAACTGGACCCGCGCGGACTGGACAGCCGCCTGTGCGAGGCGCTGGCTGCAAACGGCGTAACCCGCGCCAGCCTGGGCGTGCAGGACCTGTCCGAGGAAGTGCAGACCCTGATCCACCGGATCCAGCCCCGCGAACAGGTGGAAGCGGCCGTACGGGCGCTGCGCAGCGCCGGGATTTCCCGGATCAATATGGACGTCATGTACGGCCTGCCCGCCCAGACGATCGGGCGCGTCGAGACGACGGCACGCGCCGTCGCCGAGATGGACGCCGACCGTGTCTCGGTCTTCGGCTATGCGCATGTCCCGTGGTTCAAGAAGCATCAGCGCGCCATTCCCGAAGACCGGCTGCCGGGTGCCCAGGCCCGGTTCGACCAGATGCTCGCCGCCGCCCGGACCCTCACCGAAGCCGGCTATTCAGCAATCGGGTTCGACCATTTCGCCCGTCCGGAAGACCCGCTTGCGCAGGCGGCTCGCGACGGCTCGCTGCGCCGGAATTTCCAGGGCTATACCGACGATCCCTATGACATCCTGATCGGCTTCGGCGCCTCCTCGATCTCCGAGGCTCCGCAAGGCTATGCCCAGAACATCCCCGATCCGGCCCGCTATGCCGAGGCGATGGTGTCCGATGGCTCGGCCATTGTGCGCGGCACCGCCCGGTCCTGGCGGGAAGGGCGGATCGGCGAGCGCATCATGCAGCTCCTGTGCACCTTCGACATTCCGCTGGATGGCGACCTGTTCGACCCGGACGCGCTGGACGGCGTCATTGCCGACGGTCTGGCCCGGCTGGAGAACGGGCATCTGAAGGTGACACCGGCCGGCCTGCCCTATGTGCGCAATATCGCCGCGCGCATCGATCCGGGCTTCCAGCCTGCCGGCCAGAAGCACAGCCGCGCCGTCTGACAGGGTTTTAATGTCGCAGGATGGGGACGACAGCCCGGGGCAGGTTCTATAGAACCGGGGCAATTGCCCTTGGTGATATCGCGTGACCTTCAAACTCGTTCCCGTTCTGGCATTGCTGGTAACCAGTCCGGCCCTCGCCGATCCGCTGGCCCGGGTCGAGGGCGTGTCGGATGCGTCCTTGCGGGCGGCGCTGGAAACCGCGATCGGCGAGCGTGAAGCGCAGGCCGGCGGTGTTTCGAGCGCGTTGCGCGATGCAAGGACCGCGGCCGACCGCGCCCGCCGCCTGCTGCGCTCGCGCGGCTACTACGCGGCCACGCTGGAACCGATGATCGGCCCGCAGCAGGAAGCCGTTGTCCAGATCACCCCCGGTCCGGTCTTCATGATCGCCGACATAGCAACGGAAACCGGCAACGATGAAGACGCCCGCGCCACGGCCCGGGACGCGATCGGCCTTCAGACCGGAACACCCCTGCGGGCCCAGTCGGTCATCGATGCCGAAGCACAGGGTCTCGTCGCCCTGCACAATTCCGGCTGGCCCGACGCGCGGATCGAGGACCGGCGCGTGGTGGTCGACCACGCGACCGAAGAGGGCCGGATCACCTTCCGCTATACGCCGGGGCCGTGGTCGACCTATGGCGAGATCGAGCGGGATACGGGCCCGTGGAACCCGCAATTCATCGCGCGCATGTCGCCCTTCACCACCGGGGAGCCTGCAAACCGCGAAGAGATACTGGAATACCAGAAACGCCTGACCGAGCTGGACAGCGTCGGCGCCGCCGACATCACGCTGGGTCCGGTCGGCGAGGACGGCAACCGGCCGGTCGATGTCGAACTCACACCCTCGGCCCGCCATTCCATCGAGACCGGGCTCAGCTATTCCACCAGCGAGGGCGGCGGCGGCAATGTGCGCTGGATCCGGCGCAATCTGCGCGGCAATGACGAGACCCTGACCCTGTCGGCCGGGATCGCGACGCTGAACCAGTCGCTGCTGGCCAGCGTGTCGCGGCCGCACTGGCGCCGGTTCGACCAGACCCTGCGCCTGCATGCCGGTCTCGTCAGCGAGGACACGGACGCCTACCAGCAGGAAGAAGCGGAGATCGGTGTCGAAGTCACCCGGCGCGACGGCCGGCGGACCTATGGCATCGGCCCACACGTCGACTGGTCGCGCGTCACCGATGCCTTCGGCGAGCGCGACGTCATCACGGCCGCCGTCGATCTGGTCGCCGGTTATGACTCCCGGACAGACCCGCTCGATCCGGACGGCGGCATTTACGGCATGGTCCAGGTGACGCCCGCGACGACGCTGGGCGATTGCAACTGCCACTATGTGCGTCTGGAAGGACGCGCCAGCACCTATTACCGCCTCAGCGACACGACTGTGGCGGCGCTCCGCATGCGCGCCGGGTCCGTCTTCGGGGCCTCGGCGACGGCCATGCCCGCCGACCAGCGCTTCTATGCCGGTGGTGGCGGGTCCGCGCGCGGCTTCGACTATCAGTCGCTGAGCCCGCAGGCGCCGGACGGAACGCCCTTCGGCGGGATTTCCGTGGTCGAGACGAGCGCCGAGCTGCGCTGGCGCGTGCGCGAGCGTTGGGGCGTGGTCGGCTTTGTCGACTCCGCCATGGCTTCCAGCAACCGCCAGCCCGACCTGTCCAATCTGCGTACTGCCGTCGGTGTGGGCGTGCGCTACTACTTCGATTTCGCCCCCGTGCGGGTCGATATCGCCACGCCGCTCGACCGGCGCGATGGCGAGGATCCCGTGCAGATCTATTTCAGCCTCGGCCAGGCCTTCTGATTCATGACAGCGCGCCAGGTCATAGTCCGCGTCCTGCGCTGGAGCGCGATCACGATCGTGATGCTCGCCGCGCTCTTGGCCGGACTGCGTCTGGCGGCAGGCGGTGCGCCGGGGCGCTGGCTGGTGACGAGCCAGCTGGACGGCCGCGAGATCGGCGGCCAGACGATCGCAATCGAGGGCCTGTCCGGCGATCCGCTGTCCCGCCTGCATCTGGACCGGCTGGCACTCGCCGATGCCGACGGCGTCTGGCTGACGGCCGAGGACATCCGCCTCGACTGGCAGGCCTCGAGCCTCTTGTTCAAACCCTACCGGGTCCGCAGCATCAGCGCGGCCCGGGTCGAGGTGTTGCGCCGGCCGGCCGGGCGTGACGACGCGCCGGACAGCGATGGCGGCCTGCCGGAACTGCCGGCCCTCATCCTGGGTGAGCTGACCGTCGCGGAACTCGCCCTTGCCGAAGGCGTCGCGGGACCGGCGTCGCGCCTGCGCATCGACGCCTCGGCAGAGGCCGGTGCCGGTGATGGTGCACGCCTCCATCTGGATGCCGAAAGGGTCGACGCCGAGGGCGACCGCCTTGCCGCCGACCTGCGCATCGATGCCAGCGGTATCGCCGGCACGCTGGATGCCTTCGGTGCCGCCGACGGACCGCTCGCCAGCCTGCTGCGCCTGTCCGGGCGCACGATCCACGCCGAGGGCGAGATCGCGGGCGATGGCGATGCGGGCAATGGCGATGTCGTCCTTCGGGCCGGCGACCAGGAGATGGCACGGGCCCGGATCAACTGGACGGAACGCGACTGGCGCGCCGAGGGCCGGGTCGATGTCGAGGGCTGGGGCGTGGTTCCGGAAAGCTATCGCGACCTGGCGGGTGACGCCGATATTGTCGCCGAGGGCAGCCGCGAGGCCGGTTTCACCTTCACCCGGCTGGAAGCGGAAACCAGCAGCGGCTCCGCCACCCTCGCCCCGGCCGGCGAGAACGCCTGGACGGTCAGCGCCCGGGCCGGTACCGGCACGATCGCTGCCCTCACCTCCGGCCGCGTGACCGCCCGTACGGCAAGCTGGTCCGGCCGGGTCGAGACAGGCGGCGGACTGCGGCTGGACGGCGAACTCACCGCAGAGGCGCTGGCCGTCGACTATGTCACGGCGGACCGGGTCTCCGGCCCTGTCACGGTGGTGCGCCGCGATGGACGCTACATCATCGAGAGCCGGCTGGACCTGCAATCGCCGCACCTGGCTGTCGAACAGGCCGCCCCCCTGATCGGCGACACGGCGGCGCTGGATTTCGCCGGCACCTGGGACGGGCAAGCCCGGGCGCTGGAGATCGACCGCCTGGCCGTCGAGACCGGCCATGCGCGCCTGGACGCCTCCGGCCGCTACCCGCTCGGCGAAGACGATCCCGCGCTGGATGCGGTTCTGGCCATCAACGACATTGCCCGCCTCACATCGCGCGCATCGGGCCCGGCCCGCCTGACCCTGAACGCACAATCCTGGCAAAGTGCACACCTGGGCGTCGACGCGACCTCTGTCGTCTGGGACCCGGCCTATGCCGACCTGCTGCGGGACCTGGAGGGTGAGGTGACGGTCGCGCGGACAGACGATGGCTGGCAGATGCGCGATATCCGCGCCCGCGCCAGCGGCGTGGATCTTTCCGGCCGGGGACAGACACGCGGCGATGGCTGGACAGCCGAAGGCGATCTCGCCCTGTCCGGCCAGCTGCCGGTGGAGGCTGCACAGATCGACGGCGCCCTGGCCACGGCGTTCCGTGTCAATGCCGCCGGAAACGGACGCATCGAGATCCGCACGGCGACACGCAGCAATGCCATCACCGCTGGCCAGCTCACGGTCACCGACCCCAATCTCGCAATCGAGACCATCTGGCAGGACGGCAGCCTGACGGCCGACTGGATCCTGGAAGCGACGCGCAACGGCAAGCCGGTCCGCATGACCGGCGCCGTCACCCGTACCGGCGACACCTGGTCGGCGCATATCGATGAAAGCCTGATCGGTCCCTTCCGGATCTCGGCCTCGGCCGAGCAGACCACGCAGCGGCTCGACGCCGCTTTCGACATGGAACTGGGCGACCGGGCCCGTTCCAGCATCCGCTATTCCGCCTCGCCGGAAGCCCTGCGCGACGGTGTGCTGGATGCCGAACTCATCATATCCGGCCACTCTTTCTCCGGCGGCTACCTGGCCGAGGCAACGCTGCGGCTGGACGGTCCCCTGTCGGACATGGCGGTGCGGACGACCGCGACCGGACGCCTGCGCAGCCCGCTGACCCTCAATGCCGCCGGCCGCCTGGGCATCAGCGAGGACGGTGCCGTATCGCTGAGCCTCAGCCCGTCGGGCCGCTGGAGCATTCACCGCATCCGCACGGCCGAACCGGTCACGCTGGACTATGCCGATGGCGACTACCGGGCCGGCGGTGCCACCACGATCGGCGACGGCACACTGTCCTGGCGCTATGCCCGCACCGGCGGTCAGGCCGAACTGGAGGCCGGGCTTGCCGGACTGCCCGTCACCGTCATTGCCGATATCACCGCCTTCCCGCCGGCGGCGGGCATGCTGTCCGGCGAGGTCCGGCTGGAACGTATCGATGGCGTCTGGCAAGGCGGTGCCGCGCTGGGCATCGACGACCTTGCAGCGCTTGCGGCCGACAGCGCACAGCCCGTCGATGCCGATCTCGTCCTCGACGTCGCCGAAAACACCCGTATCGAGATGACGCTGACCGGAGACGATCTCTCCGGCAATGCCACCCTCGTGCGCGAAGGCCTCACGCCCCGCCTCGCCATGCTGGCCGGCGAGGATGGCAGCCCGGTCTCCGGCCGGTTGCGCCTTCGCGGCGATATAGCCGACCTCGCCGCTCTCCTCGTGCCGCCGGATGCGCGGATCGATGGAGGTGAGCTGGTGGCCGAGGTCGACCTCGCCGGTGTCCGCGGCGCGCCGGAACTCGCAGGCCGGCTGCAGCTCTCCGGCGGTCAGGTCACGGCCACTGCGACCGGCGCCACGATCCGCGACCTCGAGCTCGCAGCCACCTTTGATGGCAGCGGCCTGGAACTGACCGAACTGTCGGCCAGCGATGGCGAAAGCGGACGGCTGACCGGTTCCGGCGTCCTGCGTCTGCCGACAGAGGGACCCCGGGGCGAAGCCGAGCTCGAATTCGACCGGTTCCAGGCGGCGCGCCGCGACGACATGACCATACAGGCGACCGGCAATGCCAATCTGTCGCTCGACGCCCGGGGCCTGCTGATTTCCGGTGCCGCCAATGTCGACCGCGCCCGTATCCGCCCCTCGATGAACGGTGCCGCCTCGATCCCGGAAATCGACGTGCAGGAGATCAACCTGCCCAAGGGCCGGCAGAGCTATTCGCGCAATGTGCTGCCGATGCGGCTCGATTATGCCGTCGAGGCGGACCGGAACATCTACATCACCTCATCGACCTTCTCGTCCGAATGGGGGCTCGACCTCAATGCCGGCGGCGCCGTCGGCAAGCCGGAACTGAGCGGCCGGGCCATGCTGCTCGACGGTACCGCCTTTGTGTTCAACCGCCGTTTCCGGCTGGAAGGCGGCGAGGTCCGTTTCGACGGTGCGCCGGAGGATGCTCGCGTCGACCTGACCGCAACGCATGAACGCACGGGCTTCTCCGCGACGGCGCGGATCGAGGGCCCTGTGCGCAGTCCCAGCGTGACGCTGAGCAGCGATCCCGCCCTGCCGGAAGACGAGATCCTGTCGCGCCTGCTGTTCGACGAGTCGGTCAGCGAGCTGGGCGCCTTCGAAGCGGCCCAGCTGGCAGCGCAGCTTTCAGGGCAGAGCCTGTTGAACATTGTCGGCCAGCTGCGCGATCTGGCCGGGATCGACCGGCTGTCGGTCTCGACCGACGCCGACGGCAATATCGCCGTCACCGGCGGCGTCCGGCTGGGGGACAATGTCTATGTGGAACTGGGCACCGGCGGCACCTCGGCGCTCGGCCAGGCGCTGGTCGAGTGGCAGCTGACCCCGGATCTCTCCGTGCTCTCGCGCCTCTCTGCCGACACCGACGCCTCGGTCGCGATCCGCTGGCGGCGCGACTACTAGCCCCGTTTCTCCCGCAGGGCGGCGTCTCCCGCAATCCTTGCCTGTCCGCGCAGCCGGAGTTAGGCAGGAAGCAGCGCAGTTCACCCGGATCATCGCCAAACGCATGAAGAGCTTCCTTCTTTCGATCATCAAACCGAGCGGGCTCTGGGCCCGGATACTGGTCTTCCTTACGCTCGCCGGCATTGTCGCAGCGGGTCTGACCGGGCATTTCGAACTGCTGCGCGAGTATCTCGACACCGAAGCGCTGACCTACCAGGTCGGCGATATCCGGATCAGCGCCTACACCGTGCTGCGCGGCATACTGGTCCTCGCGCTCGTGTTCTGGACCGCCGCGATCCTGTCCGATCTGATAGAAAAGCGCCTGGCACGCTTCGGCCGGATGCGGAAGACCACGCGCGTCCTGGTGACCAAGGTCTTCCAGATCGTCCTGTACATCCTGTCCGGCCTTGTGGCGCTGGACCTGATCGGCCTCGACCTGACCACGCTCACCGTGTTCGGCGGGGCGCTGGGTATCGGACTGGGCTTCGGTCTGCAGAAGGTGGCCTCGAACTTCGTCAGCGGACTGATCCTTCTGTTCGAACGCTCGGTGGAAGAAGACGACCTGATCGAACTGCCCGACGGCACCAGCGGCTTCGTCCGGCGGTCGAGTGCCCGCTTCATCCTGATCGAGACGTTCGACGGCAAGGAGGTGCTGGTCCCGAACGAGGACTTCATCACCAACCGGGTGACCAACTGGACCCTGTCCAGCTCGAAGGCGCGGGTGGAGGTGCCGGTCGGTGTCGCCTACGGCTCTGATCTGGAAAAGGTCCATGCCCTGATGCTGGAAGCCGCGCGCGAACACCCGCGCTGCCTGGACGACCCGGAACCGGTCTGCTTCCTGCGCACATTCGGCGACAGTTCGATCGACTTCCTGCTCTATTTCTGGATCAGCGACATCGTCGACGGGCGTATGGCACCGCAGAGCGAGGTGATGTTCGCGATCTGGCGGAAATTCGGCGAGAACGGCATAGAGATCCCCTTCCCGCAGCGCGACGTGCACATTCGCACCGGCCTGCCGGGCCGTGAGGAGCCGCAGCGCGAACCCGGCGACGGCGGCGATGCCTGACAAAAGCGCCATCCTCTACGCCGCCACGATCAATGGCGATGGATCCGGCACGCGATTGTCGCAGGATGACGCTTCCAGCCGCGCCCGCGAAGACGCGCTGGCCTGGGTTCATCTCGACGGGCGCCATCCCGACACACGCCGCTGGATCGAAACCGAGCTGGACTATCTCGATCCGCTGGCGGTTGACGCCCTGCTGGCCGAGGAGACACGCCCGCGTCTGGTGGAGTTCGAGCGCGGCGCGCTGCTGATCCTGCGCGGCGTCAATCTCAACCAGGACGCACAGCCGGAGGACATGGTGTCGATCCGGCTGTGGGTCGATGCCCATCGGATCGTCTCGGTGCAGTTGCGCACGCTCAAGGCCGTGCGCGATATCCAGGACCGGCTCGATGCCGGCACCGGTCCGACGCATTCCGGCGACTTCGTCGCCACCCTGTCGGCCCGCCTGTTCGAACGGATGGAACCGGTCATGACCGATCTTCATGTCGCCCTCGACGATGTCGAAGAAGAGGTGATGGATTCCCCGTCGGTCGAGGCCCGCCAGACCATCGTCACCCTGCGCCGCCAGGCGATCATCTTCCGGCGCTATTTCGCACCCCAGCGCGATGTGGTCGCACAATTGCGCGCACTCGACTTCGCCTGGATCGATGTGCCCGCCAAACGCCGGCTGCAGGAGAATCTCGACCGGATCACCCGCTATCTCGAAGACCTCGACGCGATCCGCGAGCGGGCCCAGATCGTCAAGGACGAGCTGGCCAACGCCCTCGCCGACCGGATGAACAAGACGCTCTACGTGCTCTCGCTCGTGGCCGCGATCTTCCTGCCGCTGGGCTTCCTGACCGGTCTTCTGGGCATCAATGTCGGCGGCATGCCCGGCGCCGCGTCGGGCTCCGCCTTCTGGATCGTCACCGGCATGATGGCCGCGATCGGCGCCGGCCAGGTCCTGTTCTTCCGCCTGATGAAATGGCTTTGACCCCGCACCTCACCGCGTGTGGGCGATGTGGTAGAGCCATTGCAGGTGACGTTCGAAATTGCGCATCACCTCGCGGATGATCTGCACTTTCGAGAAGCCGTAGACGCAATAGTGCTGTCCGCCGTCCGACAGGACAACCTCGGCACGCGCGAACTCCTCCTCGCTCTTGCCGGAGTCGCTGCCCGGCTCGCCTTCTTCCTCGGGCGTTGCGAAATAGGGCTCGTCATAAAGGCGCCGTTCGACCCGGAAGACGAATTCCGGCCGGTCCTCGTCCTTCACGTGCATGGAGGCGCACCCGCGGGCCTGGTCGAGCTCGGTCTCGTAGCCGTACTTCTTCAGCTCCTCGGCCACCGACTCCAGCGCCGGCATCACGGTTTCCTCGATATAGACGTCGACTTCCTTGCCGGTCGGCCGCGAGAACATCATCCGCAGGCGGGCCTTCCAGGGAACGGCAGCCCCTTCGACCGGCAATTGGGTGGCGGTCTTGCGCCCGGCGCGGCGGGCGGTCTCCACCGACCAGGCCCGGAACAGGCCGAAAAAGGCGAGCATGATCACCAGGGTGAAGGGCAGCGCCGCCGCGATCGTCGCCGATTGCAGCGCCCCGAGGCCGCCGACCATCAACAGAACGGCCGCCACCACGCCTTCCAGCAGGGCCCAGAAAAGGCGTTGCGAGACCGGCGGGTTGAGCGACCCGCCCGAGGCCAGGGTCGATTTCACCAGCGATCCCGAGTCCGAAGATGTGACGAAGAAGGTCGCCACCAGGGTGATCGCCAGGACCGAGGTCAGGCCGGACAGGGGCAGATTGTCGAGGAAGGCGAACAGGGCCAGCTCGCTCTGCCCGTTGCGCACGGCATCGACCATCGGCTCGGCCAGTCCGGCCAGCGCGAGACGCAGGGCGCTGTCGCCATAGACCGTCATCCAGAAGAAGGTGAAGAGCGTCGGGCCCAGCAGGACACCGAAAATGAACTCGCGCACCGTCCGGCCGCGCGAGATGCGGGCGATGAACATGCCCACGAAGGGCGACCAGGAAATCCACCAGCCCCAGTAGAACAGCGTCCAGTCGCTCACCCACACACCGTCGCCATAGGCGTCGACATTGAAGGTCAGCGTCGCCAGCTGGTCGAGATAGTCACCGATATTCTGCACGAAGGCGCTGATCAGGAAGAGCGTCGGACCGGCCAGCAGCACGAAGAGGATGAGGGCGATGGCAAGATAGAGGTTGATCTCGCTGAGCCGCTTGATACCGGCATCCAGGCCCGCAACGACGGAGATCGTGGCGAGCGCCGTGATCCCGGCGATCAGCATCAGCTGCACCACCGGTTCTATGGGGACGTCGAACAGCGTGTTCAGACCGGCATTGATCTGGGTGACGCCGAAGCCCAGCGAGGTGGCGACACCGAACAGCGTGCCCAGCACGGCGATGGTGTCGACGGCATGGCCGATCGGACCGTAGATGCGGTCGCCGATCAGCGGGTAGAGGGCAGAGCGGATCGTCAGCGGCAGGCCGTGGCGGTAGGTGAAATAGGCCAGGCTCAACCCGACGACGACATAGATCCCCCAGGCATGGACGCCCCAGTGGAAGAAGGTCAGCACGATGGCCTGGCGCGCCGATTCCAGTGTCTCCGGATCGCCGTCCGGCGGGGTGAGATAGTGGGTCAGCGGCTCGGCCACGCCGAAAAACATCAGGCCGATCCCCATACCCGCCGAGAACAGCATCGCGAACCAGGGCGCGAACCCGTATTCCGGCTCGCTGTCATCCGGACCCAGCTTGATCCGTCCCCAGTCGGAGAAGGCGACGACGATCAGCGCGATCAGGAAGAAACCCACCCCGACGGAATAGAGCCAGCCGGTGGTTTCGGTGATCGCATTGCGCAGGCCCGTGAAGGCCGCCTCGGCGGAGTCGCCGGCCAGCACCGCATACGCCACCCCGGCAAAGACCAGGGCAGCGGCTGGAAAGAAGACGGCGGGTTCGATCTTTTTCATGGGATCAGTCCTCGCTTTCGCGGTGTGTCAGGCTCCGGAACGATAGCTCGTGAGGGCAGGCCCCAGAGCCGACTTCAGCGGATCGAGATGGCGTTCGAAATGCCGCCACTGCTCGACGCCGCTGTCATAGATGGGCTGGCGCACCTGTTCGGAGCTGGCGGTCCGTACGGCGCGCTCGGTGGTGTGGAAATCCAGGCAGGCCTGCTCGAAGGGCAGGTTACAGAAGTCGAGGATGCGCCGCACCTGGGTCTCCAGATCGGCCACGACATCCTCGTACTGCACCCGCAGGATCTCGCCGGGCAGCACCCGGTTCCAGTGATCCATCAGCTCGACATAG
Source organism: Maricaulis virginensis (assembly GCF_027922185.1). NCBI lineage: Bacteria > Pseudomonadati > Pseudomonadota > Alphaproteobacteria > Maricaulales > Maricaulaceae > Maricaulis > Maricaulis virginensis. The sequence goes on along the minus strand of NZ_BSFE01000003.1, from coordinate 168,439 downwards.
CCGCGATAATAGCGGCCGACCTCGTCGAGCCCGTAGGTGAATTCCTGGCCTTCGGCGAACAACTGCTTGAAGCCGGAGAAACAGCACGCCATCGGCGCGCGGCGCGCATCGATGATCCTGGCGTTGGGCAGGATCAGCTTGATCAGACCGATATGCCGGAAATTGTTCGGCATCTTGTCGGTGAAGAAGGGCGCGCCCTGGCGGTGAATACGGGTGTTTTCGATATAGGCCTCGCCCAGCTCGCGCAGCTGACCGGCATCGAGCTCGTGCAGGATGGCGGGATAGCGGCCCGCCCCGTCCTCGCCCCGCGTACGGCCGCGCAGCCGGTGGGCGGTGGCGAGAATGTCAGGCAGTTCCAGCGTGCCGTCGACCTGGCTGTGCGAGGCCAGGATCTGTTCGAGCAGGGTGGAACCGGCGCGCGGCAGGCCGACGATGAAGATCGGGTCCGGTGCCGGACAGCCCTTGCCGCCCTGCGCCTCGAACAGCGCGCGCGTGCACGTCGCCGCCTGGGCATTCAGCTCCTGCGCCATGATGTCGGAGGTATAGCGCGTCTGGATGCGCTTCAGATCATTGCCGCGTTCATAGTATTCAAACGACATGTCATAGGCGCCGGCGTCCTCATAGGCCTTGCCCAGGGCAAAGCAGATGTGGATGCGCTCATGGGTGCGCAGGCCCGGCGCGGCCTCCTGCTCGTGCATCCGCGCAATCTCGTCTTCGGTGAAGCGATAGGTCTTCAGATTGGCCAGCCCGTACCAGGCCTCGCCATAGTCCGGCCGCAACGCGCAGGCCCGGCGGTAGGCCTCGACCGCCTCGCCGGTGCGGCCCATCGTCTTGAGTGCGTGCGCGCGGGCGGCATGCGTGCCGGCATCGTCCGGCAGGGCGGCGAGCACCTTGTCGAACCCGGCCAGCGCCGTTTCGTATTCGCCCACGGCCAGCGCCTCGACGGCGTGGCGCGACAGGAAGACCGGACTGTCCGGATCCCGCGCCAGCAGGGCTTCGGCCTGCGACAGCGCCTCGGCGTGCTTCTGCCGCTTGCGCAGCACCTCGATATGGTCGAGCCGCACGGCGATATTGTCCGGCTCGAACTCTGCTGCGCTTTCCAGCAGGAATTCGGCGTCGTCGAGCACGCCGAACCGCTTGCCGATCTCGGCCAGGATGCGCATCCCCTCGACATGTTTCGGGTTCTTCTGCAGGAAGGCGCGCGCCAGTCCCTCGGCCTTGTGCAGGCGGTTCTCGTGCAGATGGTTCATGGCCGCCAGCAGCGGCTTGGGCAGGCGGGTCAGCGCCTCGGCCTGGGCACGGCACTGGCGGGCCTCGGCCGGCTCGCCTGTGCGCTCGAGCGCTTCGGCAAGCCCCAGCCAGGCGGCCTGCAGGGCCGGGTTCGCCATCGTCGCGGCACGATAGGCGGCGATCGCGGCGGCATCGTCACCGGTCTCGCGGAAAAGATGCCCCTCTTCCTGCAGGGCCCGGCCAAAATCCGGGGCCTGTGCCTTCAGCGTGTCCAGCGCCTTGCGGGCGCCTGCATGATCCTTGCCGTAACGCAGGCAGACCGCTTTCATGTAGAGCGCGTCGACATGCTGCGGATCGGCCGCCAGAAGCGCGTCGAGCTGGACGAGCGCAGCGTCGAACCGGCCGGCATACATTTCGGCCTGGGCGGTCTTGAGGGCTTCGGAAAGATCGGCTTCGGACACACGGACTCCGGGCTGGAGAGACAGAACGAAAAGCGCCCCGCCGCCGGGCGGGACGCTTTCCGGTTATACATGCGATCAGGTCAGATGAACCGTCACGGCTCCCGACCTAGTATTGCACTCCGACGCGAACGCCGATGGTACGCGGCCGCGTGACACTCACCCGGGCCCGGTCAAAGATGAAGTTGCCGGACAGGGCCGCATTCTCGTTCGTGAGATTGTTCACGTAGAGCTCGACATTCCACTGGTCCGACCGCACGCCGGTGCGGACACCCAGCGTGGTGTAGCCGTCCAGATCCATCGAGTTGATCTCGATGATGTCGGTGCGGCTGTCGCCGGTGTGGACGATCTGGCCCTGGACGTGCGCCGTGTAGTCGTTGAACACCGGCCACTCGTAGCGCGCCCGCAGGTTCGCCTGGAATTCCGGCGCGAAGGCCAGCTCGGAGCCCAGCACGACGTCATCGGTCGGCGTGAGCACTTCGGTGATCTCGGTGTCGAGGATCGAGAAGGCACCGGCAACGGTCAGGCCCGGCATCTCGATCGGCGCATAGGTGACATCACCCTCCACACCCCGGATTTCGGCGTTGGCCGCATTGTCCGAGAAGAAGAGATTGGTGATTTCCGGATCGAAGATCGTCGTCTGCAGGCCCTCGATCTCGACGAAGAAGGCATTGCCGTTGAAGCGGACCTGCTGGTCGAACAGGTCGAGCTTCCAGCCCAGCTCGTAATTCTGCACCTCGTCGGTGTCGATGGCATAGGGCGTGGTGTAGTCGGGCACGCTGGCCGGCGTGATACCGCCCGGACGGTTCAGCAGACCCGGACGATAGCCTTCCGAATAGGTCGCATAGAACAGCATCGTGTCGTTCGGCGTCCAGTTGCCGGTCACCTTGAAGATGGTGCCGTCGCTGGCAGCGACCTGCGGTGCCCCGGCCGGGCCGTTCGGACCGAACTGGCGGGAGATATTGGTGCCGTAGGTCTGGGCGTCGACCGGGTCGCCATTGGCATCGGTCAACGGATAGAGAATATCGTAGACCGAGTTGGCGCTGCCTTCGAGATCGACTTCCACGTCGTAGGCGCGCGCACCGAGTACGATCTCGAACACATCCGGCACGAGGTCATAGCTGAACTCGCCGAAGAAGCCGAGCTGCTCGTCGGTCCGCAGCACGTCATTGCGGAAGATGGTCGGCGCCAGGATCGGACCCGGATCCGAGAAATAGCCCTGGGTCTCATTGGCGATGTCGCCGTTCGTCGCGGCGCCATTGGTCAGCGGATACTGGTCGATTCCCAGCGCATTGATGCCGACGGAGCCGTCCGCATTCACGCGGTCCATGGAACCGAGATAGTTGTAGTCATTCCGCTCGGCCAGTTCCGTCTTCGAGTAGAAGACGCCCGCGGTAACGCGCCAGCGGTTCTCTTCCGGCGTGTTGAAGCGGAACTCATGGCTCTCGACCGTGGTCTCGGTGTGCGAGGTGACGTTCGCGGTCGGGGCATGGCAGGTGCCATAGGGATCCAGACCGCCCCCCGGATAGCTCACCGAGCTGTCGCAGGTGTAGACCGGGAAGTACTGACCGACGAACATGTAGTCCGTGTAGTCGATGACCTGGTCCGTCTCGCGGTCGGTATAGGCACCGGTATAGACGGTTTCCAGAGCACCGACGCGGCCCTCGATCGTCCAGGCCACATTGGTGAACTCGTCTTCCAGTTCGTCCGGCTGGTAGCGCTGGATTTCCCAGTCATCCAGTTCGGGGTCCTGGAAGAAGACGCCTTCGCTATCCAGCGTCTGCTGCATCACCGAGACGGTGGCGCGCCAGTCGATGTTGAACTCGTAGCGGCCGCTGACGCGGAAGCCGGAATAGGTCGTGTCGTTGAAGTCGTCCTCGACCAGCGCGCTGTTGTCGGCATTGATGAAGGTGACGTTCGACAGGTCGTCATTGGCCTGGAAGCCTTCGCGGCGCGGGGCGACCGGCAGGCCATTGTCGCGCACGGTACCGGCGGAGCGGTAGCGCGCCGACTCGGCCGTCGAGCGCGTGCCGTGGACATTGTCGATGAAGCCGCCCCGATCGTCGACAAAGGCGACGCCACGCAGGGCGAAATTGTCACCGACCGGGATGTTGACCACGGCCTGGACGCTCTGGCTGCGCTCACCGCTTTCGGTAAAGGACACGTCGAAATTGGCGTAGGCGGAGTATTCGCCCAGCACCGGCTTGTTGGTGATCAGGCGCACCGTACCGGCCTGCGAGCTCGCACCGTAGAGCGTGCCCTGCGGTCCCGGCAGGACCTCGACGCGTTCCAGGTCGACGGCATAGACGTCCAGATTGCGGCCCGGCTGCGCCAGCGGCTGCTCGTCCAGATAGAAGGCGACGTTCGGCGCCAGGCCGGCCACACCGGCGACCGTCAGGTTCGGCGTCGTCGAAGCGAGGCCGCGGATATAGATCGTGTTCTGGCCGGGGCCGCCGCCGCCGGCGGTCACGCCGGGCATCTGCTGGAGATAGTCGGTGAAGATGGTGACGCCGAGTTCCTCGAGCGTTTCGCCATCCATCGCGTTGACGGCAACGGGGATGTCCTGGGTGGAGCTTTCGCGCTTGGTCGCAGTCACCGTGATGACATCGACCTGGGCGTGGGCGGTGCCGGCGATAGACAGCGCGGCGGCGGACAGGATCGTGGTTGTAAGTGCTCGTTGCTTCAGCATAACGCGGTGGAAGCCCCCTGAATTTCGTTAATGAGTGGATCGGGAGCGGTTTAGAGCCTTGTCTGCAAATTGGCCATACTTGCTTCGAGTTGAAATCAATTCCAGCATGGATGCGTTGCAATGCCCGCCACCGTCGGGCCGTCAGTTCTCCTTGTTTTTGCGATACTTTTGAAGAAGCGTTACATAGAAGCGACAGTCCGGATGCAATTCACCATCCCGGGACCTCCATTGCAGACGGCGGCCACATGATACGCATTCAAAGCATATATCGCCGGCCCCGGGCTTTAGCTGTTGGATTGCCCGGAAAGCGGCGATACATCGATCGGACAGGACGCGAACGGTTGAACGAATGAGCGATCACGACGAAATTCTCATTGCCCTGCGGCGCATCACCCGCGCCATCGACCTGCAGTCGAAACGCCTGGTGAAGGCGACGGGCCTCACCGCACCGCAGCTCGTGGTGATCGACACATTGCGCAAGGGTGGCGAGATGTCGCCCAGCGCCATCGCCCGGGCCGTATCGCTCAGCCAGGCGACGATCACCTCCATCCTTGACCGGCTGACCCAGGCCGGCCTGGTCGAGCGTGTCAAGAGCGACAGGGACAAACGCGTCGTCCTGGCTCAGCTGACTGACAAGGGCCGCGAAGCCGGCGACAATTCGCCCGAATTGCTTCAGGCCGGTTTCCTGCGATCCTTCCGCACACTCCAGCCGTGGGAACAGAACATGCTGATCGCTTCGCTCCAGCGCATCGCGGAACTGATGGATGCCGAGGACCTGGACGCCTCGCCCTTCCTCGATACCGGCGAGATCGGGCGATGAGCACCGCCCTGCCCGGCAGCGGCCTGCCAGGTGGCGCGCTGGACGGCGTCCGCGTCGTCGAACTGGCCCGCATCCTGGCCGGCCCCTGGATCGGCCAGACGCTGGCCGATCTCGGCGCCGATGTGATCAAGGTGGAAAGCCCGGCCGGCGACGATACCCGCACCTGGGGCCCGCCCTGGATCGATCATGCCTCCGGCCGGGCGGCCGCCTATTACCATTCCTGCAATCGCGGCAAGCGGTCGGTCGTCGCCGATTTCCGCAATGCCGACGATCTGGCGATGGTGAAAGCGCTGATCGGCACGGCGGACGTCGTGGTGGAGAATTTCAAGGTGGGCGGACTGGCCAGGTTCGGGCTCGATTATGACAGCCTGAAAGCCGACCATCCGCGCCTCGTCTACTGTTCGGTGACCGGTTTCGGCCAGACCGGACCCTACGCCCATCGCGCCGGCTATGACCTGGCGATCCAGGCGATGAGCGGCGTCATGGACCTGACCGGCGAGCCGGACCGGCCGCCCCAGCGCCTCGGCGTTGCCTTCGCCGATATCTTCACCGGCCTTTACGGCACGATCGCCATCGAGGCCGCCCTGTTGCAGCGTGAGCGAACGGGCCAGGGCCAGCATATCGATATGGGCCTGCTGGACTCGATGATCAGCGTGCTGGGCAACCAGGCGATGAATTATCTGGCCACCGGCAAATCGCCCAAGCGGATCGGCAATGCCCACCCCTCCATCGTGCCCTATCAGGAATTTCCCTGTTCGGACGGGCATATCATCATCGCCTGCGGCAATGACGGCCAGTTCGAACGCCTTGCGGGCCTGCTTGATCTGGGCGAAGAGACGCTGGCGGAAAACCGCACCAACGCCCAGCGTGTCGGCAATCGCGAACAGCTGACGACGCATATCGCCAACATCATGCAGCACAATTCACGCGGCTACTGGCTCGACGCGCTGGAAACGGCCGGCATTCCGGCCGGGCCGATCAACACCGTCGCGGAAGCCCTGGACGATCCGCAGGTTGCCCATCGCGGTATCCGTATCGAACGCGACGGCATTCCCGGCGTCCGCAGCCCGATCCGCATGTCCGGCGCCCCGGTCGGCGAGACCGGCCGCTCGCCCGGCCATGGCGAACACACCCGGGATATCCGCCGCGAACTCGGTCTCGACGGGGACGGATAGCGATCCCAGACATGAAAAGGCCGGACCCGCGCTATCGGCGTGTCCGGCCTTTTCGTTTGCGCAAAGCCGCAGCGATCAGAGACCGTCGATCCAGTCCTTCACCTCGCGTTCGGCCTCTTCCTTGTCCTTGCCGTAGCGCTCGCGGATCTTGCCGGCAAGCTTGCCGGCATCGCCTTCGACGACCGCAATGTCGTCATCGGTCAGCTTGCCCCACTGGCGCTTGGCATCGCCGGTGAACTGTTCCCATTTGCCCTTCAATTGCGTGGCATTCATCGGACATCTCCTTTTCAGCGTCACCAAAGCAACGCCCATAGACGGGAGGCGTTCCGGGAGGTGGCCGAAATAACACGGAAAAGGAGCATTTACACACAATGCAATCAGAATAATATAAAAGGGCGCCCGACCACCCAATGCCGGCAGGCGTCGTATGGATTTCAAACACCTTCTCGGCCTGCATACCGGATCACGGACAGACACAATGGTCGTCTGCCATGTAGACCCGGTTGTCTCGGTCTATCTCGGGTGCCGGTCGAACAAAGTGCTTCTATCCTACGAAACCGTACAGAAGCAGCTGGCACACCATCCCGAACTTCCCATCAGCCACTATCAGATCGTCCATTCTGCGCTGCGCATGGGTGCGTTCCACCGCTGCAACAAGAGGCCCAGGGCGGCCGTCGTCCTGTACGTCGACACCCGCCAGTTCCACACCGTTTTCCGGCTATACGTAAAGGGAACCGCATGCGGCCGCGAAATCTACCTCGTTTCGCTGACCAGAATTAATGATCGCGTCTACCGAAAGGAGCTTCGAAAGGGCCGCCGCGTGCTGCGCGCGCATCGATAAAGCCGACACATCAACAAAAAAGGGGGCCGGAGCCCCCTTTGCGTGAGATGGGGCCTGCCATGAACCCCATAAAGCGCTCCTGCAGTCCAAACAGACGGCAGTGCTACGGCAGGCAGAATTTCACCGCGTCGCTCACACCCGCACTATAGCGCAACTTCGCGCGCAGTGCACCCGGAAACCCGCCCTTCCCGGAGAGGCGCCGGCTCGCCGCCCCCCGCCGAAGCCATCACTCGCCAGACAAAAAAGGAGCGGGCCCGGGGAGTTTTGGGGCCCGCTCCCTTGCGTCCAGGGACGGCTGACCTAGTTGAAGGTTTCGCCCTTGGCCGCCTTGTCTTCGAGGAGTTTGCAGATGTCCGGCTCGGCGCCCGACGCGGCAGCATGCGCCTTCAGGCCGGCAACGACCTTGTCCAGCCCGATCGTGTCGGCCCAGAACATCGGCCCGCCGGTATAGGCCGGCCAGCCATAGCCGTTGATCCAAACCGTATCGATGTCGGAGGCGCGCTGGGCCATGCCCTCCTCGAGGATTTTCGCGCCCTCGTTTATCATCGGGAAGAGCAGGCGCTCGCGGATTTCATCCTGCGAGAAGACACGCTGCTCCAGACCGGATTTCGCCGCGAATTCGTCGATAATCGCCTCGACCTCCTTTGACGGAGACGGCCGGCGGTTCTCGTCGTAATCGTAAAAGCCCTTGCCGGTCTTCTGGCCGCGGCGGTCGCGCTCGCACAGCACGTCGCGGATGGTCTCGCTCTTCGAATTCGCCTTGTCCCAGCCCAGATCGAGACCGGCCAGGTCCGACATCTGGAACGGTCCCATCGGCATGCCGAAATCGGTCAGCGCCTTGTCGACATCCCAGGGCTTGGCGCCCTGCAACAGCATGGCCTGGGCGGCCCGCTGGCGCGGCGACAGCATGCGGTTGCCGATAAAGCCGAAGCACACGCCGGACACGACCGCCACCTTGCCGATCTTCTTGGCCAGATCCATCGCCGTCTTGAGCACGGCCGGTTCGGTCTTTGCCGCACGGACGATCTCCAGCAGGCGCATCACATTGGCCGGCGAGAAGAAGTGCAGGCCCAGCACCGATCCGGGACGCTTCGTCTCCGCCGCCATCTCGTCGACATTCAGATAGGAGGTGTTCGACGCCAGGATGGCGCCGGGCTTGACGATGCCGTCGAGCTTGCGGAACACGTCCTTCTTCACATCCATGTTCTCGAACACGGCCTCGATCACCAGATCGCAATCGGCCAGATCATTCATGTCGAGTGTAGGCGTGAGCAGGCCCATTGCCCGCTCGACCTGGTCGGCCGTGAAACGGCCCTTGGCGGCCGAGCGCTCGTAATTCTTGCGGATGATCGAGACGCCGCGATCCAGCGCCTCCTGCTCGCGCTCCAGAATGGTGACGGCATAGCCGGCGGTGAGGAAATTCATCGCGATCCCGCCGCCCATCGTGCCGGCACCGAGAATGCCCACCTTCTTGACCGGCAGGACCGGCGTGTCGGCCGGAATACCGTCGATCTTGGCAGCCGCCCGTTCGGCAAAGAAGACATGCCGCAGCGCTTTCGACTGCGTGCCGGTGACCAGCTTGCCGAACAGTTCACGCTCCTTCTTCACCCCTTCCTCGTAAGGCAGGTCGATCGCGGCCTTTACGGCTTCGATACAGGCTTCCGGCGCCTCGAACCCTTTCAGGCGGCGCATCTGGGTCTTGCGAAACTCGTCGAAGAAATCGCTGTCCGACGGGATCTCGCCGATCTTGTCAGTCCGCTTCGAAGAGACCGGGTGGTCCGCCTTGCCGATGACACTGCGGGCGAAAGCCACACCTGACTCAGCCAGCCCGTCTTCCGCCACCAGCTTGTCGACCAGGCCGATCTTCCCGGCCTGGGCGGCCGGGATCGGATTGCCGGTGACGATCATCGGCAGCGCCTCGGCCACGCCGACCACGCGCGGCAGTCTTTGGGTACCGCCGGCGCCGGGGAGGATGCCAAGCTTGACCTCGGGCAGTCCGAGCCTGGCAGAGGCGACGGCGATCCGGTAGTGACACCCCAGCGCGACTTCCAGCCCCCCGCCCAGCGCGGTGCCATGAATGGCCGCGACGACGGGCTTCGCACTCGCTTCGATGGCGTCGATGACTTCGGGCAGGGACGGGCCGACCGGCGGTTTTCCGAACTCGGTGATGTCGGCACCGGCAAAGAAGGTCCGCCCCTCGCAGCAGATCACGACCGCCTGGATGGCGTCGTCGCCGGCGGCCTCGGCCATGGCGTCCGCCAGACCGGCGCGCACGGCCTGGCCCAGCGCGTTGACCGGCGGATTGTTGGAGGTCACGACCAGGACCTCGCCTTCCCTGCGTGTGGTGATCACGGACATTGCCGTCTCCTGTTGTGTGGACCGTTCCGGCGCCCCGTGCACCGGCGGCCTTTGATGTTCTGTGGTGGAAGCATGCACCGCGATGGATGCATACCCTTCATTCGATATCGTTGACAACCGCATCAATGCGACTGGCATTTAGCTTAAGCCTTGTGCCCCATCCCGATCAACACTATCGTTCAATCAACAAAGATAATCGCAAACCGAAAACAGGATTGCCTGGGATGGAAAAGCAAACCGGGGCGCCTGACACGGCGCCGGCATACCAATTGCCCGAAGGCTGGCCGGCCGCCTCGCTCGACGCGATCAATCAGGCATTGTGCGCTCCGGGCGCGCGCTTCGAGATGGAGACGGTCGAGATCCGCGGCGTTCCCACACGCGTGTGGAAGAATGCCCTGCCATCGCTGCCCGACCTCGCCCGCCATGCCCGCACCACACACCCGGACCGGCTCTTCACCATCTATGAGGACGAGCGCATCACCTATGACGCCTGGTTCCGCGCCACGGCCACACTGGCCGCCGAGCTGGCGCGGAGCGGTGTGAAACCCGGCGACCGGGTCGCCCTGTCGATGCGCAATCTGCCGGAATGGCCGGTCGCCTTCTTCGCCATCACAAGCATCGGCGCGATCGCCGTACCGCTGAACGCCTGGTGGACCGGCGCCGAGCTGGCCTACGGCCTGTCCGACAGCGGCGCCCGCGCGCTGATCTGCGATGCGGAGCGCTGGGAACGGATCGCTCCCGTGATGGGCGAGCTTCCCGGACTGGAGACCGTCCTCGTCAGCCGCGCGAAGACGCCGCTCGCCGCGCCGGCCCGCCGGCTGGAGGATGTGATCGGCGCACCGTCCGGCTATGGCACTCTAGGTGACACGGACCTTCCCTCTATGGGGCTCGAACCGGACACTTATGCGACCATTTTCTACACCAGCGGCACCACCGGGCACCCGAAGGGCGCGCTGGGCACCCATCGCAACATTCTCACCAATATCTTCTCCTCGGCCTATTCCGGTGCCCGCACCCTTGCCCGCCGCGGCGAAGTTCCGCCGGACCCGGTACCCAAGACGATGCTGACGGTGATACCGCTGTTTCACGTCACCGCCTGCAATGCCGCGCTGATGGGCGCCATCTTTGCCGGCAACACCATGGTTTTCATGCGCAAATGGGATCCGGTCGACGCCTTCCGCATCATCGAGCGCGAGAAGGTCAACGTCACCGGCGGCGTTCCGACCATTGCCTGGCAGCTCATCGAACACCCTGACCGCGAGAAGTATGACCTCTCCTCGCTGGAATCGATCGCCTATGGCGGCGCCCCCTCCGCGCCTGACCTCGTGCGCAAGATCCGTTCGGTCTTCGGTGCGCTGCCGAGCAATGGCTGGGGCATGACCGAGACCTCGGCCACCGTCACCCACCACGCCTCGGAAGATTATCTCAACCGGCCCGACAGCTGCGGCACGCCGGTCGCCGTCTCCGACATCAAGATCATGAGCCCGGACGGCACGCAGGAACTTCCCGTTGGCGAAGTCGGCGAGCTGTGGGCCCGCGGCCCGCAGATCGTCGCCGGCTACTGGAACAATCCGGAGGCCACAGCCCAGACCTTCATCGATGGCTGGGTGCGCACCGGCGATCTCGCCCGCGTCGACGAGGAAGGCTTCTGCTACATCGTCGACCGCGCCAAGGACATCATCATCCGTGGCGGCGAGAACATCTATTCCAGCGAGGTGGAGAACGTCCTCTACGACCACCCGGCCGTCACCGATGCCGCCCTGGTCGGCATCCCGCACCGCACGCTGGGCGAGGAACCCGCTGCCGTCGTTCACCTCGCCCCGGGGATGAGCGCGACCGAGGCCGAACTTCAGGACTGGGTGCGCCAGCACCTGGCTGCCTTCAAGACGCCGGTGCGCATCCTCTTCACCCGCGAGACCCTGCCGCGCAACGCCAATGGCAAGATCATCAAGAGCGAGCTGAAACCCATGTTCGACACGGAGGCGGCCGAAGCCGTCTAGGGGAGACCTGCATGCTGTTTACGACATTCGTCCTGGCCGGCGCTGCCAGCCTGGCCCAGCCCGCCGGCTATACGCCGCCCGATTATGACGCCGCGGAAAACTGGCTTTGCCGGCCCGGCCGCGAGGATGCCTGCACCATCGATCTGGACACCACGATCGTCCATGCCGACGGCACGACGGAAATCGAGGCCCATGAAGCCGCGTCCGACCCGGCTGTCGACTGTTTCTACGTCTATCCGACCGTCTCGAACGATCCCGGCGGAAACAGCGACCTCGTCGCCAATGACGAGGAGAACCGGGTCATTGCTGCCCAGTTTGCACGTTTCGGCTCGGTGTGCCGCACCTTCGCGCCGATGTACCGCCAGGTCACGCTGACCGCATTGCGCCAGATGATGGCGGGCAATACCGGAACCGGCGCCGACGGGATGCAGGCCTACATGGATGTCCGCGCCTCGTTCGCCCACTATCTGGAACACGACAATGACGGCCGGCCCTTTGTGCTGATCGGCCATTCCCAGGGCGCGCGGATGCTGGAAACCCTCGTCGCCAACGAAGTCGACGGCCAGCCGGTGCAGGACCGGATGCTGTCGGCGATGCTGATCGGCTTCAACATCACCACACCGGTCGATGCGCCGCTGGGCGGCTCCTTCGACGCCATCCTGCCCTGTAGTTCCCCGGACGAGACCGGCTGCTTCATCGGCTATGTCACCTTCCGCGCCGACGCACCGCCGCCGGAGGGCTCGCGCTTCGGCAAGACGAGCGATCCCGCGCTGGAAGTCGCCTGCACCAATCCCGCCGACCTTGCGGGCAATGCCGACGCTCCGCTGGGCGCCTATCTCGCAACAGGCGGCGCCTTTACCTCATCGGCCGAAGCCGGACCCTGGATCGCAGACGGACCGGAGATCGAGACGGATTATGTCCGCGTGCCCGGCCTTCTGACCGGCCAGTGCGTGAACAGTGAGGCCGGTCACTATTTCGCCGTCACGGTCCATGGCGACCCGGCCGACCCGCGCGCCGACGACATCGTCGGCGATGTCGTAGCCAATGGCGAGATCCTCCCCGACTGGGGCCTGCATCTTCTCGATGTCGGCATCGCCCAGGCCGATCTCATCGCTCTGGTGGAAAGCCAGGCGGCCGCCTACGGCCACTAACCGCTCCCTCTTGTGCAAAAGGCGGGCTTGCGGGCCCGCCTTTCTTTTTTGTTTCAGCTGAAAATCCTGGTCAGACGAAGATCGCCACGCTCTGCATGCCGGTGACGACCGGCTGGCGGTCGGCATCCCACATCTGCATCACCTGGCTGGACGAGCCGTCGCGCACGAGGTCAGCGGTCGAACGGGACAGCCACCAGCCATCCCGCGTCACAGGTTCTGCAGTGAGGACATTCAGCATCCAGGTCATCGAGCTGATCGGGCCGGGCTTTTCGAACAGCGCCATGGCTGCCGGCGGCAGGGCATCGCCGATCGCCATCAGCTCGACCATCGGGTGCAGACCTTCGCGCGCCTTCAGGCGCACCCAGCGCATGAAATCCGGGGTGTGCCGCTCCTCGATCGGCAGGGCGTGGCGGTATTCCAGATTGCCGGTGAAGAATTTCGGATCCGGATTGGCCATGGCCGGCGCAGCCTCTTCCGGAGCCGGCGCATCGGGGCGTGCCGCATCGGCATAGTCGATGGCCGACTCCAGCGCCGTCATGAAGACAAAGAGTGCTTTCAGGCCCAGCGTGCCATCGCCGAAGACATTCGCCTCGATATAGGCCGCCGTGCGGCCGCGGCGCAGGAGGCGGGTTTCTACCGTCACCTCACCGGCCAGCGGGCCGACAAAGGCGATCTGCGCCGAGCGCAGCGGCGGCAGGTCCGGCTGGGACCGGATCGCCGCCTCCAGGGCCAGCGCGGCGGACAGGCCGCCATAGGCCGTGCGGCCCTGCATCCAGGTATCGGGAACACGCGCCGTCAGGGTGTTCTCCCCCGTTTCGGCGGCAGCAAGAATATCGACCAGACTCACGCTCTCGGTATCTCCGCAGCTATGGCTTCCGCCTTTTCAAACAGGGCCGGATCGATCTTCAGGCCCGAGGCCGCCGCATTGGCCGCCAGCTGTTCGGGCCGGCTGACGCCGACAATGGCCGAGGCAACATTGGGTTCGCGCAGCACCCAGGCAAGGGCGAATTGCGCCATGGAGACACCGGCCTCATCGGCCAGCGGCTTCATCCGGTGCACCGCCTCGATCACTTCCGGCCGGTTCCAGTGCCCCATCTGACGGTTCATCTTGTCGCTGGAGGCACGGCTGTCCTGCGGCGGGGCATCGCCCGGCAGATACTTGCCCGACAGCACGCCCTGGGCGAGCGGCGACCAGACGATCTGGGAAATCCCGTTTTCAGCACACAGCGGAATGACCGCCTTTTCCGGCCGCCGCCACAGCAGGGAGTATTGCGGCTGGCTGGAGACAAATTTCTCGACACCGGGCAGGTCCAGCGAAGCCTGGATCTGCTTGGGCGACCATTCGGAAAACCCGATATAGCGCACCTTGCCGGCCTTCACGGCATCGCTCAGCGCCTCCATCGTCTCTTCCAGGGGCGTATCCACGTCATAGCGGTGGCACTGGTAGAGATCGACATAATCGGTATCGAGACGCTTCAGCGACGCGTCGAGCTGTTTCTCGATCTGGGCGCGGGACAGGCCGTAATCGGTCTCGCTCATCGGCACGAAGACCTTGGTGCCCAGGATATAGCTGTCGCGCGGCCGGCCCTTCAGCGCCTCGCCCAGCAGGCTCTCCGCAGCGCCATAGCCATAGGCATTGGCCGTATCGATGAAGTTGATCCCCAGATCGAAGGCCTGGTCCAGGCTGGCGATGGCCTTCTCGCGCTCGATACCGACACCGAAGGTCAGCCAGGTGCCAAGCGAGATTTCCGAAACGGTCAGATCGCTGTCGCCGAGTTGCCGGTATTGCATGGCTCAAAACCCCTTGATCATGATGGCTGTGGAGCGTGCCCCCGCCCGCCGGTCTTCGGAGATCGCCCGGTATTCCGGCCCCTCCAGGAAGGCGCGCGCCGAGCCGTCGTCATCGAAGGCCATCACCACGACCTTGTCACCAGACCAGTCACCCTCGAGCACGACCGGCGCTTCGTCGGCCGCCAGCACGCGGATCCCCTTCTCCATGAAGAGCCTTGTCGCCGCCGCCTGATAGGTGCGGTAGCGGGCCTCATCGGTAAACTCGAGCTGGGCGATGACATAGACGGTCATGGCAGGCGCGCCTTCATGCCTTCAATCACCGCGCGGCCGTCCAGGCTGAACAGGGACATGTCCCCTCCCTCGGATTTTCTGCTTGCGCAAGGATCAATCCCGTCCGCGCACCACAAGCGGCACGCTACAGCATACTCATTCTTCGGTAAACACAGGGACACCACACTCAGCCGCGGGGATTGTCACGTTTTCACCGATGTATAGACACCAAAGAGCAGACGGAATTTTTTGAACGAAACCCGTACCGCTTCTGTTATAATGTGCTCAATGGAGGCAAGGCGGGGAGGTTCCCCACTCGCGTGACGATAGGCGCGAACTCTGCTAAGCGAATGATATGAATGCGACCCCTGACACACTGGACAGCGCGAAGACGCGCCGCTTCCAGGAGAAACGCGAGCGGATACTCGACGCCGCCGCCACCCTGATCAACCGGCACGGCGTGCGCGGCATGACCTTTGTCGATGTCGCACAGCTGGTCGATCTCAACACGACCAGCATCACGTACTACTTCAAGCGCAAGGAATTGCTGGCCTCGGCGGTGCTGGAGCGTTCGCTCGAGCGGATCGAGGCGCTGATCGAGGATGCGGCCCGGGGCCGCACGCCGCAGGAGCGGATCGCCCGCTATATCCGCAGCAATTTCGAGCTCCAGGCCGCCATCAATGCGCAGGAGGAGCGCCCGGTCGCGGTGCTCTCGGACATCCGCGCGCTCAACGAGCCGTACAATTCCGACCTGACGGCGCGCTATGTCCAGGTCTTCCGCAAGCTGCGCACCTTCTTCGACCCGCCGCGCAATGACGAGGAGAAGGTGCTGGGCACGATCCGCGCCCACGTGCTCGTCCAGAACATGTTCTGGCTGCCGGCCTGGATCTCGCAATACTCGACCGGCGACTATGACCGCGTCTGCAAGCGCCTCATCGAGCTGTTCGAGACCGGCTTTGCGCCGAAGGGCTCGAGCTGGGAGCCGCGGTTGCTGCAGATCGACGAGTCCTCGCTGAGGGTCGGGATCGAGGGCATGCCGGGCAATTTTGCCCGCGCCGCCACCTTCCTGATCAATGAACGCGGCTATCGCGGCGCTTCGGTCGAACAGATCGCCTCCGAGCTGAACGTCACCAAGGGCAGCTTCTATCACCACCTGGAAGCCAAGGACGAGCTGGTGCTGGAATGCTTCCGCCGCAGCTATGGCCGCGTCTCGCTGGTCCAGCGCGCCGCCGTTCGCGCCGGTGGCAGCCACTGGGAACAACTGGCCTCCTCGATCGCGACCCTCTTGGACATCCAGCTCTATTCGGAATTCCCGCTGGTGCGCACGACCGCGCTGCAGGCCCTGCCGAACGAGCTGCGCAATGACGTCATCGCCCAGTCCAACCGCATGGCGCGGCGCTTTGCCGGCATGATGATCGACGGCATCACGGAAGGCTCGGTCAAGCCGATCGATCCACTGATCGCCAGCCAGGCCGTCATGGGCTCGCTCAACTCGGCCTATGACCTGCGCAACTGGATCCAGCGCGTGCCGCCGGCCCAGGCCTTTGCCTATTATGCCTCGACAATCGCCTACGGGCTGTTCTCCGACCCGCCGAAAGCCTGGCCGCGCTAGCCATCCTGCCAGACACACAAAAAGGCCCCGGTCGCACGACCGGGGCCTTCTTCTTGTCCGGGCAGGATAACACCTAGAACTCGGTATTGACCCCGACACGGAAGACCCGGCCCAGCGGATTGCCGGTGAACGGATCGTAATTGTAGTCCAGGCGCGCGAAGCTGGGATCTTCATCCGTGATGTTCAACGCGGTGAAGGACACCGTGGTCGCATCGCCGAAATTGTAGATCAGGTTGAAGTCCGTCGTCACCTGGCTGTCGATCGTCGCACCCTGCATCAGCACCGGCGCACCGGGGATGTTGGTATTGGGCGCGAACGGACCCGTGCCGCTGTCGGCACGCTGGTCGCGATAGCTGTCGATATAGTTCATCGTCAGCCGCGCATCGAAATTGCCGTAGGTATATTCGACAAATCCGCGCGCCTTCCATTCCGGCACCGGATAGGCGGTGGTCTGGAAGTTCAGGAAGCCGACACCGTCGAATCCGTCCTGGACGACAATGCCCTCGACCACTTCTTCGCCAAGCTCGTTGCCCAGCATGTAGGTGGCCGTGACGCCAGCATTGAGCTGGCCGCCCAGCACGTCACCGAAGTCGTAATTGACGATGAAGTCGACACCGGAACTGGTCAGGTCCCCGCCATTCACCCAGCCGGTCCGCACGCGGGAAATATTCCCGACAGCGCAGGTTCCGGCCCCGGGGACACCGCCGCCATCATTGAACTGGAAGCGTTCACGCAAGGCGTCGAACGCCGGATCCGTGCAGTTCGCGGGATCGGCGAACATGGTCGCCACCATGCCGGAGAGCGGCTCGGTGGTGATCGTGTCCTCGATCTTGTAGCGGAAGTAGTCGACACTGGCCGTAAAGGCCCCCGTGTCGATCAGCAGACCGATCGAGTAGTTCGTCGCAGTCTCCGGCGCCAGCGCCGGATTGCCGTAGACATCGACCGGCCGGAAGCTGTTCGCGATCACCTGCAGCGACGTCACATTCCGGTCGGACAATTGCTGCGCGGGCGGGCCGCGGAACGTCGTACCGGCAGAACCCCGCAGGGCGAAGGTGTCGGTGATCTGCCAGCGGGCGGTGATCTTGGGATCGAAGGTCGATCCGGTCTCCCCGCCATAGTCCTCGAAGCGGGCCGCCAGCTGGACATTGAAATTGTCCGTCACCGGCAGCTGCATCTCGCCGAACAGGGCATAGACGTCATTGTCTGCCTGCGAGTCGGCATTCGATCCGAGGAAGGCCAGCGCCCCGTTCTGCTGGGCGCAGGAGGTGGATCCCGTGACCGGCGTATCGCGGCAGGGATTCACCGCAATATTGTTGTTGTCGCCATAGGTCGCCGCAAAGTCGTTCTTGCGGTACTGCGCCCCGGCCCCGAACAGGACCGGCCCGCCGGCCAGCTCCCAGCCGGTATCGCCGGACAGGGTGAAGTCAGCCACGAAGAGCTCGGTCTCCAGGAAGCTGGTCGAGTGGACGAAGAACCAGTTGATCAGCTCGGGCGTGTTCGGATTGGCACCGCTCACCTGGTTGCCGAACGGGTTCAGCCACAGACAGCCGCCCGTCCCGGGCGCCGAAGTCGCCGGATCGCAGTTCGGACCGCCGAAACCGCGCAGCGCCAGCTGCACACGGTCACCGAAGGAGTCGTAGCCGTCGAAATAGCGCTCGAACTTGTGATAGGTGACCGACGCTTGGAACTGCAGCGAGTCCGAGATCTGCCCGGTCAGGCCGGACGAGATGCGGAAGCTCTCGTTCTCGCGGCGCCCGGTGGAGGCACCCAGATCGTCCGGATTGCCGATAAAGGCCGGGTTCCCCCCCGCGAGCAGCGGACGGAAGAGAAGGGTCGGGAACAGGGCCGCAACAGTGCCCGCCGGAACGATGCCCGGATTATTGGTCACCATTTCGATGAAACCCGGATTGTTTCCCGGAACGATGAAGCCGCTGGGCGAACCGCCGACCGCCGCAATCGCGGACGGTGCCTGGGTCAGCAGATACATCGGGGAAGTCCGGTAGTGCGGAATCTCGTCATTGCCGTAGAGCAGGCTGAGATCCCAGTCGAGGCCTTCGGCGATCTCGACATCGAGCTGACCGTAGAGCTGGTAGCGATCCTCTTCCTCAACGAGGGCGTCGAAGCCGGTATACTGCGTCCGGCACCATCCGGCCGCGGTGACATAACCGCCCTGGGCCGCACATTGCGGGTCGGCGCGAAGCCCGCCGATCGGCGCAACACCGACGCCCGGGATCACCCCCAGCGGCAGGAAGGTCGCGGGATTGCCGCCGCCGGTCCAGCCGCCCTCCGGGTTCGATTCAAAGTCCATGACAGCGAAGTCGCGATCGACCGCAAGCAGTTCGTCGCGATGCTGATAGCCCCCTGCCAGCAGGATGCTGTAATTGTCGCCCTGACGACCCCAGCTGCCGTGGACGGTATAGTCGCCGGAACTGCCGTCGATGAAGGTGTAGTCCCCGCCGGCCCGGAAACCGTCCTGGTCGGACCGCGTGATGAAGTTCACCACGCCGCCGATGGCATCCGACCCGTAGATCGCCGCCGCACCGTCTTTCAGGATCTCGATCCGGCCGATCGCCGCCTGCGGCAGCAGGTTGATGTCGACGAAGGGAACCCCCGTCCCCGCCGACACCAGGCGCCGGTTGTTGAGCAGGACCAGCGTGCGCTGCGGGCTGAGGCCGCGCAGGTTCACCGATGCCATGCCCTCGGTCGCCTGCGACCGGCTGTCGAACTGGTTCGTGTCGCCGATGACGCCGCTTGAAACCGGCAGCGCCTTGAGCAACTCGACCGGCGAGGGATTGCCCAGCCGCGCGAGTTCCTCCGACGAGAGAACATCGACCGGCAGGGCGGCGTTCTCGGGTGTCCCCTGAATAACGGAACCTGTGACGATGATGACATCGTCGTCCTGACGCCCCTGGGCGTCGTCTTGCGCCAATGCCGCGGAGCCAAGCCCCGCGGTCAACGCAAGGGCTGTCAGCGCGCTGCTTGCACGCATGAGACCCTTCACAGTCATAATCTCCTCCCAGACTGAGCGGCTGCTTATGATTTTTTACATACCGCGCATTCGATTAGAGCAATGAGATTTGACGCCGTCAAGAAAGATACATCGATATATCTAGTTATTATTGAGCAATAGAGTTGCCGTTTCCGTAAACGTAAACTTATTTCAGATGACGCGGTTCGCGTACTCCCAACACGAGAATGCAAAGCGCTATCGCCAGGCAGGCCATCGACAGGGCAAAGACGGGAACCAGTCCCAGCGTCGCCGCCATCAGCCCGCCCACGAGCGGACCGGCGGTCGCGACCGAGGTCTCCGCCGTCGTCGACAGGGCCAGGCGCATGGGAATGTCATCACGGTGGCCGAATTCCAGAACGAGCGTGGTCACGCTCATCATGTTTCCGGACATGGCTGCCCCCAGACCGAAGAAGGCGAGCAGGAATTGCCAGGGCGCCACCGCCGTGATCATCGCCCCCAGCGACACGAGCCATACGATCAGCGTGCCGATGAAGGTGATCCGGAATCCATAGCGATCCCCCATCGTGCCCCAGATCAGATTGGTCGCCGTGTCCGCACCAAGAAAGGCCAGCGAGAACAGGCCAATGGCGGCGCCGTCCACCTCCATCTGCCGGCCCGCATGGATGATACAGAAGGGGATGGCGATCCGGCCCATGGTCGCGAAGACCAGGGAGAGGAGGAAGTTGCGGTAGTCCCTGTCGGCCAGGAGCAGCGGGAATTCCCGGATACGGTCGAGCATGCCCATCTGGGTTTTGACGGTCGGACTGCTGGGCTCGCGCATGAACAGCCAGAGCGCGGCCAGTCCGGCGCTGGTCAGCAGGAAGGCGACCATGAAGGTCGTCGCATAGCCATTGCCGAACACATTCGGGTCGATCAGATAAACCCCGGCCCACCAGGACAGGCCCGCCGCGATCGCCCCGCCGGCGAGGTTGCGCCAGGCCTGCAGCCGCCCGCGCAGGCGGATCGGGATCACCTTGGCCAGCACCACCTGGAAGGCGACCCGCTGGGAGCCCAGGAAGAAGCCGAACAGGAAGAGAAACAGGAAGGTCGCCAGCAGCAGGACATGGCCGGTCAGGAACCAGCCGGCGAGCGCCAGCCCCAGCAGCTGCAGCCGCATCAGCACGCCGATCGTCATCGCCGCCGGCATGACGTGGCGGCGATGCTCGATCTGGGCCGCGCCCATGATGGGCGAGGCGATCGCGCCGGCCTGGATCAGCGCCTGGCCCAGCCCGACCATGAAGGGCGAGCCGGTCAGCATGTGCAGATAGGCCGGCACGAAGGTCGGCGCAAAGATCAGGCGGAAGCCCGTCATGCCCAGCATGCCGTGCGTGAAATGGGCGACGTAATTGCGCTTCAGATTGCCTTCGACAAACCGGTCATAGGCACGCTCCCGCCCCGCGCCACCATCCGCTCTTGTGCGATTGGCCGCCGGGGCGGGATTGCCGGGTTCGCCGCTCAATACCCGGCCAGGCGCGCAAAGCGCTCCCGGTGGAAGGCGGCATTGCCCCAGGCGTTCTCGAGGATGCGCGCCCGCTTTATGTAGAAGCCGGCATGATGCTCGTCGGTCATGCCGATCCCGCCATGCAGCTGGATCATCTCGCGCGAGACCAGGTGCAGCGTGTCGCAGGCCGTCGCCTTGGCCAGCGAGACCTTCGCGGCGATGTCGTCGCGGTCCGTATCGATCGCCTCGAGCGCGCCCTCGACAACGGAACGCATCAGCTCGATCTGGGTGAACTGGTGTGCCATGCGGTGTTGCAGCGCCTGGAAGCGTGACAGGATCTCGCCGAACTGTTCGCGGGTTTTCAGATAGGCCAGCGTGTCGTCGAAAGCCTGGACGGCAAGCCCCAGCATCTCCGCCGCGACACCGGCCCGGGCCCGGTCGAGCACCTGGTCGAGCAATCCAGCGCCATCTTCCGGCCCGATCAACGCATCGCTGCCCAGCTTCACCGCGTCGAAGCTGACTTCGGCATGGCTGCGGGCGTCGACCATATTGCGCGAAGCGCGGCTGACGCCCCCGGTATCGGCGGGCACCAGGAAGAGGCCGATGCCGCTGCCGGTCTGTGCCGCAACGACAAACAGGTGCGCCCCGTCTCCCTCCGCAACAAACTTCTTGGTGCCGCTCAGCGTCCAGCCATCGCCGGATTTCTCGGCTTTCGTGGCGATCTTCGACGGGTCGTGGCGCGGACCCTCGTCTACCGCAAGCGCCGCAATGACATCGCCCGAGGCGATCTTCGGCAGCCAGGCCTGTTTCTGCGCTTCGCTGCCCGCCAGCAGGAGCGCACTTGTCGCCGCCAGCGCCGTCGTGCCCAGCGGGCTCGCCGTCAGCGTCCGGCCGGTTTCCTCCAGCACGAGGCCGAGGCTGAGATAGCCGAAATCCGACCCGCCATAGGCTTCCGGAATGATCACCCCGGTCCAGCCCATCTCGGCCTGGGCCGCGAAAGCCTTCGGGTCGAAGCCGATCGCCTCGCCCGCATCGCGCACCTTGCGGAAAGCGGTCACCGGCGATTGCTCATTGGCCCAGTCGCGCGCCATGTCGCGCAGCATGCTCTGTTCTTCGTTCAGGACGGCCATGTCGTTATCTCCCCTTCACCTACTGGTGATCCAGCATCCCGAGGATGCGCTTGGCGATCACATTGTTCTGGATTTCCGTCGTGCCGCCATAGATCGACACCGCCTTGCCCCACAGCCAGCCGCGGGTCGCGCCCAGCTCGGCCGGATTGAACCCGTCGCCGGACCAGCCCAGCCCGTTCATGCCCATGATTTCCAGCGTCAGCTCGGCGCGTTCCTGGGTGATGCGGGCGCCGACATTCTTCAGGATGGACGAGCCCAGCGAGATATTGCCGCTCTTGGATTCCAGCATCACGCGGCGCGCCGTCGCCTTGAAGGCCTGCGCCTCCATCTCGTGACGCACGATGCGCATGCGCAGATCGGCATCGGCGATCCGGCCCTCAGCATCCGTGCCGACATAATGCTTGGCGATGTCGGAGAGGGAGGGTCCCTGGCCACGGCCCAGGCTGCCGCCGCCGGACAAATTGGTGCGCTCGTGCTGGAGCAGGCGCTTGCCGATCGTCCAGCCATTGCCGAGATCGCCGACGATGTTCTCCTTGGGCACTTTCACATCGGTGAAGAAGGTCTCGCAGAAGGGCGAGGTGCCGGAAATCATCCGGATCGGCTTCACCTCGACACCCGGCGATTTCATGTCCAGCAGGATGAAGGAAATGCCCTCATGCTTCTTCGACGTATCGGTGCGCACCAGGGCAAAACACCAGTCGGCCCATTGCCCGCCGGACGTCCAGGTCTTCTGGCCATTGACCAGCCAGTGATCGCCCTTGTCCTCGCACCTGGTCTGCAGGCTGGCGAGGTCGGAGCCGGCGCCCGGCTCGGAATAACCCTGGCACCAGCGGATCTCGCCGCGGCAGATCGGCGGGATATGCCGCTGCTTCTGCTCTTCCGAGGCAAACTCCAGCAGGGTCGGCCCGAGCATCATCACACCCATGCCGCCGATCGGGTTCCACGCGCCGATCCTGCCCATCTCTTCCTGCAGCACCCGCGCTTCGGGATAGCTCAGCCCGCCGCCGCCATACTCTTTCGGCCAGGTCGGTGTGCCCCAGCCCTTTTCGCCCATCGCCCTCTTCCAGGCGACGGCCTCGGGATCGGGATCGGACCCGCCCTCGACGGTGGCGAGCACGTTTTCCTTGCCCACCAGGGATTTCGGGAAATGCTCCGCCAGCCAGCCGGCCGCTTCCTTGCGGAAAGCCTCCAGGGCGTCGGCGGGATTGGTGAGTTCTGCAGTGGCCATGTCTAGTCTCCACTCGGTGTGAACGTGGGAACGGGCGGCGCCCCCTCCTCGCTCGGTTTGAACGCGACCCGCACACGCTGGCCGATGGCCAGGCTGTCGGGATCGCAGTCGACGATATTGGTGAGAACGGCCGGACCTTCGTCGAGCGTGACATAGGCGACGGCAAAGGGCGCGCCCTCGCCGCGGCGCATGACGGAGACCGAATAGATCTCGCCTGCGCCCTCGCTGGTCACCCACTCGGTCTTGTCCGACCCGCAATGCGGGCAGATCGCACGCGGATAGTAGTGCGCCCTGAAGCAGCTGCGGCAGTTCTTGATCTTCAACACGCCTTCAGCCGCCGCATCCCAGAAGACCCGGGTTTCCGCATTGGGCTGGGGTGCGGGGTATCGACGCTCGCTCATCATTGCCGCTCCAGGATGACTGTGGCCGCGCCGTGCCGCGCGCCGAGCGACCCGCCGATGCCGGTGGCGACCGCCAGATCGCAGTCGGGCACCTGCACGGCCGGATGCGCTTCGCCGCGCAATTGCCGCACAGCCTCGATCACCTTGGTGATACCGCCGCGGAACATGGGGTGGTTGGAACACAGCCCGCCGCCATCGGTATTGAAGGGCAGTTTGCCGGTCCCGGAGATCAGGTTTCCGTCGGCGACAAATTTGCCGCCCTCGCCCTTGGCGCAGAAGCCGAGATCCTCCAGCTGGATCAGCACGGTGATGGTGAAGCTGTCATAGATGGAGGCGTATTTGATGTCGGACGGTTTCACCCCGGCCTCGGCGAAGGCCGCCGGGCCCGAGCGTGCTGCGGCGGATGTCGTCAGGTCGAGCCCCAGCCCGCCGGACGGTCCTTTCGTCGCCTCGCCGGCCCCGCGCAGGGCGACCAGCGGACGCTTCAGCGAGCGTGCAATCTCCGGCGCCACCACGACCAGCGCGCCGCCGCCATCCGTCGTCACGCAGCAATCGAGCCGGTGCAGCGGATCGGCGATCATCGGGCTTTCCAGCACCTCTTCCACCGTGACCACCTTGGGCAGCATGGCGTGTTCATTGTGCTGGGCATGATGCGAGGCTGCGACCTTGATCCAGGCCAGCTGCTCCGAGGTCGTGCCATGCTCGTGCATGTGCCGCACGGCACACATCCCGTAGGACGTATGATTGGTCAGGCCGGTGAATTGCTCGAACGCGCTTTCCGGCGCGCCCGGCCGGAACCGCATCACATTCTCCGAGCGCGGCCGGCCGGCCAGTGTGATCAGCGCCACCCTGCACTTGCCCAGGGCAATCGCCTCGGCGGCGTGGGCCACATGCTGGATATAGGTGCACCCGCCCATCTCGGTGGAATCCGTGTGACGGACCTTGAGACCGAGATAGTCGATCATCGAGATCGGGCCGAAGCCCGGCGCGTCGGTGGCGCAGAAATACCCGTCCACATCCTCCAGGCTCAGCCCGGCATCGGCCAGCGCACCGGCCGCGCACTCGGCATGCAGTTGCGGCGTCGACTTGTCCGGCGCCAGGCGGGTGGGGTGTTCGAACGCGCCGGCGATATAGGCGCGGTTACGCAGTGACATGGGGTCTCCCGGTATTCGGTGCGGTGGTCATGAGGTGGTGTTCTCGGTCAGCTGTGCGGCTTCCTTCGCCCGGATCGAGGCCAGGGTCGCCTCATGGCTGGCCCGGTCGATCTTGTAGAAGCGCAGGAAGAAAGCCCCGGTCAGGTAGAGCACGGCGATCACAGGGATGTAGAGCTGGACGAGGTGAACGATCACTTCCGGCTCGACGCCGGTACGGCGTGCACCGTCCGGCATTCCGACAACGGACAGCATGATGCCGGCGGCGAAGACACCCAGCCCGGACGAGCATTTCTGCATGAAGGAATTGGCCGCATAGAAGAGGCCCTCCGCCCGGCGGCCGGTGCGCAGGGAGCTGTCGTCGATGACATCGCCGATCATGGCGTGCACCAGGATCGCCGAGGAAATCCCGCACATCGTGTAGATCGCCGACAGGATGAAGAGCGCCGGCAGCAGCATCGGACTGCCATTCTCGAAAAACAGACCCAGCAGACGCAGCACATAGGGCGCGCAGGTAAACAGGATCGCCGTCAGCGCCAGCACGAAGGCCGCGCCCTTCTTGCCCAGGGATCTGGACAGGCGGGGTGCGAGGATCAGCGCCAGCGTCGCCCCCAGCGCCGCGTCGGCCGCCAGGATGGCAAGCTCGCCGGAGGACAGCGCCCAGAACAGCGAGCCGAAATACAGCGCCAGCGCCGAACTGATACCCAGCCCGGTATATTTCAGCACGCCAAAGCCCAGGATCGCCAGGAAACCGCGATGCGAGAAGGTCTGGCGCATCAGGTTCAGCGTCTGCAGCGGGTTGCGCCGCTGCGGCGCCGGCAGTTTGCGCATGTACTTGATCCGGTGATGCGTCCCCAGCGTCGACAGGAGCACCGTCGAGATCATGATCCCGGAGCCGAGAATGCCGAAGGGCAGATAGCCGGCCGGATTGGTGATGCCCAGCGGGTGTTCCGGCGTTGGCGGGAACAGCACGGCCAGCGACAGGACATAGAGCCCGATCCCGCCGATATAGCCGAAGAAGAAGCGATAGCCCGCAATCGTGGTGCGCTCGTCGTAATCCGTTGCCAGTTCCGGCGCCAGCGCCGAACTGGGGATTTCGTAGAGCGTGATGAAGGTGCGCACCGCCGAGGCCAGGATCACCAGATAGAGGAAGAGGCCTGTTCCCTCGAGCCCCTCCGGCGGCAGCCACAGGAAGAAGAAGGACAGCGAGGCCGGGATCGCCGACAGATACATCAGCGGGTGGCGGCGCCCCCATCTGGTTCGCAGATTGTCGGAGATCTGTCCCACGATCGGGTCGGAGAAGGCGTCGATGACCAGCGCAACCATGATCGCCGCAGAGACCAGCGCGGCCGGGGCGCCCACCACGAAATTATAGTAGTAGAGAAGGAAGACCCGGAAGGCCAAATCCTTGATACCATACGCCATCGAGCCCAGACCGTAGAGAAACTTGGTCTGGAACTTCAGGGGCGGCGGCGCCGCGGGCGAAACTGTCTCGGTCATTTGTCCTCCACAGACATGTGCGGAAGGACAGACACTGACGGCCCCGTCATCGGTGTCGCCCTCCTCCCCGGTTCAAACGCGCCGTTTTCGGCGTCTTGGTTGTGGCCGGCCCAGCGCCGGCCCTGCAAACTCAGTCGGCGCCGGCCGTTTCCGCGAGCTCGCGGACCGTGTCGGCGATGTCCCCGTACGTCTCGAGCGCGGCTTCCTTGAGTTGCGGGATCGAGTAGTCGGGGAAGATGGGATCGGAGATATTGCGGTATTCGCGCATGTGCTGGCGCGCCACGGTGACCTTGTGCACCTCGGTCGGACCGTCGGCGATCCCCATCACGAAGGAGCCGATCACCTGCGCGGCAAACGGCATTTCCGGGGATACGCCCAGCGAGCCGTGAATGTGCAGGGCGCGGCCGGCGATGTCGCGATAGACCTTCGGCATCAGCGCCTTGATGGCGGCGATGTCCTTGCGGACCTTCTTGTAGTCCTTGTACTTGTCGATCATCCAGGCCGTCTTGAGCACATAGAGACGGAATTGCTCCAGCTCCATATAGCTGTCGGCGATCTGCATCTGCACGGCCTGCTTGTCGGCGATCACACCGTCGCGCGTGCGCCGGCTGGCCGCCCGGCGGCACATCAGATCCAGCGCCCGCTTGCAGGCGCCCACCGTGCGCATGGCATGGTGGATCCGGCCACCGCCCAGACGGGTCTGGGAAATCACGAAGGCGCCGCCGCGCTCGCCCAGAAGATGATCCTTCGGCACGCGCACATCGGTGTAGCGGACATAGCCTTCCGACCCCTCCTGCTGGCCGTAGACGGCAACGTCGCGCACGATCTCCACGCCGGGCGTCTTCGTCGGCACGATGAACATGGACATGCGGCGGTAAGGATCGCCATCGGGGTCGGTCACCGCCATGACGATCAGGAATTCGGACCATCTGGCATTGGTGGAGAACCATTTTTCGCCATTGATCACCCATTCGTCGCCATCCTCGACAGCGGAACAGGTGAACAGGAGCGGATCGGACCCGCCCTGCGGCTCGGTCATCGAGAAGGCGGAAACGATCTCGTTGTTGAGGAGCGGCTCAAGATACTTCGCCTTCTGATCCCCGGTTCCGTAGTGGGCAATGATCTCGGCATTGCCGGTATCCGGCGCCTGGCAGCCGAACACGGTCGGCGCGAAGGCGGAACGGCCGAGAATCTCGTTCATCAGCCCCAGCTTGACCTGGCCATAGCCCTTGCCGCCCAGCTCCGGGCCGAGATGGCAGGCCCAAAGGCCCTTCGCCTTCACCTCTTCCTGCAAGGGTTTGACGATGGCCCGGTGTTTCGGATTCTTCACATCGGCGGGATGAAAGCCGAGATGAACGAGCGGTTCGACCTTGTGCTTCACAAAGCTGTCGATCCAGTCAAGCTTCTCCTGGAAGTCCGGCTCGGTCTCGAAATCCCATGCCATGTCACCGTCTCCGCCGATCCGTTTTCGTATCTTGGGTACGAGCATACCTGTTTTTTGAAAACCGGCAAGACCGCCCGGTTTATAGGATTTTGAATAGGTCGGATGCGGATACACACACAAGACTGTTCAATTTTGAAGACACGGTCCGGTTTTTTCTTGCCTGAGGCCGGTCCGGATGACAAAACCCTGACAGTCGCTCGCCCGCCAATCGCATCGGAACCGGTTTTGATTTCGCACCGCTCTCCCTTCGCCGATCAGCAAGCCAGGTCTTCGAACCCGGTTTTCGAGCAAGCCGTCCAGCGCCGGTCGACGCCGGACATCCGAACCCCGATCCGATCACACAAAGAACGAGAGAACCTCCATGCGTGATGCCGTCATCGTCTCCACCGCCCGCACCCCGATCGGCAAGGCCTATCGCGGCGCCTTCAATGCCACGCCTTCGCCGACCCTGGCCGGTCACACCATCGCCGCGGCTGTCGAACGCGCAAAGATCGATCCGGCCGAAGTCCAGGACGTGGTCTACGGCGCCGCCCTGCAGCAGGGCGTGCAGCACACGATCGGGCGCACCGCTGCGCTGCGCGCCGGCCTGCCGGTCACCGTGGCCGGCATGTCGATGGACCGCCAGTGCTCCTCCGGCCTGATGACGATCGCGACGGCTGCCAAACAGGTCATCGTCGACCGAATGGACATCGTTGTCGCCGGCGGCGTCGAGTCGATCTCCATGGTGCAGACCAAGGAGATGCGCGTCGCGCCGGATCCGGAACTCGTCGCCATGCACAAGGACATCTACATGCCGATGCTGCAGACCGCCGAAGTGGTCGCCAAGCGCTACGGCATTTCGCGTGACCGCATGGACGAGTACGGCCTGCAGTCGCAGCAGCGCACCGCCGCTGCCCAGGCCGCCGGCAAGTTCGACGACGAGATCGTGCCGATGAAGTCGACCAAGATCGTCGTCGACAAGGCCACCGGCGAAACCTCGCAGCAGGAAGTCTTCCTCGAAAAGGACGAGGGCAATCGCCCCGAGACCAATCTGGAAGGCCTGCAGGGGCTGAACCCCGTCGTCGAGGGCGGCACGATCACCGCCGGCAATGCCTCGCAGCTTTCCGACGGCGCATCGTCCTGCGTGGTGATGGAAGCGGAACTGGCGGCCAAGCGCGGCCTGGCACCGCTGGGCCGCTATATGGGCATGGCGGTGGCCGGCACCGAGCCGGACGAGATGGGTATCGGCCCGGTCTTCGCCGTTCCGAAACTGCTCGAGCGCTTCGGTCTCAAGGCCGACGATATCGGTCTGTGGGAGCTGAACGAGGCTTTCGCCGTCCAGGTGCTGTACTGCCAGGACAAGCTGGGCATTCCGGCCGACAAGCTGAACGTCAATGGCGGCGCGATCTCGATCGGTCACCCCTACGGCATGTCCGGCGCCCGCATGGTCGGCCACGCCCTGATCGAGGGCAAGCGCCAGGGCGCCAAATACGTCGTCATCACCATGTGCGTCGGCGGCGGCATGGGCGCGGCAGGCCTGTTCGAAGTCCTCTAGGCGCGACTTCGGCACAAATGAAAAAGGCGCGCGGGACGGACCCGCGCGCCCTTTCTTGTTTCTGGGTCTGGGAGGGCCATCACCCTACCCCCCCCGCTTTTTCCCGGCTGAAAGCCCGGCGAAGGCCGGGCGCAGTGCCGGGATCTACCGGAAACTCGTCGCTTGAAGTGATCTTCGGTAGATCCCGGATCTGCAGCCTGCCTGCGCAGGCTTCCGTCCGGGAGAAATGAGAGAATTGGAAGACAGAGTGAGAACGCCGCAACAAGCACCGTCACCCTGACACCCGCTTTCGCGGGCGCAGGCTTCGGTCAGGGCCCAGTTCATAGGGCCGGGTGGCCGCGATCTCACACTTATCCCCCATGATGGCGCAGTACGATCCGAGCCCACCTGGCGAAAATCTCCCTTTGCGATCTGGGTCCTGACCTTCGTCAGGATGACGGAGTGTGGGGCCGTGGCCGGAAACTTATCCCCGCCCGCTCAACTGCGCGTATGCTCGCAGACGGTTTCCGGGATGGGAGGCATGAGCTCAGTCCCTTGTGCCCGGGAGCGTGCGGAGCTCGTCCGCGCCTGGTGGGTGACAGCATCAGGCTC
Source organism: Maricaulis virginensis (assembly GCF_027922185.1). NCBI lineage: Bacteria > Pseudomonadati > Pseudomonadota > Alphaproteobacteria > Maricaulales > Maricaulaceae > Maricaulis > Maricaulis virginensis. The sequence goes on along the minus strand of NZ_BSFE01000003.1, from coordinate 138,614 downwards.
CGGCGTGGCCATCTGCGGGGACACCGGCACAAAGCTCGACCGGCCCGTGCCTGCAGGTTTCGAGACGGGGCCCGCAAGGGACCCGGGTAAATCTCCGCGTGCGGGATGCCCCGGGCATCACCACCAAACCTTCAAATCGGACACGATGTCCGCCGTGCATCCCGCACCCCTCTCATCGCTCCAGGGTTCTGCCCGTGGAGGGTTTCGTGCTGGGGGCCTTTCCTCCCCATTTCATGGGGAGGAGGACCCGCGAAGCGGGGGAGGGGCGCCGCATAGCGGCGTAATGTCGATGCCGAGCTCCACCGCCTCCCGGCGCTCACGCGCCGGCCCCTTCGACCCGATGCTGCGCATCGGCCCACTTCCCCACAAGGTGGGGAAGAAAGAGAGAGTACCGCTTTCGCCGGATTTATTCCGGGGTCTGGTGGCCTTTCAGGCGCAGGCTCAGCCGGGCCCCGGCACAAGGCCGGGGAAAGTGGAGAGAGCGGGTAGCGCGTGAAGCCCCTACCCGGCGCGGCTGGCCTTCTTGCGTTCGTGCTCTTTCAGCCAGACCTTGCGGATACGGATCGACTGGGGGGTCACCTCGACGAGTTCGTCGTCATTGATGAATTCCAGCGCGTATTCCAGCGTCAGGCGGACCGGCGGGGTGAGGACGATATTCTCGTCCGTACCCGAGGCGCGCATGTTTGTCAGCTTCTTGCCCTTGGTCGGGTTGGCGATCATGTCCTCTTCGCGGGCATTCACGCCGATGATCATGCCTTCATAGACTTCCACGCCATGGCCGATGAACAGCTTGCCGCGCTCCTGCAGGTTGAACAGGGCAAAGCCCAGCGCCTTGCCGTCGATCATCGAGACGATGGCGCCATTGTGCCGCTGGCCCAGCTCGCCCTGGCTGCGCGGACCATAATGGTCGAAGGTGTGGAACATCAGGCCGGAGCCGGACGTCAGGGTGAGGAATTCCGAGCGGAAGCCGATCAGGCCGCGGGTCGGCACGACATAGTCGATCCGCACCCGGCCATTACCGTCCGGCACCATGTTCTTCATCTCGGCCTTGCGCTGGCCGAGGCGTTCCATGACGGCGCCCTGGTTCACTTCCTCGACGTCGACGGTGAGGCTCTCATAGGGCTCCAGCGTCTCGCCGTTTTCTTCCTTCAACACCACGCGCGGCCGGCCGACGGCCAGCTCGAAGCCCTCGCGGCGCATGGTCTCGATCAGGATGGAGAGGTGCAGTTCGCCACGGCCGGAGACGGTGAACTTGTCGGCATCGTCCTGCTGCACGACTTTCAGCGCCACATTGTGGATCAGCTCGCGGTCGAGACGGTCCTTGATATTGCGCGAGGTCACGAACTTGCCTTCGCGGCCGGCGAACGGGCTGTCATTGACCTGGAAGGTCATCGACAGGGTCGGCTCGTCGACCGAGAGCGGCGGCAGCGCCTCGACATGCTCCGGATCGCACACCGTGTCGGAGATCTTCAGATCCTCGATACCGGTGAAGGTGATGATATCGCCCGCCTGGGCGCTGTCGCGCTCGACCTTTTCCAGACCGTGGAAGCCGAAGATCTGCAGGATCTTGCCCTTCACCTTGCGGCCATCGGCCTTGGCGACGGTGACCAGCTGGTTCTTCTTCACCCGGCCGCGGGCAACGCGGCCGATACCGATCACGCCGGTGAAGGAGGAATAGTCCAGCGCCGAGACCTGCAGCTGCAGCGGGCCGTCCGGATCGACGTCCGGCCTGGGCGTGTGCGCCGTGATCATCTCGAACAGCGGCTTCATGTCGGTGCCGGTCTCGCCGGCCTCGTTCGACGCCCAGCCCTGCAGGGCGGAGGCGTAGACAACCGGGAAGTCGAGCTGGTCCTCATTGGCGCCCAGCCGGTCGAACAGGTCGAAGGTCTGGTCGACCACCCAGTCCGGACGGGCGGAGGGGCGGTCGGCCTTGTTGACGACCACGATCGGCTTCAGGCCGCGCGCCAGCGCCTTCTTCGTCACGAAGGAGGTCTGCGGCATCGGACCGTCGACCGCATCGACGAGCAGCAGTACGCCATCGACCATCGACAGCACGCGCTCCACCTCGCCGCCGAAATCGGCGTGGCCGGGCGTGTCGACGATATTGATCGACCAGTCCCCCCAGGTCACCGCGGTATTCTTGGCCAGGATGGTGATTCCGCGTTCCTTTTCCAGGTCGTTGGAGTCCATCATCCGTTCGGACACATTGGCCCGTTCGCCCAGCGTACCGGACTGTTGCAGCAATTGGTCGACCAGCGTGGTCTTGCCGTGGTCGACGTGCGCCACGATGGCGATGTTGCGCAGCTTGTCGAGGGACGCGCTCATGGGCTCTACTTTTCCTGTGGTGAAAGGGCGCGCCCTCATACGCTGTGAGGCGCGGGCTGGCCAGTGCTTATTCCGTGGCAGGGCTTGTTCAGTGCCGGTTGTTATTCCGGGGCCGCGTCGGTACGGGCCGCCGTCTGGCCGGGCAGACGCAGAGCCGGCAGGTAGTGCCAGACCAGGCTGGCGAGCGCCGACACGACGAGCGCGGCGAAGAAGACGATCAGAAAGACCTGGCGCGTACGTTCGGACACCGAGGCCTCGATATCCGCCAGCGGCACGACGGATACGAAATACCAGTCCGGGCCGGCAACCCGGCTGAAGGCGATCATCTGCCCCAGCGCCTCGGCGCGCACGATCCCGCGCGGCCGCGGATCGTCGGCGAGATAGCCGGCCAGCGCGGCCGGATCGACACGCACGGTATTGTCCTGCGCGGCCGGACGGCCGCGGGCGATCACCTGGTGATCCCGTCCCAGCATCAGGTTGACGCCGCCGGCCGGGGGCTCTTCCAGAGCGCGGGCGAGGTGATCGTTCATCATCATCGACGTTCCGAACGCGCCCAGAAGGACATTGCCTTTCAGAACCGGCTTGCGGCAGGCCGTCGCCGAACGCTCGCCCGCATCGCGGTAGACGAAGCGCGAAAGCTGGGTGCACTGCATCACGCCGTCCGGATTGGTTTCGCGCGAGAACAGGCGCGGATCCTCGTCCGCCTGCAGCGGGAAGTCGGCCGGGGCCTCGAAGCGGTAGAATTCCAGCCGGTCCTCGCGTCCGGGCGCAAACATCACCATCCGGCGGTCGGGGGTGAAATAATAGAGGCTGGAGAATTGCTGCAGCCAGGCCTCGCCCACCGTTCGCACAACATGCAGGCCGGCCAGATAGCGCCGCCGCTCTTCCAGGGTCATCGCCTCGCCATCGCCCAGAAAAGCCCCGATCCCGTAGGCATGGTCGCCGCCATCCAGATCCACACCCTGGAACAGGGCCGGCGCGCTGCGGCGGGTGCCGTCACCATAGGGCGGGAAGAAGCGGTCGAATTCAGCCTCGACCTCCTCGTCACCCAGCGTTTCGAGCCGGCGCACAAAGGCGGTCTCGGCGGCCAGGATGAAGGTCTGCGCCCGGTCGAACACCGCCTGCTCGCGCTCGCCGCGCATGCGGATATAGGTCTGCAGGGTTTCGGCCCGTGCCGCGTGCAGTGCTTCGCCGAGTATGCTCTGGACGCACGTCGCCGCCACAGCGGCAAGAGCCGCTGCGATGACAAGATGCATCACAGCGATGACGAGGTTTCTGACCAGCACCGGCGCCTCCAGATATTGTCTATACACAAAGCAAGGCGGCCCGTGCGTGATATTTGATGAGCGTGCTTTCTGGCGAAAACGGGCACTGGTTTCGCGGTCCGCAAAGTGGCAAGCCCGGAAGATATGTCAGCGGGTTTCGGGCGTGGCGGGCATGGCGTCGGCCAGCTGCCTGACGAGGGCGCAGAACTCGGCCTGGCCGGACGGCGCCAGCACGGCGCTCGCCGCCTGGGCGACCGCTTCCACATGCGGACGCAGGCGCTGGTAGAGCGCGTCGCCCTTGTCCGTGAGATAGAGATGGCTGACGCGGCCATCGACCTGCGAGGCCTCGCGCACCAGAAGGCCGGCCAGCAGCAGCGCCTTGGTGGCGCGGCTGACAATGCCCTTGTCCATCGGCGTCATCGCCACGACCTCGACTGCCGTACGGCCGGGCCGCTCGGCAATTGCCGCGAGAACCCGCCATTGCGACAGGTTGAGATCGCCCTCGCGCCGCACGATCTCGGCCGTGCGCCGTGAAATCAGGTCGGCCAGCACCGTGACCTGGTAGGGCCAGTAGCTGTCCAGCTGGATGGCATCGCCCGGCGCGGCGGCAGACAGGGATCGCGGTTCGCTCATGGCGTCATTTTAGTTGCAATCACAACTTGACGCAATAGCAACCAAACGCGTATTGTGCCGCTCCAATGGGCGTCGTGACGGCCTGTCAGGCCTTCGGCGCGGAACCCCGACCCCTGGAGACGAAACATGGCAGACCTGTTCGAAAACCCGATGGGCCTTTGCGGCTTCGAGTTCGTCGAGTTCACGGCGCCGGAACGCGGCCTCATCGAACCCGTCTTCAAGACGATGGGCTTTACCCACATCGCCAATCACCGCTCCAAGGACATCGAGCTGTGGCGCCAGGGCGATATCAACTTCCTGATCAATTACGAGCCCGGCACCCCGGCCGCCTTCTTCGCCGCCGAGCACGGCCCGTCTGCCTCGGGCATGGGCTTTCGCGTCAGGAATGCCAAGCGCGCCTACGCCATGGCCCTGGAAAAGGGTGCCCAGCCCGTCGAGACCGAAACGCGCGTCTCCGAGCTGCGCCTGCCGGCCATCCGCGGCATTGGCGGCGCCACCGTTTACCTGATCGACCGGTTCGAGGACGGCCAGTCGATCTATGACATCGATTTCGAATACATCGAGGGCGTCGACCGTCACCCGAAGGGCTGCGGCTTCAACGTGATCGATCACCTCACCCACAATGTCTACAAGGGCCGGATGGACTACTGGGCGAAATATTACGAGGACCTCTTCAACTTCCGCGAGATCCGCTATTTCGACATCAAGGGCGAGTATACCGGCCTCCTGTCGCGCGCCATGACGGCGCCGGACGGTCTGATCCGCATCCCGCTGAACGAGGAAAAGTCGGACGGCGTCGGCCAGATCGAGGAATATCTGCGCGAGTACAAGGGCGAAGGCATCCAGCACATCGCCTTCTCCTGCGACAATCTCATCGAATGCTGGGACCGGCTGAAGGAGTGCGGCGTGGAATTCATGACCCCGCCGCCGGACACCTATTACGACATGCTGGACGAGCGCCTGCCGGGCCATGGCGAACCGGTCGCCGAATTCCGCAAGCGCGGCATCCTGCTCGACGGCACGACCGAGGGCGGCAATCCGCGCCTGCTGCTGCAGATCTTCGGCGAGAAGGCCATCGGCCCGATCTTCTTCGAATTCATCCAGCGCAAGGAAGACGAAGGCTTCGGCGAGGGCAATTTCAAGGCCCTGTTCGAGTCGATCGAGCGCGACCAGATCAAGCGCGGCGTGCTGAAAACGAAGGAAACGGAAAACGCGTAGGGTTCAGATATCGCCAGCCATTCCTCATCCTCCCCCTTGATGGGGGAGGGGGACCGCACGGAACGTACGGTGGAGGGGGTGGGGGCGAGGTGTCTCCTGGACAAGCACCGGGTTTCACCCCTTCCGACCCAGCGCTGCGCGCTGGCCCTCCTTCCCCGTCAAGGGGAAGGATGAAATTTCCCGGGACACGTACCCAAGGTACATGTCCCCCATGAGGAGGCAGACATGAGCGTCAATCTCAAGCGCATCCACCACGTTGCCTATCGCTGCAAGGACGCCAAGGAGACCGTCGAGTTCTACCAGCGCGTCATGGGCATGGATTTCAAACTGGCCATCGCCGAGAACGAGGTTCCCTCGACCAAGGCGCCGGACCCCTACATGCACGTCTTCCTGGACGCCGGCATGGGCAATGTCCTGGCCTTTTTCGAACTGCCCAATTCGCCGGAGATGGGCCGCGACGGCAATACGCCGGAATGGGTCCAGCACATCGCCTTCGAGGTGGAGGACATGGACGCCCTCCTGGCCGCCAAGGCGCATATCGAGGCCGAAGGCCTGGACGTGCTCGGCCCGGTCAATCACGGCATCTTCAAGTCGATCTACTTCTTCGACCCGAACGGCCACCGTCTCGAACTGGCGGCCAATACCGGCACCGAGGAACAGATGGCCGAGCTCAAGCGCGTCGCCCGTCCGATGATCGAGGAATGGAGCCAGACCAAGCGCGCGCCCAAGCATGCCGCCTGGCTGCACGAACAGGACTAGGGCTCTCTCCAGCCCCTCACCCGAAACGCCCCGGCGCCCGCGCGCCGGGGCGTTTCTTTTTGACCCGGCATAGGCTGGACAAGCGCAGCATCGCGCGCCTAAGCTATGAATATGTTTAGATTTACTGAACTGAAGCATGCAACACGCCTCTGCTCGGGCCTTGCCGCAGCCTTGGCCTTGGGAGCGTCGCAAGCCGCAGCGCAAACCGCCTTGCCGTGCCAGGGAACCTATGAAGCCGTGACCGGAACGGTCACGCTGACCGGCCCCGGTCCCATTGTTGTCGTGTCGCCCCGCAATCGCAGCGTGGGGCCGCTTCACCTGACCTATGACAGTTGCGACCGCATCCGCCTGGTCGGGGACGGCCAGCAGATGGTCCTGACGCCCTCGGCCACGGGCGATGGCTGGACCGGGGAGCTGACCGACAGCGACGCCCGGCGCGTCTACAGCTTCGACCCGGTCACGCCGGGCCTGCTGATGAGCCACATGACCGCCGTGGGTCGCGGCGGGGTCACCGTCAATCGCGGCATGCGCCTCACCCGCATCTCCGGCACGGAAAACCAGCCGGAAGACTGCATTCTGGACGGCAATAACCAGGACCTGAGCGTCAAGGACAGCGCCGCCGAGCAATTCCTTCGCGATCGCGGACTGCAACCGCCGGAACGGGACCTGTCCTATCGCGACTATTTCCGATCGAGCGAAAGCGTGCGTACGGAAACGGCCGAGCACTACGGTATCGAGCACCGGACGGTCGAGGAGAACATCTCCTACCTGCTCAATATCGACCGCGAGTTCCTGCCGGCCAGCCGCGCCGGAACGCGCCAACGCCTGATCTGCAGCGCCGACCCGGAAACCGTCGATCCGCCACGCTACATGCTGGATTTCAAGATCACGCGCGTGGAGGACCCGGATGGTTTCGTGGTTTTTGCGCGGGTCATCGATATCGAAACCGGCGCGATCCAGGTGCAGGCTGAAGCCGAAACAACGGGTTTCGGCGAGGCCAACCTGGCAGGCGCCATGAGCGAAGCCATGTCCGGGCTTGAGGGCCATGGCGTGGAGGTCGGCGGCATGACGGACGGCATCGTCGACTGACGCGCTATCGCACAATTGCCGCCGGGACGAAGCTGGGACATCCTATCCCCATGAGGCGCACGATCCTGATATTCGCGGTCGTCCTTGCCCTGGCCGTGTTTGCTCTGGAGTGGCTGGAATACCGGTTCTGGGCGCGCCGGATCGGTGTGGAACTCTTCGTGCCGATCGTCGGAACGGGCTGTATCGTGCTGGGCATCTGGCTGGGCGTGCGGCTGACCCGTCAGGCTCCGCCGCAACCCTTCGAACGCAATGACCGGGCGATGGAAAGCCTCGGCCTGACCCGCCGGGAATACGATGTCCTGCGGGCCCTCGTCATGGGGGACGGCAACAAGGCCATGGCCCGGCGGCTCGGCGTCTCGCCCAACACCGTGAAAACCCACATCGCACGCCTTTACGACAAGCTGGACGTGTCCAGCCGGGTCCAGGCGATCGAGAAAGCGCGGGCCTTGCGCCTGATCCCGAGCCAGGGCGACCCGGTGGCCGCGACCGTCCGGTCGGGTGAAAACGGCGAAATCACCCCGATGGGTGACGACCGATCCGGCCCGCCACGCCAACCTGCCCCCGTCGATCGCACATCCGATTAAAGGGGCCGCACATGGCACGCATCATTCTCACCTTCGGCATCATTGCCGGTCTCATCGTCTCGCTTCTCATGGTCATCGGCATGACCCTCCTGGCCGGCCCCGACGGGGTCGGCTCGGAGACGGCCGGCTATCTCACCATGCTGCTGGCGCTCGCCTTCATCTTCGTCGCGATCAAGCGCCATCGTGACGTCAATCTGGGCGGTGTGATCCGCTTCTGGCCGGCGCTGGCGACCGGGCTCGGCGTCGCGGCCATTGCCGGCCTGTTCTACGTCATCACCTGGGAGATCTATTTCAACATGACCGGCGGCGCCTTCATGGACGCCTACATCACCGCGCAGATCGAAGGCCAGCGCGAGCGGGGCCTCACCGCCGGCGAGCTCGCCGCCCACGAGGCCAGCCTGCGCCAGTCCATGGCGCTCTATGCCAACTGGTGGTTCCGCATGCCGGTCACCTTCACCGAGATCTTCCCCGTCGGCGTGCTGGTCAGCCTCGTCTCGGCCGCCATCCTGCGCAATCCGAACGTCCTGCCCCGCCGCGCCTGAGACGTCCTCAGACCGTGGCCAGGCCTGCCAGAACGCCGTCCAGACGGTCATAGCTGGCCCCGGCACCTTCCCGCATCGGGCTGGCCGCCACGATGTCGCGGGCTTCGGTGCTTTCATAGGTGATGGTGATTTCGAAGGTCGTCACACCGGCCGCCTCGGTCAATCGCGTGGTGACGATGGCCGAGCCAGGATACCAGCTCATGTCGAAGCGTTCGGTGTGCACGATCAGGTCCGGACGCTCGATCTCGAGATAGCGTCCGCCCATCCCCATCTCCTCGCCGCGCTCGGCATGGGTCCAGACATAACGATAGAGGCCGTCCACCTGCAGGTCGATCTCGCAGACCGACAGGATCCAGCCGTCCGGTCCCAGCAGCCAGCGCTTGACCAGGTGCGGCTCGGTGAGCGCCCGGAAGACCAGCGCCTTCGGCGCGTCGAAACGGCGGGTCATGACAAGCTCGCGCTCGCCTTTCGGGGCGACCTCAAGTGTGTGTCGATACATGGGATTTCCTCCAGAGATTTTGTGATCAGTGGTCGCGGGGGCCGGGCTCGTGGCCGGCCTTCATGTCGTCGAGCAGATCGTCGAGAGCCCGGAAGCGGGCATCCCAGAGCTTGCGGAATTCCTCCAGCCAGTGCGTCGCCTGGGCCAGCGTCTCGGGCTGTATCCGGCAGGGACGCCGCGTCCCGTCACGGCTGCGGGTAATCAGCCCGGCCTTCTCGAGAACCTTGAGATGCTTGGAGATCGCCGGCTGGCTGAGCGTGAAGGGCTCGGAGAGCTCCATCACCGTCGCTTCGCCGCTGGCGAGCCGGGCGAGAATGGCCCGCCGGGTGGGATCGGCCAGAGCCGTAAACGTCGTGTCGAGATCCGACATATTTCACCATTTAGTTATATAGCTTATGGGTGAAATATATGACGAACCTGCATCCGTCAACCCGGCCCGGCCCCGATATTGCAAACAAAACCTTAACGGCCGCGAGTGTTGCAATTCGGGCCGCGGCGTAGAAGGCTAAGGGGATGACGAAGATGGCGAACGAACAGGCCCTCACCGAAGACGAACACAAGACCATGCGCATCCTGTGGGACCGCGGCGGTGCGTCTGTGGGCGAGCTGTCGGTTGCAACCCGCCGTCCGGCCGGCGAGACCCTCGCCATGCTGCAGCGTCTGCGCCGCAAGGGCGCCGTCGACCGGCACCGCACCGCGCGCGAGATCGTCTACCGTCCGTGCCTCAATCGCGAGACCGCCCGCACCCACGCCCTCGGCCGCCTGCTGACGGCCGATGCGCCGGCGAATGATACCGGGCTGGGCGTGGTCGTGCTGCGCGAATGCGATGTCGACCCGCAGGACTGGGCCGACCTGCAGGCGGAAATCGCCGAGAAGGCTGCTGCGCGGCGTTAGAGCATTTTCAGCAAAAGTGGGAACCGGTTTTGCGGTTCGAAAATGCGGCCACTCAAAAGCCAGAGCCATTTCATCGGCCGCAATGGCGATGAGATTGCGCTAGTTTTCTGCCAGAAACGCCCGCACATCTTCCAGAGTCCGGTCGGGCGCTTCCTCGTGCGGGATGTGGCCGAGATCGTCGTAGACAACGAGCTGCGCATCCGGCATCGCCGCCTCGAAACGGGCCGCGTGATCGACCGGCACCATACCGTCGCGGCCGCCCCACAGGATCAACGCCGGCACCGTCACCCGCGCGAGATCCGCTTCGGGTGCCGGCAGGGTGAAGACCTCCAGCCGCTCGACCAGCGCCTCGCCCACGCCCTCGCCCTGCATCAGCCCGTACACACGGCCCGGCAGGTCCGGATCCATGCGCGCCGGGTCGCCGAACAGCGCCGCCGTCGCCCCTGCGACAACCGGCTGCGGACCCTGGGTGAGATAGAAGCGCACGCCGACCGGTACATCGACCGGTTCCTCGGTGACGCCATTGATCGAGAAGCCGCCCGGCGCGACGAGCACCAGTTTCTCGACCCGGTCGCCATGATCGGCGGCATAGCGCCAGGCGACCAGACCGCCGAGTGAATTGCCCACCAGCGTCGCGCGGTCGATATCCATCGCGTCCATCAGACCGCCCAGGAATTCGACCGTTTGCGGCACGGAGTAGCGCGCCTGCGGATCCGGGCCGGTCAGGCCATGGCCCGGCAGGTCCATGCGCACGACGCGGTAATTGGCGGAAAGCGCGTCCGCCCAGTCATCCCAGCTTTCCAGCGAGAAGGAGAAGCCGTGGATCATCACGATGACCGGGGCATCGTCCGGTCCCTCGACGCGAACCCGCGCCGTGACACCGTCGACATCGACCAGCCGGTCCTGTGCACTCCACCAGGGCGAGTCGATCGCCGCTTCAGGGGCCGGTCCGGAGCCGCCGCGTCCGAAGACGAACCAGGCGATACCGGCGACGATCGCCAGCAGAAGAAGGATGAGACCAAGCGTGCGCATCATGACGGAAGCTCCGGGCGGGAGAAAGGAAATGGCCGGCACTGCAGATCGCAGCGCCGGCCCAGTCTGGCAGCTTTCGGGCGCGCCGGGGAGGGACCAGCCCGCCCTGGCTGTGCCTAGTAACGGAACGCGATGGTTCCGGTGATCGTCATCGGGTTGCCGTAGTAGGCGGTCAGCGTGCCCGCCTGGCCCAGCTCCGGTGCGAAGGTGGTGTTGTTGACGAAGTCATAGCCGGCGACGATGTATTCCTCGTCCGTCAGATTGCGGCCATGAAGGCCCAGCTGCCAGCGATCGTCGGCGCTGTCCCACACCACAGAGGCGTTGAACAGCGTGTAGGCTTCCTGGTCGAGCGCCTCGAAGGGCACTTCGAACTGGGTGGAGTCGCCGCGATGGCTCACCGTGCCCAGCATGGTCAGGTCGCCGCCCGCGAACGGCGTCATGTAGGTCAGCGTGGCGCTGGCCGTCATGTCCGGCGTGTTCTGGATTTCCACATCGTCGGAGATGTCGACGCCGAAGGCGTTGATGAACTGGTCGTACTGGCCGTCCAGAATGCCGACCGCCCACACCAGGTTCAGATTGTCGCCTGGATTGATGAGGTCGTCGGCAATGTCCAGCATGCCTTCATACTCGATGCCCTGGATGGTGGCGGCACCGGCATTGGTCGTCACGCCCGTGAAGGTGTCGTTGACGCCGTCATTGTCGGTATCGATACCCACCGAACCCGGGACCTGGACGTCGGTATAGTCCATGTAGAAATAGGCCAGTGCGTGGCGGTAGCGGCCATTCTCGTACTTCCAGCCGATTTCATAGCTGTTCACGGTCTCCGGATCGAAGCTCATGAACTCGAAGACTTCCGCTTCGCTGACGGTGCCGTTCTGGTCGAAGTCCGGCGCACCCGTGGTCTGGGCCCGCGGGTCGAAACCGCCGCCCTTGAAGCCGCGGCTGAAGGTTGCGTAGAAATTGTTCTCTGCATCCGGCTGCCAGGCCAGCGAGATCGACGGGCTGAAATCATCCCAGGTATTGGTGCCCAGGAAATCCGACGTGGTCGCGATCGACACGCCTGCACCACCGAAATATTCGGAGAAACCGCCCAGATAGGTGCGGCGCAGGACGCGCGAGGTACGTTCGTCCTCGGTATAGCGGCCGCCCACCGTCAGGCTCAGCTGATCGGTCAGGTCATAGGTGAAGTTGGCAAACAGCGACCAGGTCTTGGTGTCCACATCGCCATAGGTCTGGGCGTTGAGGCCGGCCAGCGTGGTGTCGAGCAGCACGTCGAACACGGTGTAGGCGCTGGCGTCGAGATAGTAGTAGCCGATCACACCGTTCAGGCGCTCGCTGGAATAGAGCAGCTGGAATTCTTCGGAGAACTGCTCGTTCTCGTAGATCGCCGGCACGTCGAAGTCGCCTTCCGGAAGGCTGTCGAAATCGATCGGCGTGACCGAAGCGTCTTCGCGGCTGGACAGGATGTTGCGCACCGTGAAGTGCTCGTTGATTTCCCATTCCGCCGTCAGCGAGAGGCCCTCGGCCTCGACGCTCTGCCGGACCACGTCCAGACCGGCGCGGGTGTCGAAGACATCGTCCAGAACCGGATAGCTCGGCGTGTAGCCCGGCGCACTCGGGATCAGGCGGTGGCCGCCGCGCGGGTTGGAGTCATCCTCGACGCGGTCATAGGCGAGACGGAAGAACAGGTCGGCCGTCGGCTCCCATTCGGCGCTGACGCGATAGCCCAGCACATCCTTGTTGTAGTTGTCCTGGCCGGTATAGAGATTGTCGCCGAAACCGTCGCGCTGCAGGTTGGCCACGGCACCGCCGACGCGGAAGGTGTCGGTCAGCGGCACGCTGCCGGACACGATCTGGTCGAGCTGGTTGTAGGACCCGACATTGATGCGGGCATCCAGGGTCGGTGCGTCCGGGTCGAGACGGCTGGTGACGTATTTGACGGCGCCGCCGACCGTGTTGCGGCCGTACAGCGTGCCCTGCGGGCCGCGCAGCACTTCGATGCGCTCGACATCATAGATGTCCAGAACGGCCGATTGCGGACGGTTGAAATAGACGTCGTCGACATAGATGCCGACACCGGCCTCGAAGCCGGCGACCGGATCCTGCTGGCCGATACCGCGGATGAAGGCGGTCAGCGTCGAATTGGTGCCGCGGGAGACTTCCAGCGTGACGTTCGGCGTGACTTCCGCCACGGCGGTAATGTCGATGGCGCCGGTGCGCTCGAGCTCGGCACCCGACAGGGCGGAGACGGAAAGCGGCACGTCCTGCAGCGTTTCCTCGCGGCGGCGGGCGGTGACGGTGATGACGTCGCGGGTTTCAGCCGCGCCGGCATCGTCCTGAGCCAGGACCGGCGCCGAAATCAGCGCGGCCGAGGCGACCGTGCTCGCAAGGAGGACGGCTTTGGTGATCGTTTTCTTCATGACGAGAAACTCCCCTCGATATTTTCTGGGTGGGTGACGCCGGCCTGGACCTGGCTGGCGAATTGCTGGACCGCTTCGGCGAACTCTTCGGGTTGCTCGAGATGCGGCGCGTGCCCGGACTGGGCGAAGGCCTTGCCCTGCGCATTCGGCAAGGTGTCGACGAGATACCGGCTCGTGGCGGGGTTGTAGGCCTGGCTGGCCTCGCCCCAGGTCACCAGAACCGGCAGAGACATGGCGGGCAGGGCCGGACGGAAATCCTGTCCGGCCATGGATTCCCAGAGGGCCGCCATGGCTTCGGCGTCGCACTGGTGCAGTTCCACCAGCACGCGCTGAATGAGATCCGGATCGCGGCTGGCGCGATCGCGGGAGAAGATGTGGCGCACAAAGGCGGCCGCGTAGGCCGGCCAGTTCGAGCGCATCGCGTCGAGCGCGCGCTGGCTGCCGGCCGTATCCATGCCGCTGGCCATGCCGAGCGGCCAGTCGTCCGTGTTGAGAATGCGCGGGCTCATATCCTCGACCACGAGGCCGGCCAGACGGTCCGCTCCATGGCGTTCGATCAGGCTCCAGAGCACCTGGGCGCCCATCGACCAGCCCAGCGCGACGGCACCGGTGATGTCGAGCGTGTCGAGAAGCACAACGAGATCGTCGGCAAGCGTGTCGATATCCGGCCTGCCGGGCCCCGCCGGCGTCTGTCCGTGCGCCCGCAGATCGGGAATGATGACGCGGAAGTCCTGCTTCAGGAGATCGACAATCGGATCGAAAAACCGTCCGGAGGCCGCCCAGCCATGCACGAGCAGCAGGACCGGCCCCTGCCCGGCATCCCGGTAGGCCATGTCCGTCCCATCCGGCAGTGCGAGGCTTTTCAGCACCCCGTCACGGCCGGCCGGATTGTCCGAGCGGATATTCAGCACGGTTCCGACAACTCCTGGATCCTCCCCCGCCCTGGCTTTCATGCCATATTGCGTGGGAAGCAATTTTGTGAAAACTGAATCATATGTCAACTTTGAACACGACCACGACGGCGAAAAAGCCGAAGACCGCGCGCGGCCAGCGCACCCGGGCAAAGCTGCTGGATGCGGCGGAAGGGGCTTTCGGGGAAGGCGGATTCCACACCACATCGATCGGCGACATCACCCGCCGTGCGTCGGTGGCTCTGGGCACGTTCTACGTCTATTTCGACTCCAAGGACGAGATTTTCCGCGCCCTCGTCGCCCATATGGGCGAGATGGTGCGCGGCTGGATCGCCGAACGGGTGAAGGGGGCAAGGGACCGCATGGAGGCCGAGCACCTCGGCCTGGTCGCCTATATCGAATTTGCCCGCGCCCACCCCAATCTCTACCGCATCATCGAGGAGGCCCAGTTCGTCGCACCGGACGCCTACAAGGCCCACTATGACCGGTTCGCCGAACGCTATTGCCGCAACCTGTCCGAGGCCGCCGAGCGTGGCGAGATCCGCGAGGGCGACGAGACGGTGCGCGCCTGGGCGCTGATCGGGATGAGCGTGTTTCTGGGTCTGCGCTATGGCATCTGGGATACGCAAAGCAGTGCCGAGGACGTCGCCCGCAAGGCCGCCGACCTGATCCGCCGGGGCCTGGAAGCGTGAGCGCGGCCGCTGCAGCCTCCACCGGCACCGTCCGGGCAGAGACGCGCAGCGGCGTGTTGCGGCTGGTGCTCGACCGGCCGCACCGGGGCAATGCGCTCGTCCCGGACCTGCTGGACGGCTGTCTCGATGCGCTGGACACGGCCGGCGATATCCGCGCTGTGGTGGTGACCGGGGCCGGGCGCGCCTTTTCCGCCGGCGGCGATGTCGGGGAATTCCGTGCCCGCGCGGACGACCGCGAGGCGCTGCTGGCCTATTCGGAGCGCGTGGTCGGCACGCTGAACCGGGTGATCCTGCGCCTGCGCGACATGCCCTGCCCGGTCATCGCGGCCGTCAACGGACCGGTGACGGGCGGATCGGTGGGCCTGATGCTCGCGGCCGACATGATCCTCATGGACGCGACGGCTTTCATCCAGCCCTATTATGCCCGCATGGGCTTTGCGCCGGATGGCGGCTGGACGGCGCTGATGCCGGAACGCATCGGCCGCGCCCGCACCGCCCGCTGGCTCGCCTTCGACGAACGGCTGGACGCCCGCGGCGCGCTGGCCATCGGTCTGGTCGACCGGGTGGTGGAAACGGGCGGCATGGATGCGGAGATCGACCGGCAGCTCGCCGCACTCGAACCGCTCGATCCCGGCCTTGCCCTGACATCCCGGCACCTGCTCGACGCGCAGATCGCCGGGCCGGACCTGGCCGGACGCCTGGACCAGGAAAAAAGCGAATTTCTCGACCGCATTGCCCGCGAGGACACAAGAGCGCGCATGAACGCCTTCCTCGCCGGCGCGAAATAGCATGCCCATTCGGGAGGACTGGCATGGACATACTGACCGATATCACGGCGCGCCGCGCCGCGCTGGCACCTGACGCGACCGCCTTCCACATTGTGGAGACCGGCGAGACGCTGAGCTATGCCGCCCTCGACCGGCGCAGCGCCTGTGCCGCCAGCCTGCTCGCGGCCGAAGGGATCGATGCGGGCGACCGGGTCGCCATCCTGTGCCGCAACCGGGTCGAGTTCTTCGAGATCCTGTTCGCCTGCGCCAAGCTGGGCGCCATCCTGGTGCCGCTGAACTGGCGCATGCCGGCCAGCGAGCTGGACGGGCTGGTCGAAGACTGCACACCGAAACTCATCGTTTTTGGCGATGAGGATCGCGAGACCGCCGCCGTGCTGGCCCGCACGCACAGCCTTGCCAGCCTCGATCTGGAAACCGGTTATGCCGGCCGCCGCGACGCCCTCGAACCCCACGCCGGCCGCACGGCCTGGCCGGGCGGGGAGCCCTGGTATCTGATCTACACCTCCGGCACGACGGGCCGGCCCAAGGGCGTGATCCAGACCTATCGCATGGCCCTGGTGAACGCGATCAATATCGGCCAGGCGATCGGCCTGCGTCCGGGCGATGCGACGCTGAACTTCCTGCCGCTCTTCCACACGGCCGGCATCAATCTTCACACCCTCCCGGTGCTGATAAACGGCGGCAAGGTGCACATCCTGCCCGGCTTCGATCCGGCCGCAACGCTGGCCCTGATCGATGCCGGCGAGCTGGATGTCTTCATCGGCGTGCCGGCGGTCTATCGCGAACTGACCCTGCATCCCGATTTCGAAACCACCGAACTGACCCGGCTGCGCCACTGGTCCTGCGGCGGCGCGCCCTTGCCGGACGTGCTGGTCGAGACCATGGCCCGCAAGGGGGCGCTGGTGTGCAACGGGTTCGGCATGACCGAGACCGGGCCCACCGCCTTCCTCTCCGATGAGGCCAACGCCCTGCGCAAGATCGGCTCGGTGGGCAAGGCGCAGGTGCTTGTCGAGGCGCGCGTCGCCGGACCGGACGGCCGCGCCCTGCCGCCCGGCGAGACCGGCGAGATCCAGTTCTTCGGCCCCGGCCTCACCCCGGGCTACTGGCAGCGGCCGGAGGAAACCGCCGCCCTCTTCACACCCGATGGCTGGCTGAAGAGCGGCGATCTCGGCCGCTTCGACGACGAGGGCTATTGCTATGTCGCCGGCCGGATCAAGGAGATGTACATCTCCGGCGGCGAGAACGTGTATCCGGCCGAGGTCGAGAACGTGCTGTCCCTCCACCCGGCCGTGCAGGAAGCCGCCGTCGCCGGCGTGCCCGACGAGAAATGGGGCGAGGTGGGCTGCGCCCACATCATCCTGCGCCAGGGCCGGAGCGCCGACGCGAAAACCCTGTCGGACTGGTGCCGCGAACGGCTCGCCGCCTACAAGGTGCCGCGCCATTTCCGCTTCACCGACGACCTGCCCCGCACCGCTGCCGGCAAGGTCCAGAAGCATCTCCTGCCCGTGCCCGAGGCTCTCACATGAGCCGCCGCGCGACGCTGGAGAAGACCTTCACCCAGGCCGATTTCGACGCCTTCGCCGCCCTCTCCGGCGACGATAACCCGATCCATGTCGACCCGGACTTCTCGGCCCGCACCCGGTTCGGCCGCACTGTCGCGCATGGCGCGCTCCTGTGTTCGGTGCTGCGCGGCCTGGTCGAGGAGATCGTGCCCGGCGGACGGCAGATCCGCCAGTCGACCATGTATCCCGCCCCCTCGCCCGCCGGTGAAGCCCTGCGCTTTGAAGCCGAGACGACCGGCGAGACCGCGGACCGGATCACAATCGCCCTCACCGTGACCCGGCTGGCCGATGGCGAAGTGACCTGCCGCGGCGAAACGGAGGTGGCCCCATGCCGCTGAGCGAAGGCCTGAGCGCACAGACGACCCGCACTTTCACCCGCGCCGATATCGACGCCCTGCAGCGTCTCACGGGTGCCCCCGACAGCGGCACCAGCGTGCCCGAAGCGCTGATCAACGGGATGTTTTCCTATCTCCTGGGCGTCGACCTGCCCGGCCAGGGTACGAATTATCTCAAGCAGGAAACCGAGTTTCTCGCCGATGCGCCGCTGGACGCGCCCGTGACCGCGACGGTCGAGATCACCCGCCTGCGGCCGGACAAGCATCTGGTGGACCTCGCCACCACCTGCCGCACACAGGACGGCACTCTGGTCGCCCGCGGCCGCGCCCTCGTACTGGCGCGCGATGTCGCCGGCGCCTTTGCCTGACGCCACAACCTGCGCGCGGGATTGCGCTTTTCATGGGCGCCGTGGAAACTCGCCGGCCATGAACGCCGTGCTGAAACCCGCCGCCCGGACCGCGCCGGACACCGATATCGTGATGATCGGCGGCGGCCATAACGGCCTCGTCTGCGCCGCCTATCTGGCGGCAGCCGGCCTGAAAGTCACCGTGCTGGAACGGCGCGACGTGCTGGGCGGGGCGGCGGTCACCGAGGAATTCCATCCCGGTTTCCGCAATTCCGTCGCCGCCTACACCGTCTCCCTGCTCAATCCGAAAGTGATCGCCGATCTCGACCTGCACCGGCACGGCCTCAGGATCGTCGAGCGCAAGGTCGGCAATTTCCTGCCGCTGGATGAGGGCTGTCTGCTCGCCGGACCAGGCCTGACGCATGACGAGGTCGCGAAATTCTCCACCCGCGACGCCGCCCGCCTTGGCGAATACGAAGCACGGCTGGAAACCATCGCCGACACGCTGCGCCAGCTGGTGCTGGAAACCCCGCCCAATCTGCGCGAGGGCAGCCTGACCGGCGCCCTGCCCGACCTGTTCAAGGCGCTCGGACTGGGCGGCCGGCTGGGCGGGCTGTCGATGACCGCCAAGCGCGACCTGCTCGACCTTTTCTCCAAGTCCGCCGGCGACTGGCTGGACGGCTGGTTCGAGAGCGAACCGATCAAGGCGCTGTTCGGCTTTGACGGCATTGTCGGCAATTTCGCCAGTCCCTACACGCCCGGCAGCGCCTATGTGCTGCTGCACCATCTGTTCGGCGAGGTGAACGGCAAGAAGGGCGCCTGGGGGCATGCGATCGGCGGCATGGGCGCGATCACCCAGGCGATGGCGGCCTGCTGCCGCGAGCGCGGCGTCGTGCTGCGCACCGGCGCAGCCGTGCGCGAAGTGATCGCCGAAAAGGGCCGGGCCCAGGGCGTGGTGCTGGAAAGCGGCGAGACGATCCGCGCCCGCGCCGTCGTCTCCAATCTCAACCCGAAACTCCTGTTCGGCGGCACCATGGTCGACGACGCCCAGCTGCCCGCCGATTTCCGCGAACGCATCGCCCATTATCGCTGCGGCTCGGGCACGTTCCGGATGAATGTCGCGCTGAAGGACCTGCCGCGTTTCACCGCCCGGCCCGAACCGGGCGACCACCTCACCGCCGGCATCATTATCGCCCCCAGCCTGGACTATATGGACCGCGCCTGGAGCGATGCCCGGCGCGAGGGCTGGTCGCGCGAACCGGTGATCGAGATGCTGATCCCCTCGACGCTCGACGACACGCTCGCCCCGCCGGGACAGCATGTCGCCAGCCTGTTCTGCCAGCATGTCGCTCCCGTCCTGCCCGGCGGGCGCGACTGGGACGATTGCCGCGACGCGGTGGCCGACCACATGATCGCCACGGTGGAGCGCTGGGCGCCGGGCTTTTCCGGTCTGGTCCTCGGCCGGCAGATCCTGTCACCGAAGGATCTGGAGCGCACATTCGGCCTGGTCGGCGGCGACATCTTCCACGGCGCGCTGAGCCTCGACCAGCTCTTCTCCGCCCGCCCCGTACTGGGCCATGCCGATCATCGCAGCCCGGTGAAAGGCCTCTATCAGTGCGGCTCCGGCACCCATCCCGGCGGCGGCGTCACCGGCGCCCCCGGCCACAACGCGGCCCGGGAGATCCTGCGGGATTTCAGACGGCGGATCTGAGATTTTCTTCCCCACATCGTGGGGAAGTGGGCCGATGCGCAGCATCGGGTCGAAGGGGCGGCGCAAAGCGCCGGGGGCGTTCGAACCTCGCTCCTCCATTCCGCCGCGTACCGCAGCGGCCCCTCCCCCGCTTCGCGGGTCCCCCTCCCCATTCCATGGGGAGGAAAGAAAAAGCCCCGGCCTTCCGACCGGGGCTTTGCATGTCGGCATCGAGCTTCGACCTACGCGTCCGGGCCGGCGCGTTCGATCGACTCGAGGATCAGCTGGCGGGCCTTGGCGCTGTCGCCCCAGCCGGTGACCTTCACCCACTTGTTGGGCTCGAGATCCTTGTAGTGCTCGAAGAAATGCTTGATGCGCATCAGCTGCGGCTGGGCGACATCGCCATATTCCTTGATCTCGTCATAGAGCGGCGACAGCTTGTGGTGCGGCACGCAGAGGATTTTCTCGTCCAGACCGCTCTCGTCTTCCATCATCAGCACGCCGATCGGACGGGCGCGCACGACACAGCCCGGCACCAGCGTGGTGTGACCGATGATCATGACGTCGATCGGGTCGCCGTCCTCGGACAGGGTGTGCGGCATGAAGCCGTAATTGCACGGATAGCTCATCGGCGTGTGCAGATAGCGGTCGACGAAGAGCGTACCGGCATCCTTGTCCATCTCGTATTTGACGGGCTGACCGCCCACCGGGACTTCGATGATGACGTTGATGTCCTCGGGCGGGTTCTCACCCGCGGAGATTTTGTCGATCCGCATCGCATGCTCCTTACGGCCGGTCGATCGGGGCCAGACGGACACGCCGGCAAGCCGGAGCGCGAGGCCACGAGAAAAACTGGCGACCTCTTACGCTGTTCCCGGGCCGGAACCAATGCCTCTGCTGCACCGCAATACAGGTTTTCGTCAGGCCGAGCGGCTCTCATTGGCCGGGGTCAGACGGACGCGTTCCCGCTTGACCACTTCCTCGCCGCGCAGGTGCACGAAATAGCCGCGCTCGGCCTCCCAGGCCGCCAGCAGACGGGCTGCCACGACCGATCCGGTGGCCTTCGCATGGGCCTCGATCAGCGCCAGGCAGCGCTGCTCGGCCTCGCCTTCCAGATCGAAGGCCAGCACGGTTTCCGGGTTGAGCCGGGCATCGAGCCGCCGGTCGGGATCATAGACGAAGGCATCGCCGCCGGTCATGCCGGCCGCGAAATTATCGCCCACCGGACCGAGGATCACGGCCGTGCCGCCGGTCATGTATTCGCAGCCATTCGTGCCGCAGCCCTCGACCACCGTCTCGGCGCCGGAATTGCGCACGGCAAAGCGCTGGCCGGCCCGGCCCGCCGCAAACAGGCGGCCGGAGGTGGCGCCGTAAAGACAGGTATTGCCGATGATGGCGTGGGCCTCGTTGGCCGGGCTGGACCCGCCATAGGGCCGCACGATCAGGGTCGCGCCGGACAGGCCCTTGCCGACATAGTCATTGGCATCGCCGTCCAGCTCGATGCGCAGACCGCGCGCCGCGAACGCCCCCAGCGACTGACCGGCCGAACCGCGCAGGCGCAGGGTGAGATGATCCTCGCCCAGACCGTCCGGACCGAAGCGCGTGACAATCTCCGAGGAGGTGCGCGTACCCACCGTGCGGTCGGTATTCTTCACGCCATAGTCCAGCTGCATCTTCTCGCCGCGGTCGAAGGCCGGAGCGGCATCGGCGATGATCTGCTCGTCCAGGCTGGGCGTGACCTCGTTGCGCTGGCTGCGGGTCGAGCGGGCAGGCCGCTCCACCGCGTCGGCGCGCGACATGATCAGCGACAGGTCGAGATCGTCCAGCGATTCCGAGCCGCGCGAGACCTGGGCGAGAAGATCGGAACGGCCGATCACGTCTTCCAGCGAAGCCGCGCCGAGACCCGACAGGATCTCGCGCACATCCTGCGCCAGGAAAGTCATCAGATTGACCACATGGTCCGGGAAACCGCCAAAGCGGGCGCGCAGATCCTCGTCCTGGGTGCACACCCCGACCGGGCAGGTATTGGAATGGCACTGGCGCACCATCAGACAGCCCAGCGCCAGGAGCGACACCGTGCCGATACCGAATTCCTCGGCGCCCAGCATGGCGGCAATCACCACGTCGCGGCCGGTGCGGATCCCGCCATCGGCCCGCAGGGTGACGCGTTCGCGCAGCCCGTTGAGCGACAGCATCTGGTGGGCCTCGGCCAGGCCGAGTTCCAGCGGTCCGCCGGCAAACTTGATCGAGGTCAGCGCCGCAGCGCCGGTCCCGCCGACCGAGCCGGAAATGTTGATGATGTCGGCATTCGCCTTGGCGACACCCGCCGCGACGGCGCCGACGCCCGCGGCCGCCACCAGTTTCACACCGACGCGCGCCTTCGGATTGATCTGCTTGAGATCGTAGATCAGCTGCGCCAGGTCCTCGATGGAATAGATATCATGGTGCGGCGGCGGCGAGATCAGGCTGACGCCCGGCGTCGCATGCCGCATGCGGGCGATGAATTCGGTCACCTTGAAGCCGGGCAATTGCCCGCCCTCGCCGGGCTTGGCGCCCTGGGCGACCTTGATCTCGAACTCGCGGCACTGGTTGAGATATTCCGCGGTCACGCCGAAACGGCCCGACGCGATCTGCTTGACCGCCGAATTCATGTTGTCGCCATTGGGCATCGGCTTGTAGCGGACCGGGTCCTCGCCGCCCTCGCCGGACACCGATTTCGCGCCGATCCGGTTCATCGCCACATTCAGCGCACCATGCGCTTCCGGCGACAGGGCGCCCAGCGACATGCCCGGCGTCACGAAACGCCGGCGGATACCGTTGATCGATTCCACCCGGTCGAGCCCGATGCCCGGCCCCAGCGGACGCATGTCGATCAGATCGCGCAGATGGATCGGCCCCTGGGCGGCGACCGCTTCGCGATAGCGGCCCCAGGCCGAGGCGTCGTTATCCTTCACCGCCGTCTGCAGCTCGTCGATCACGCGCGCCGACAGGGCGTGCCGGTCGCCGGACGCCCGCTGGCGGTAGAAGCCGCCGATCGGCAGGCGCGCCGCGCCCGCCCAGGCCTTGCGGTGCAGGTCGACCGTGCGCGCTTCCAGACCCGGCAGGCCGATCCCGGAAATGCGGCTGACCACGCCCGGCAGATAGGCTTCCACCAGGGCGCGCGACAGTCCGAGCACCTCGAAATTACAGCCCCCGCGATAGGAGGAGATGATCGAGATGCCCATCTTGGACAGGATTTTCAGCAGCCCGCCATCCAGCGCGTCCTTCAGCCGGCGCGCCCGGCCCTGGGCCCAGGGATCGCCGCCCATGGTCTCGCGTCCCGCGGTGACCGTGTCAAAGGCGAGATAGGGGTTCACCGTCGTCGCACCGAGACCGATCAGCACGGCGGCATAGTGGGAGTCGAAACACTCCGCGGAACGCACATTGATCGAGCAGAAATTGCGCAGCCCCTCTCGGGTCAGTGTGGAATGCACCGCGCCGGCCACCAGGATCATCGGCAGCGCCGCCCGCCTGTCGTCCTGGCGGTGGTCGGTCAGCACCAGGTGGGCCGCACCGTCACGCACGGCAG
The DNA here is from genome assembly GCF_027922185.1 of Maricaulis virginensis. Taxonomy (NCBI): domain Bacteria; kingdom Pseudomonadati; phylum Pseudomonadota; class Alphaproteobacteria; order Maricaulales; family Maricaulaceae; genus Maricaulis; species Maricaulis virginensis. The sequence continues at coordinate 115,461 of NZ_BSFE01000003.1, read as the reverse complement.
CGACGGCTTCGGCGATCACACCGTCCAGCGCCTTGCGCAGGGTGTGGCCATTGCCCGTCGCACCCTCGACCGGCAGCAGGCAGTCGATCTCCTTGACCGCCCCGCCCATATGCTCGCGCCAGCGCTCATAGGCGCCATTGGTCAGGATCGGGCTGTCGAGCACCAGCACGCTGGCGCGCGCCTCGCCCTGGGCCAGGATATTGCCAAGATTGCGGAACCGGGTCTTCAGACCCATCACCCGGCCTTCGCGCAGCGGGTCGATCGGCGGGTTGGTGACCTGGGAGAAATTCTGCCGGAAGAAGTGCGAGAGCGGCCGGTAGTTTTCCGACAGCACGGCCAGCGGCGCATCATCGCCCATCGAGCCGACGGCTTCCTTGCCGTCCTCGGCCATGGCGTTCAGCACCAGTTCGATCCCCTCGAAGGAGAAGCCGGCGGCGGCCTGGCGCCGCGTGCGCTCGTCATCGCTGTAGGCCTGTGTTTCGGCACCCGGGCCGATCACCGGCTCGATATCTTCCATCTCGCCCAGCCAGCGCGAATAGGGATGCTGTTCGCTCAGCTCGTCGAGGATTTCCTGCTCGCGGTAGAAGCGGCCGTTCTCGATATCCAGCGCGATCAGCCGGCCCGGCGTGATCGAGCCGCGCTCGACCACTCTGGACTGGTCGATCGGCGCCATGCCGGTCTCCGACCCGGCGACCAGGATACCGTCCTCGGTCGTGGCATAGCGCATCGGCCGCAGCCCGTTGCGGTCCATGCCGGCGATGGCCCAGCGCCCGTCGAAGGCGGCGATCGCGGCCGGCCCGTCCCAGGGCTCCATCACCGCATTGCAGTATTCATACATGCGCGCCCAGCCTTCCGGCATCACGTCGGCACGCTTGGACCAGGCCTCGGGGATGAGGATGGTCTTGGTCATCGGTGCCGAGCGCCCGGCCCGCACCAGGATCTCGAAGGCCTGGTCGAGCGCCGCACTGTCCGACGCGCCCGGCTGGATCACCGGCCGCACATCGCGCTCCTCGCCAGGAAAGGCGGTTTCGGCGATGTGGATCTCGTGGCTCTTCATCCAGTTGGTATTGCCGCGGATCGTGTTGATCTCGCCATTGTGCGCCAGCATCCGGAAAGGCTGGGCCAGCCGCCATTCCGGGAAGGTGTTGGTGGAATAGCGCTGGTGGAAAATGGCGAAGGGCGAGACGAAGTCCCGGTGCCGCAGATCGTGGAAGAAACCGTCAATATCCTGGGCGCGGAACAGGCCCTTGTAGATCACGTCGCGCGAGGACAGGGAGCAGACATAGAGGTCGCGCAGATTCTCCTCGCGCGCGCGCCGCTCGATGCGCCGGCGCACGATGTAGAGCATGCGCTCGACCGTATCGATGTCGCGGCCGCGCGGATCGCGGAACAGCACCTGCTCGATTTCCGGCAGGGTGGCGCGCGCCTTGTCGCCCAGCACCGAGGTGTCGACCGGCGGCTGGCGCCAGCCATAAAAGGCGAAGCCCTCGCGCAGGATTTCCGCTTCGATGATCGCCCGGGCCCGTTCGCGAGCGCCGAAATCCGTGCGTGGCAGGAAGACCATGCCGACGATGACATCGCCGCGTTCCGGCTCGTGACCGGTGCGGGCCACGGCCGCCTTGAAGAAGTCCTGGGGCACGCCGACGCGCAGGCCGGCCCCGTCGCCGGTCAGGCCGTCGGCATCGACCGCGCCGCGGTGCCAGACCGATTTGAGGGCGTCGATGGCCAGTTCCACGATGTCGCGGCGGGCGCGGCCCTGCATGTCGGCGATCAGGCCGACGCCGCAGGCATCACGCTCGTCTTCCGGACGCCACAGACCCGTGCTTTCGAGCAGGGACAAGCCGGCCCGCGTGCGGGCCTCATTCCAGGTTTGGTGTGTCATTCGGCAGCTCCCAGAACCTGAAGGCGGTTCGACAGATAGCTCTCGATCGAGCGGGCGGCATCCATGCCGTCGCGGATCGCCCAGACGACCAGCGAGGCACCGCGATGCAGATCGCCGGCGACGAAGACGCCGTCCAGGCTGGTCATCTTGGTAGCCAGATCGCCATCGATCCGGCCATCCCGGTGGGTTTCCAGATCCGGCGCCTGGAACAGGGCCGGAATGTCTTCCGGCGAAAAGCCCAGGGCCGAGATCACCATGTCGGCGCCGACATCGAAAGTGCGGCCCGGTTCCGGCTCCGGTGCGCGGCGGCCGGACACGTCCGGCGCGCCCAGGCGCATGCCCTGCACGCGCACGGCGGTGATCGCCTCGCCCTTGGTCAGCACGGCGAGCGGCGAGGACAGCCATTCGAAAACGACGCCCTCTTCCTCGGCGTGCTTCACCTCGCGGGCCGAGCCCGGCATGTTCTCGCGGTCGCGGCGATAGAGGCAGGTCACGGAGGCCGCGCCCTGGCGCACGGCCGTGCGCACGCAGTCCATCGCCGTGTCGCCGCCGCCGATCACCACGACACGCTTGCCCTTGGCGGACAGGCGGTCGCCGCTGTCCGGCGCATCGCCCAGATCATTGCGATTGGAGCGGGTGAGATAGTCCAGCGCCGCGATGACCCCGTCGCCCGCACCCGGACAGGTCAGCTGCCGCGCGGCATAGACGCCGGTCGCCAGCAGGACCGCATGATGCTCACTGCGCAGATCGGCCAGCGTCGCATCGCGGCCGACCTCGAAACCGGTGCGGATCTCCACGCCGGCCTCGGTCAGCCGGTCGAGCCGGCGCTGCACGACGGCCTTGTCCAGCTTGAAGCCGGGAATGCCGTACATCAAAAGTCCGCCGGCGCGGTCGGAGCGCTCATAGACCGTCACCGCATAGCCGGCCTCGCACAGCTTTTCCGCGGCCGCCAGGCCGGCCGGGCCGGACCCGACAATGCCGACGCTTGCGCCGCGCGGCGCGCCCGGACGGATCGGCTTCACCCAGCCTTCTTTCCAGGCCGTGTCGGTGATGTATTGCTCGACCGCGCCGATGGTCACGGCGCCATGGCCGGACTTCTCCACCACGCAGGAGCCTTCGCACAGACGGTCCTGGGGACAGATGCGGCCGCAGATCTCCGGCATGGTCGAGGTCGCCGAGGAGATCTCGTAGGCCTCTTCCAGCCGCCCCTCGCCCGCGAGCATCAGCCAGTCGGGGATATTGTTGTGCAGCGGACAGCCGGACTGGCAGAAGGGAATGCCGCATTGCGAACACCGCGACGCCTGGTCCTTCGCCTTCACCGGGTCGAACGGACGATAGATCTCGTTGAAATCCTGCCGTCTTTCCGTCTCGGAACGCTTCTCCGGATAGGCCTGGTCGATGTCTACAAATCTCAGCAAGCGATGCCCCTCATCTGGTCACGAATTCGCTAGTGCAGCACAGACCCCGCCGCCGCACAAGATGGCGGCCACGCGACCCTTTAGCACTTTTTGCCCGATATCCCGATTTGAAGGGATGCTTATGCCTTGTCAGAAACACAACGGCACTTCAACTGCAATTTTATTCCTCGATCCGACCGGCGCCGCTGCAGCGCAACACAAGATGGTTGGACAATCTCCCGGTCACAGAGAACATTCGTTGAAACTTATCCCCGGTCACACCAGATCATGCGAGAATGGCGGTGCGCGCCGGAAAATCCTTCAGCGCGATCACACTTGCCGGAGGACGGCGTGAGGCCGGTCGTCAATCGCCGGCGCACCCGATAGGGTCAGGACCGGACACTCAATACAGGGCGAAAGACACAGGATTTGGACCGCACCCCCGCCTTTATCCCCGCCAGCGAGGCGCTGACCGACCGCTTCGGCCGCCGGATCGAGTATCTGCGCCTGTCGGTGACCGACCGCTGCGACCTGCGTTGCGTCTACTGCATGGCGGAACGGCCGGACTTTCTGCCCAAATCCGAACTTCTGACGCTGGAAGAGCTCACCACCGTCGCGGAAACCTTCATCCGCCGCGGCATCCGGAAAATCCGCATCACCGGCGGCGAGCCTCTCGTCCGGCGCGATGTCGTCCGGCTGATCGAAAATCTCGGCCGGCATGTCGGCAGCGGGCTCGACGAGCTCACCCTGACAACGAACGCAACGCAACTGGAACGTCACGCCAATGCGCTCGCTATGTCGCACCTGTGTCGCATCAATGTATCACTTGATACACTGCAAGGTGACAGGTTCGCGCGCCTCACCCGCGGCGGCGACATCGCCTGTACACTCAGGGGGATCGAGGCCGCACGGCGCGCCGGAATCGGCATCAAGATCAACACGGTCGCCCTCAGGAATGAAAACGAGGACGAAATCCCGGCGATGATCGAATGGGCCCATGAGCAGGGTTTCGACCTCACCCTGATCGAGGTCATGCCGGTCGGCGATGTGGGATCGGACCGGGCCGACCAATTCCTACCCCTCACCGCGATCCGCGACCGTCTGGAACAGCGCTGGACGCTGACCGATCTGCCCGACAGCACAGGCGGTCCGGCGCGCTATGTGCGCATTGGCGAGACCGGCGGGCGGGTCGGCTTCATCACGCCGCTGACCGCGAATTTCTGCGCCGGCTGCAACCGCATCCGCATGACCTGTACCGGCACGCTGCACACCTGCCTGGGTCATGATGACGATCTCGACCTGCGTGGCGCCCTGCGCACCGGCGGCCCCGGTGCGGTTGACCGGCTGATCGACACGGCGATGGCGATCAAGCCGGAGGCGCATGATTTCTCGATCGCCCGCGGCGGCGCGCCGGCGGTCACTCGCAACATGGCCCGCACCGGAGGCTGACCGCGCATGCAGATTACCGTCAGATATGTCGCCGCCCTGCGCGACCGGATGGGCCGCCCCGGCGAGACGCTCGACCTGCCGGAGGGCGCCGCCGACAGCGAGGCCGTGATCGCCCGCCTGCGCGAGACCGATGCCGCCGCCGAAGCCCTGGCACACCCCTCCGTCAGGCTGATCCTGAATGACGCCATCGTGCCGCGTCCGGCCGCACTGGCCGACGGCGACATACTGGCCTTCTGCCCGCCCTTCACGGGAGGCTGAGATGGCGCGCATCGACACCGGGATCATCGACACCACCCTCGATCCGGCCGCGGAGCTGGCAAGCCTGGCCGGTGCCGATCTCTCGGCCGGCGGTGTCGCCAGCTTTCTCGGCCAGGTGCGCCAGGAAGACGGGCTGACCGCGCTTGAACTGGAACATTATCCCGGCGTCACCGATCAGGCGCTCGCCCGGATCGCCCGGACCGCCGCGCAGCGCTGGCAGCTGGACCGGGCCGTGATCCACCACCGGGTCGGCCGCATGACGCCGGGCGAGCCCATCGTCTTCGTCGGCGCCACCGCCCCCCATCGCCGGGCCGCCCTCGACGCGGTCGGCTATATGATCGACCTTCTCAAGACCGAGGCGCCCTTCTGGAAACGCGTGCACACAGCCCGCGGCAGCCACTGGGTCGATGCTGCGGATACCGATCGCCAGGCGGCCGATTTCTGGCTCGACCAGATGGCCAGCGAAGACGCATAGGAGCTCGGGCGCGATGAGCGGACTCACCCATCAGGACAAGGACGGACGCGTGCGCATGGTCGATGTCGGCAACAAGCCCGTCTCGACCCGGCTCGCCATCGCCTCGGCCCGGGTTTTCATGAACCAGGCAGCCTTCACGGCGATCCGCGACGGGGCCGGCCCCAAGGGCGATGCGATCCGGACCGCGGAACTCGCCGGTATCATGGCGTCAAAGCGGACCGCCGACCTGATCCCGCTCTGCCACCCGCTGCCGCTCACCCGCGCCCGCGTCGCCATCGAGCCTGACGAAACCGCGCAGGCCTTTCTGGTGCGGGCCGAAGTCGCGACCGACGGCAAGACCGGCGTCGAGATGGAAGCGCTGACAGCCGCCTCCGTGGCGGCATTGACGCTCTATGACATGGCCAAGGCGCTGGACAAGGCGATCCGCATCACCGACGTCCAGCTGGAGGAAAAGCGCGGCGGCAAGTCCGGCGACTATGTCCGCGGCACAACAGGCTGATCCGTGCCGGATCCCGGCGCGCGCCCATGGTGACAGGCGTCCGGCCAGTCGCTAGCGTGAGCGCCGAACAGGGGATCAGGAGACTTCAAGATCATGAAAACCGTTAGCCTTTGGCGCGCCGCTAGCTGCGCGCTCGCCTTCGCCATGGCCCCGGCCGCCCTCGCCCAGGACTGGTCCGAGGAAACCGACGGGCTTGAGCGCCGCGACGGCTTCTTCCCGCTGCATGTCGACACCGGCGACGGCCGCATCCTCGCCGAGTTCTCCGAGCAGGACGACGGTTCCCTGGGCCGCATGATCTACACCGCCCGCCTGACATCCGGTCTGGGTTCCAATCCGGTCGGTCTCGACCGAGGGCTGGGCACATCGTCGCAGATCCTGCGCTTCTTCCGCGTCAATGACCGCGTCTTCGCCGAGTTCGAGAATACCGGCTACCGCACGCTGGGCGCCGGCCCCGACGAAGCCCGCGCGACCCGGCAATCCTTCGCCCGCTCGGTCATCTGGAGCACCGACATCGTCGCCGAGGATGGCGAGCGCGTGCTGATCGACCTCTCCGGCTTCCTGACCCGCGACCCGGTCGGCACGGCCGGCCAGCTCTCCGATTCCGGCCAGGGCAATTTCTCCATCGACAGCGACCGCAGCGCGCCGCTGACTGACCAGGCGCTCGCCTTTCCGCTGAATGTCGAGATCGACGCCCTCCTGACCCTGTCCGGCGGCGATCCAGGGTCGGAAGTCCGCGCCGTCACACCCGATCCGCGTTCGGTGACGCTGACCGTGCACCACTCCTTCTCGGCCCTGCCCGAGGCCGGCCAGTCCATCCGGGAGGCGGACGACCGCTCAGGCGCGATCACGCTCGATTTCTACGACATGGCTGCACCGCTCGACGAGCCGGTCCGCCGCTCCTACGCCATCCGGCACCGGCTGGAGCGCATCGACCCGACGGCCGAAAGCGGCCCCGTGGTCGAGCCCATCGTCTACTATCTCGACCGCGGCACACCGCCCCTGATCCGCGACGCCCTGATCGAAGGCGCGTCCTGGTGGGCTGAGGCCTTCGAGGCGGCCGGCTATGAAGACGCCTTCCGGGTCGAGCTTCTGCCCGAAGACGCCCACCCGCTGGATATCCGCTACAACATCATCCAGTGGGTGCACCGCCAGACCCGCGGCTGGTCCTATGGTGCATCGGTTGTCGATCCGCGCACCGGCGAGATCATCAAGGGACATGTCATCCTGGGCAGCCAGCGCGTGCGGCAGGACCGGATGATTTTCGAAGGCCTGCTTGGCGCCGACGGCACCGGCTCCGGCGCGGCGGACGATCCGCTGGAACTGGCCCTGGCCCGTATCCGCCAGCTCTCCGCGCACGAGGTCGGCCACACGATCGGCCTTGCTCACAACTTCGCGGCCTCGGTCTCTGACCGGGCCTCGGTGATGGACTACCCCGCCCCGCTCGTGACGCTGGACAATGCGGGCGAGATCGACACCTCGCGCGCTTACGACACCGGCATCGGCGAATGGGACAAGGTGGCGATCACCTGGCTCTATGGCGAGTTCGGCGAGGGCGATACCGAAGCGGCCGCGCTGGACCGCATCCTCACCGAAGCCCGCGCCGACGGCCTGCTCTACATCACCGACCGGCATGCCCGCGGCAATGACAGCGCCCATCCCCAGGCCAATCTCTGGGACAATGGCGCCGACGCGGCGGACAGCCTGACGGAGACGCTCGCCGTCCGCGCAGCCGCGCTCGAGGCTTTCGGGCCGCACGTGCTCGCCGGAGGCCTGCCCGCCAGCTCGCTGCGCGACGTGTTCTCGCCGATCTATCTCTACCACCGCTACCAGGCCGAGGCCGCCGCCAAGGCGATCGGCGGCGTGGTGTTCGACTATGAGCTCAACAGGGGCAGCCAGAACGGGCTGCGCCCGGTCGCAGCCGCCGACCAGCGCCGCGCGCTGCACGCGCTTCTGGCAACTCTCGACCCGCAAACGCTGGACATCTCCGACCGCGTCCTGGCACTGATGGCCCCGTCACCTTTCGCCGACTATGACGCCGCCGCAACGCGCGAACTGTTCGACAGCCCGGCCTATCCCGCCTTCAGCCGCACGGCTGCCGCCGGCGCCGCCGCACGGATCACCCTCGATGCCATGCTGGCACCGGGACGCATGGCCCGCCTTGCCGATCAGCACGCGCGCGACAACAGCCAGATGTCGCCGGAAGAACTCCTCGACCGGATCGAAACGCAGCTCATGCAGACCCCGCGCGGAGAGGCCGCCCGCCTGCAGCCGGTCCGTTTCGCGATCCAGACCGAGTATGCCGACCAGCTGCTCGACCTGGTCGCCCAGGGCTCGCCGGCTGTTGCTGCACTGGCCCGCCAGCGCCTGGAAGCCCTGGCGGCCGAGGCCCCCGGCCGGCGCGACAGCGGCGCCGACGCGGCGCACCGCCTGTGGCTGGCCCGCGCGATCGAGGCGGGGCTGGACCGGTTCGACCGTGGAGAGACGCCCAGCCTGAGCGATACGGATATCCCGCCGGGCAGCCCGATCGGTGCCGACACATGCTGGCATTGTGACAGCGCTGCGCTGCTGGGACTGGGCGAGTGAAACCGCTCGCCCCCCTTCTCGCCGCGACCGCGCTCGTATCGGCGGCAGCCTGCTCGCCCGGCGCCACGCCGCCGGCACGCCTGGATGCGCAGGTGATTGCCCAGCACAGCGGGACCGGTGCCAGCCTGCGCGGCCTTTCAGTGGTCGATGCGCAGATCGCCTGGATCGGCGCCCCCGACGGGCAGGTCCTGCGCACGGCCGATGGCGGTACGAACTGGACGCTGACCCGGATTCCCGGTGCCGAGGGGCTCGACCTGCGCTCGGTCCATGCCTTTAGCGCCGACCGGGCCCTGTTCTTCACGGCCGGACAGCCCGCACGGCTCTATCTGACCGAGGATGGTGGCGCGAGTTTCGAGACGGTCTGGGAAGACCCGACCGGTGAGGCCTTTTTCGACGGGCTGGACTTCTGGAACGACCTCTACGGGATCGCCTTTTCCGACCCGGTCGACGGGCGTTTCCTCATCCTGCTGACCGGCGATGGCGGCGAGACCTGGCGGGCCGTCGAGGACGCGCCGGAAGCGCTGGAGGGAGAAGCCGGCTTTGCCGCGTCCGACAGCGCCATGGCCCTGACCGCGTCTGGCTGCGCCTTCATCGGGACAGGCGGCGCTGCGACCGCGCGTATGCTGCGCAGCTGCGATTTCGGGGAAAGCTGGAGCGTCGCCGATACGCCCCTCGCGGCCGGCCGGTCCAGCGCCGGCGTCTTCTCGATTGACGCGACCGGTGAGCGGATCGTCATCGTCGGTGGCGATTTTTCGGCTGAGGACGACCGGACCGGCAATTTCGCCTGGTCCGACGATGGCGGCAACAGCTGGGACGGCGCCCTGGAGCCCCCGCTCGGCTACCGCTCGGCCGTCACCCACCTGCCGGGCCATCCGGACACCCTTATCGCAACCGGCCCCAATGGCACGGATATTTCCCGCAACAGCGGCGAGATCTGGGTGTCCTGGGATGCGCTGGACGGCCATCACGCGATTGCCTTTGCTCCGGACGGCACCGCCGGCTGGGCGGTGGGTTCCGAAGGACGGATCACACGGATCGAACTGGAAACCGCGCCGGACCGGACGGACTGACAGGAATGGCGGGCAGGACAGTCCTGCCCGCCGTCCGCATTATCCGCCGAAGGATTGCGAGATGGTGGCAAAGACGCCGTCATCACCGCCATCGGACGCGCTGAAATAGCGGATATCCCAGCCGATATTCTCGAACACCGTGCCAGAGATACCCAGCTGGTAGTCCTCATAGTCGGCCGAGGAAAGGTCGTCGAACCGGCTGGCGCCGACGCGGGCATCGATCGAGACAGTTTCGTTGATCGGCAGGGCGAGACCCGTCGATACATACCAGCCCGGACCGATCTCACCGTAGAATTCCGGCGAGTAGGCCAGGTTGGCGTCCCATTCGAGCGGACCGAGCGCATGGCTCACCCCGCCATAGACCTCGAAGAAATTCTGGCCGTCCGGGCTGTCGGGATAGGCATAATAGATGCCGCCGATGTCGAAGCCGAAGCCGCCAGCTTCCCAGCCATAGCCACCATAGAGATCCAGCTCCATCGTGGTGTCGTCGGAGAAGTCGACACTGGATCCCCAGACCCCGGCATAAAGCCCGCTCTCGGCGGCGACGTCGAAGCCGCCGGAGACTGCCGGACCGTCGCCGGTCTGGGAAATGCCGCGGAAGACATAGTTGGTCGTCAGGGCGACATTGCCCTCGATGGTCTGGGCCGCGACCGGACCGGTCAGGGCAGAAAGGGCCAGGACGGCCGTCAGGAATTTCGCTTTCATCTCGTTACTCCTCGTTGATAGTCAGGCCTTGCTCGGCGGGCCATCGGCCGGACGCGAGCGCAGCGTCTCGGGTGCGCGCAGCTTGACTGGCGCGGATTTCAGGGACCGCGGCGGTCCGGGTCGGGACCGGAAGGTGTCCGCGGCATTTCGGGATTGGGGGTCGGTCGGTTCGGCCCCGGGCAGACCGGCCGGCTTGGCGACCGCCCGGGTCGCCTCACCAGCCGGAATCCCCGCTACTCGGCCGGGGCCGCCGGCTTTCCCGGATCGATTGCGGCGAAGATCGAACCCGCCGGATGACCCAGCTCGGACAGATCGCCGCCGACATTCTCGGCGTCCGGCGACAGGCGGATACCCACCGTGATCTTCAGGATCAGCCAGACCACGAAGCTGGACAGGAAGACAAAGGCACCGACGGCACCGACGCCGACCGCCTGGCCGAAGAAGGAGGCTTCGGAATTGGTCAGCGGAACCGCCATCGTCCCCCAGATGCCGGCAAAGAGGTGGACCGGAATGGCGCCCACCACGTCATCGATGCGCACAGCTTCGAGAAATTTCGCACCGAAGGTCGCGATCACCGAACCGACCGCGCCGATGGCGATCGCTTCGAGGATGGTCGGCGTCAGGGGTTCGGCCGTGATCGAGACCAGGCCGGCCAGCGCGCCGTTCAGGCAGTAGGCGAGATTGGCCTTGCCGCCGCCGAGCGCCATCGACAGGAGATAGGCCGTCACGACACCGGCCGCGGCCGCCATGTTCGTATTGGCGAAGATCTGGGAGATGGCGACCGCATCTGCAGCCGAGCCCATAGCGAGCTGCGAGGCGCCGTTGAAGCCGAACCAGCCGAACCAGAGGATGAATGTCCCCAGCGTGGCGAGCGGCAGGGAGGACGGCACCATCGGTGTCGCATTCGGACCGAACCGGCCTGTACGGGCCCCCAGCAGGATCGCGCCGGCAAGCGCGGCCCAGCCACCGGTGGAGTGAACCAGCGTCGAGCCGGCAAAGTCGGAGAAGCCGAAATCGCTGTCGAGCCAGCCGGCACCCCATTCCCAGGAGCCCTGGACGGGATAGATCACGGCAGTGAGCACCACGACAAAGATGAAGAAGGGACCGAGCTTGACGCGCTCCGCGATCGTGCCGGACACGATCGAGGCCGCGGTCGCGACGAACACCATCTGGAAGAACCAGTCGGACGCTGCCGCATAACCGGTCTCCAGCGAGATTTCGGCGTCGCCGGCCAGTTCGGACGGCCCCCAGACTGCCGGCATGCCGAACCAGGGTGTCTCGCCGCCATACATGATCTGGTAGCCGACCAGATAGAACATGATGCCCGCGATCGAGTAGAGCGCGATATTCTTCAGGCAGATGGCGGCAGCGTGCTTGGTCCGCACGAAGCCGACCTCCAGCATCGCGAACCCGGCCGCCATCAGCATGACCAGGAAGCCGCCGATAAGGAAGAGCAGCGTGTTGAAAACGAATGCGGTTTCTTCGGACACCTCGGCCTGGGCCGGGCCGGCGACAAGTGCGCCGGCCGCCAGCGCGACCAGCGCGCCGCCAAGAAGTGTCTTTCGTGTCTTCATTGTGCCAATCATTGGGATCCCCCCGCTCTGGCAACCATCCCTTGAACCGCCTGCGGGTGAGCCTCGCGCACCGGTCGCATGCGGTGAAACCGTTCTTGATTGAACGGTCCGCTTGTTCGACTCGGACCTGACTTGTGCACGAATATTGCGCGCAATAGCGAAACGCCTGTTTCGCCGGGCAAGTTGATCCTCACTACCTTCGGGCAGCGACGGACCCCATCAACGCGCTCTGTGATATGGCCGCGTCATCGCGGCTCGTTGTTTGACAACCCTATGACACCGAATGCTGCACCGCAACATTTTTCTTCAAGGCGACATTTGAAGAGTTATTCGTGCGTATTTTTGACCGTATAGTCATTCTGCGGGATATTTTCCCGCTCTGCGAAAAAGAGCTGGCGGCCGTCGCCGCCAGCAGTTCAATCCACAGAGTCGCGACATGATCGGATGCCGCGGGGAAATCAGCGGCCTTCGCCCGAAGCGCGGTCAACCGGTTTCATGCAATTTTTTGCCGCAGCACCACCATTGCCCGGAATTGAGACAGGCTGCCCGGATTTCGAGCAAGATGAATGGCGCATCAGCTTTCCGGATGGCGCGGACCGTCCGGGCGGGTGAGGATAAAGGTCGCGGATGCACCCAGAACCAGCGCCTGGACGAGCAGCAGATACGGGCCGACGCCGACGGCCCAGCTGACCAGAAGCGCCACCAGCATGGCCGCGACGGAAAGCAGTTTGGAGCGGCGGTCAATCCCGCCATGCTCGCGCCAGTTCCGGATCATCGGGCCAAAATGCCTGTGATCGACCAGCCAGTCGTGCAGCCGCTGCGAGCTCCGCGCGAAGCCGAAGACCGCCAGCAGCAGGAAGGGCGTGGTCGGCAAAAGAGGAAGGGCGGCACCGGCAATTGCCAGTCCGACGCACACACCTCCCAATGCCAGCCAAAACAAGCGAACCATAATGCGTCAGCCTACCGTGAAGCGCACGATTCTGCGCCTTGAAATTCCATTGCGCGGGAACCCTCCGGTTCGCCGTTTTTTGCTCACACCGACCCCGATATGCGATTTGATGCAGAAATTTTCCAATTGAGGGGTTGCAATCATGATCGAGTGCGGTCACGCTGCAGCGCAATAGGAAACAGGAATGCCCCTGTCATGTCGATGAACGCCATTGCCCAGCCGGTTCTTCCGGCCGCCGCCTTCGAAGGCGCGCGGGCAGGTTCGCTCGGCCTCCTCCTTCTCGTACTCGTACTTATTATCACCCCCATAACGGGAGTGGCGTACGCGCCTGCCGGCTAGGTAAAAACCAAAGCAAAGGCAGACACGAAAAACCCCGCTCCCGGAACCTGGGAGCGGGGTTTTTCGTGTTTCGCCGCACGGAAAGCTTCGATGACACAGAGTTCGAAAAAAACGTCAGACGCGATCACCAAGGGGCCGGCCCGCGCCGCCGCCCGCGCCATGCTGCGCGCGACCGGCATGCAGGACGCCGACTTCGACAAGCCGATGATCGGCGTGGTGAACACCTGGACCACGGTGACGCCCTGCAACATGCACCTGGCGGACCTGGCTATTCCGGTGCGCGAGGCCGTCAGCGAAGCCGGCGGCTTCCCCGTCGACTTCAACACGGTCGTCGTCTCCGATGGCATCTCCATGGGGTCCGAAGGCATGCGCGCCTCGCTGATCTCGCGCGAGACCATCGCCGACTCGATCGAGCTGGCCGTGCGCGGGCACTGCCTGGACGGTGTGGTGATCCTGGTCGGCTGCGACAAGACGATCCCGGCCGCGGCAATGGCGCTGGCGCGCATGGATGTGCCCGGCTGCATCCTCTATGGCGGCACGATCATGCCGGGCCGGCTGGGCGAGAAGGACCTGTCTGTCCAGGACGTGTTCGAGGCGATCGGTGCACACGCCGCCGGAACGCTGGACGATGAGGGCCTGAAGTCCGTCGAGAAAGCAGCCTGTCCCGGCGCCGGCGCCTGTGGCGGCCAGTTCACGGCCAACACGATGGCGACCATCCTGTCGGTGATGGGCCTGTCGCCGATGGGCGTCAACGACATCCCGGCGCCGCACCCGGACAAGCCCGCCGCCGCCGCGCGCTGCGGCAAGCTGGTTGTCGAGCTGGCCAAATCGGGCACGCGGCCGCGCCAGTTTGTCAGCCAGGCCTCGCTGCGCAATGCCGCCATCGCGGCCTCCGCCAGCGGCGGCTCGACCAATGCCATCCTGCACTTGGCCGCGATTGCGGCCGAGGCCGGCGAGCCCTTCTCGATCGATATCTTTGACGAGGTCTCCGGCATCGCCCCGGTGATCACCGATCTGAAACCCGGCGGCCGCTTCCTGGCGCACCACATGTTCCTGGCCGGCGGCACACGCCTGTTCGCCCGGCGTCTGGTTGAAGCCGGCCTGCTGGCCGACACGCCAACCGTGACCGGCCGCAGCCTGCACGCTGAAGCCGCCGACGCGGTCGAGTCGAAAAACCAGCGCGTCATCAAGACCGTCGCGGATCCGGTGAAGCCCGATGGCGGTTTCCGCATCCTCTATGGCGAGCTGGCCCCTGAAGGCGCCGTGCTGAAAACCTCCGGCCATTCGCGCACCGCCATGGAAGGCCCGGCGCGCGTGTTCGAAAGCGAGGAAGCCGCCTTCGCCGAAATCGAGAACAATAACGTCAAGGCCGGCGATATCATCATCATCCGTAATGAAGGCCCCAAGGGCGGCCCCGGCATGCGCGAAATGCTGGGCGTCACGGCGGCCCTGGTGGGCCAGGGCCTGAGCGAAGACGTCGCCCTGATCACGGATGGGCGCTTTTCCGGCGCCTCGAAAGGTTTCGTGATCGGCCATGTCAGCCCGGAAGCTGCCGCCGGCGGACCGATCGGCCTGATCGAGAACGGCGACATCGTGCGTATCGATGTCGGCGGCCGCCGGATCGATGTCGACGCCGATCTGGCCGCGCGCCGCAAGGACTGGGTCCGGTCCGAGCCGAAATCCGTCGGCGGCGTGTTCGCCAAATATGCCGCGCTGGTCTCCTCGGCCTCACGCGGCGCCGTCACCATTCCGGCCGGACCCGACGCTCCGGCCGCCCCGCAATCCACCGACAACGCGACATCCAAGCAGGAGATCACCGCATGACCGCGTCCGCTTCCAAATCGACTTCCCGGCGCGCCGCCTTCGAAGTCGACACCACCGAGTTCAAGTCCAGGCCGATCGCGGTCATCGGCTATGGCAGCCAGGGGCGTGCCCACGCCATGAACCTGAAGGATTCCGGCTGCGACGTGATCGTCGGCGTCCGTCCCGGCGGAGCCGGCGAGAAGAAGGCCAAGGCTGACGGGCTGAAGACGGCAACGCCGGAAGAGGCCACCAAGGCCGCCCATGTGATCGCCATCCTGACGCCCGACATGACGCACGAAGCCGTCTACCGCGAGATGGTCGCACCGAACCTGGACAAGGGCGATGCCGTCCTGTTCGCCCACGGTTTCTCGGTGCATTTCGGCCGGGTTCATCCCGATCCCGCCACCGACATCATCCTCGTCGCGCCGAAGGGCCCGGGCGATCTGGTGCGCCGTGAGTACGAGATCGGCCGCGGCGTGCCCTGCCTGTTCGCCATCAACCAGGACGCCACCGGCAAGGCCCGCAACCGCGCCCTGAGCTACACGGCCTGTATCGGCGGTGCGACGGCCGGCGTGATCGAGACGACCTTTGCCGAAGAGACCGAGACCGACCTGTTCGGCGAACAGGCCGTCCTGTGCGGTGGCACGACCGAGCTGGTCATGGCCGGCTACGAGACACTGGTCGAGGCCGGCTACCAGCCGGAAGTCGCCTATTTCGAATGCCTGCACGAGCTCAAGCTGATCGTCGACCTGCTCTACGAGGGCGGCATGGCGAAGATGCACGAATTCATCTCGGAAACGGCCATCTACGGCGATCTGCGCTCGGGCCCGCGCGTCATCAATGACGAGACCCGGGCCCGCATGCGCGAAGTTCTCAAGGACATCCAGGACGGCACGTTTGCCCGTGACTGGATCACCGAGAACCAGGCCGGAAAGCCGCAATACCAGGCCCTGCTGCGCAAGGATCTGGAACACCCGATCGAGAAAACCGGTGCCGAACTGCGCGCCGACATGCCGTGGCTGCAGCCCGGCGCCAACACGCACTGACGACAGGAAAGCTCAGGATCATGACCGCCCTGCCCGCCAATGACAGCCTGACCGAAGCGAAGACCGCTC
Source organism: Maricaulis virginensis (assembly GCF_027922185.1). Lineage (NCBI taxonomy): Bacteria > Pseudomonadati > Pseudomonadota > Alphaproteobacteria > Maricaulales > Maricaulaceae > Maricaulis > Maricaulis virginensis. The sequence continues at coordinate 99,363 of NZ_BSFE01000003.1, read as the reverse complement.
CGGCACCCAAGACAGCCAAGCAGACCGGCGCGCATGCCGTCGTACGCACGCTGGAAGCCCTGGGTGTCGAGCGCGTGTTCGGCTATCCGGGCGGGGCGATCATGCCGGTCTACGACGCCCTGACCGGCTCGAGCCTGCAGCACATCCTGGTCCGCCATGAACAGGCAGCCGCGTTCGCGGCCGACGCCCAGGCGCGCATCACCGGCAAGGCCGGTGTGTGCCTGGCCACGTCCGGTCCCGGCGCGACGAACCTGCTGACCGGCATCGCCAATGCCTACATGGACAGCGTCCCCATGATCATCCTGACGGGCCAGGTCCCGTCGGGCCTGATGGGTACGGACGCCTTCCAGGAAGTCGACGTGTTCGGCATGTCCATGCCGGTCGTGAAACACTCGATCATCATCCGCGACCCGATGCGGATACCGGAGATGATCGCCGAAGCCTTCGAGATCGCGGAAGGCGGGCGCCCCGGCCCCGTCCTGATCGATCTGCCGAAGGATGTCCTACAAGCCGAGGCGTACCCCACCTTACCCCCAGAGCCTCGGCCTGCAGCAGGGCCGTCCCGTGCCAGTGACGCCGATGTGGCTGCGGCGACGGCCCTGCTGACTCAATCCCAACGCCCCGTTCTCTATATCGGCGGCGGTGTCGCCCTGGGCCGCGCCGTCGACGCGGTCCGGGATTTCATGGACCGTACCGGCATCCCCGCCGTGGCGACCCTGAAGGGTCTGGGCTGCCCGCATCCCGACGCCGAGAATTTCCTGGGCATGCTGGGCATGCATGGCGGACGCGCGGCCAATGTCGCCGTGGACGAATGCGACCTGCTGGTGTGCTGCGGTGCGCGGTTCGACGACCGGGCCACCGGCCGGCTGGACAGTTTCGCCAAGGGCGCCCGCATCATCCACATGGATGCCGACATTGCCGAGATCGGCAAGCTGCGCGCGGCCGATGCGGCAATCGCCGGCGATATTGCCGATGCGCTGGCGCGCATGGATCCGGGCTATCTGGATATCGACCCCTGGCGCGAAACCTGCCGCGAGCGCAAGGCACGCCATGCCTTCCGCTATGACGCACCGGGCAATGGCGTGTTTGCACCGGCCATGCTGAAGGAATTGTCCGAAGCTGCCGGTGACGATTTCATCGCCGCCTGCGATGTCGGCCAGCATCAGATGTGGGTGGCCCAGCATTGCCGCTTCTCGCGTCCGGAATCGCATCTGACCTCCGCCGGTCTGGGTGCCATGGGTTACGGACTGCCCGCCGGCATCGGTGCCGCCATGGAACGCCCCGACGCCAAGGTCGTCACGATCTCGGGCGATGGTTCGATCATGATGAATATCCAGGAGCTGGCGACGGCCCGCCGCTACAGCGTGCCGATCCGCATCCTGTTGCTGGACAATGCCTCGCTGGGCCTGGTGCGCCAGTGGCAGGAATACTTCTTCGACCAGAATTTTTCCGAGATCGATCTCTACGACAATCCGGACTTTGCCGAGGTGGCGCACGCCTTCGGCATCGAAGCCTTCACGGTTCACAGCCGGGACGAGGTTCCCGGCGCCATTGACCGCTTGCTGAACGCGCGCGGCCCGATCCTGGCGCATGTGCTGATCGACCCGCGCGAAAACGTCTGGCCGCTGGTGCCGCCGGGCGCATCCAATGCCGACATGATGGAGGACTGATCATGCTGAACACGCTCATCATCGAACTTGCCGAAGCCGAAGGCGCCCTGATGCGTCTCATCGGACTTGTCGAGCGCCGTGGCTATATGATCGGCACGCTGGACAAGAGCGAAGCGCGTGAAGGCCAGTCCACCATCACCCTGCAGGTCACGCCGCGCGACGCGGCGCGCCAGCTGGATGTGCTGATCCGCCAGATCGGACGCCTGATGGATGTACGCGCCGTCTTCACCCCTCAAATTGCGGCCGCCGAAGCGGCTCACGCCTCATATCACTGGAGACAGGCATGTCCGCCCCGAAACTGAGCCCCGTACCCAGCAGCCAGCCGGAACGGCTGCACATTTTCGACACCACGCTGCGCGACGGCGAACAGGCGCCCGGCTTTTCCATGACGGCACCGGAGAAGCTGGAGATGGCGCATCTCCTGGCGAATCTGCGGGTCGACACGATGGAGGCCGGTTTTGCCGCCGCATCGCCGGGCGACACCGAAGCCATCCGGCTGATCGCCCGGGAAGTCCGGGGGCCGACGATCTGCTCGCTGGCCCGTGCGACGGAGAAGGATATCGACGCCGCGGCCTATGCGCTGGAGCCGGCGCAGCGCAGCCGCCTGCACGTCTTCATCGCCACCAGCCCGATCCACCGTGAAGCCAAGCTGCGCCTGTCGCGCCGCGAGGTCATCCAGACCATCGAGCGCTGCCTGAAACATGCCGCCGGCCGGTTCGACGAGATCGAGTTCTCGGCCGAGGACGCCCTGCGGACGGAACCGGAATTCCTGGTCGAGGCGCTGAGCTGCGCCGCGCAGAACGGTGCCGACGTGCTGAACGTGCCCGACACGGTCGGGTATTCCGAACCGGACGAGATCTATCGCGTCTTCGCCGACCTGGTGGAGAAGGTGGAACGGCCGGACCATGTGATCTTCTCGGCCCACTGCCACAACGATCTTGGCCTCGCCGTCGCCAACTCGCTGGCTGCCGTGAAAGCCGGTGCACGCCAGGTCGAATGCGCCATCAACGGCATCGGCGAACGGGCCGGGAATTGCTCGCTGGAAGAGGTTGTCATGGCGCTGCAGGTGCGGGCCGATATCTTCCCCGCTGTCAGCCATGCCGACGCGACCCAGATCTGGGCCGCCAGCCAGCGCCTGTCCCGCATGACCGGGACCGCGGTGGCACCGAACAAGGCCATCGTCGGCAAGAATGCCTTTGCCCACGAAGCCGGCATTCACCAGCACGGCATGATCGCCGACCGGCGCACCTACGAGATCATGACCCCGGAGAGCGTCGGCGTTCCCGGTTCCTCTCTGGTGCTGGGCAAGCATTCGGGCAAGCACGCCCTGTCGCAGCGCCTGGCCAAGCTGGGCTACCAGCCCGACCCGGACCGGCTGAACGAAATCTTCGCGCAGTTCAAGGCCGCGGCCGACCTGCATGGCGAGATCAATGACGCCGATCTGGTCGCGATGATGGAGGGGTATTCGGCCTCCGGTTCGCAGTGGACGGTACTGCGCACCGAGCTGCGCACCACGGCCGGCCGCAAACCCAAGCAGTTTGCCCGTATCGAGCTGGAACACCCCGTGCGGGGCCGCATCTCCGACATCGCCTCGGGCGACGGTCCGGTCGCGGCGGCCTTCGCGGCCGTTCAGCGGATCACCGGTACCGATGTCGATATCATCAGCCTGGAAACCCGTATGCGGGCCAATGGTTCGGGCCGCGAATTCGTGGCCGATATCGAGGTCGAGATCGACGGCCGGCGCTATTCAGGCCGGGCCCGCGGCCCCGACATCGTAACCGCGGCCATCGACGCCCTTCTGTTCACCCTCGATCGCGGCGAAGCCTACGACCGGGCCGAGGCCAACCAACCCACACCGGCACACGCCGTCTGATCAGGACACCAAGACCATGGCTATTCAAGAAACCGACTTCATCTGGCGTAATGGCGAACTCATCGACTGGCACGAAGCCCAGACCCATGTGCTGAGCCACGCCCTGCATTACGGCACCTCTGTCTTCGAGGGCATCCGCTGTTACGACACGCCGTCCGGCCCGGTGATCTTCCGGCTCACCGACCACATCCGGCGCCTGTTTGACTCCGCGCGCGTCTACCACATGCCGATCCCCTACACCCAGGAGCAGATCGAGGCCGCCTGCCGCATGGCGGTGCGCGCCAATCATCTCAAGAACGCCTACATCCGCCCCATCGCCTATTTCGGTTATGGCGGCATCGGCGTCCTGCCGGGCAAGGACACCAGTATCGATGTCTGCATCGCGGCCTTCCCCTGGGGCGCCTATCTGGGCGAGGACGCCCTGTCCAAGGGCGTGAATTGCTGCATCTCCAGCTGGAACCGGGCTGCGCCCAACACGATCCCGACCGGTGCCAAGGCCGGCGGCAATTACCTCTCCTCGGTGCTGATCAGCCATGAAGCCCATTCGCGCGGCTTCGACGAAGGCATCGGCCTGGACGTCAACGGCCTGGTGTCCGAAGGCGCCGGCGAGAACATCTTCGTCGTCTCCGACGGCATCATCCGCACGCCGCCCACCTCGGCCTCCATCCTGTCCGGCCTGACCCGCGACAGCGTGATCAAGCTGGCCGAGGCGGAAGGCTATGACGTGCGCGAGCAGACCCTGTCGCGCGAAAGCCTCTATGTCGCCGACGAGATCTTCTTCACCGGCACCGCGGCCGAGATCACGCCGGTGCGCTCGGTCGACGGCCATATCGTGCGCTGCGGCGGCCGTGGCCCGGTCGCGGAAAGGATGCAGGAGCGTTTCTTCGGCCTGTTCACCGGCGAGACCCCGGATCATCACGGCTGGCTGCAGCCGGTCCAGGACAATCCGATGGAGGTCCAGCATGTCGCCTGACAGCGGGCGTCCGCGATCCCTGTTCGAGAAGGTCTGGGACGCCCACCTGGTCAAGGCGGAGACGGCCGACACGCCGGCCATGCTCTATGTCGACCTGCACCTGGTGCACGAGGTCACCTCGCCCCAGGCCTTTGCGGTGCTGGCCGGGCGCGGCCTCAAGGTCCGTCGGCCGGACCGGACCCTGGCGACGATCGACCACTCCACGCCGACGCTGGATTTCGCCCCGGGCGAGAGCCCGCCCTACGCGACCGAGGCTGCCCGCAAGCAGGTCGAGACCCTGCAGGCGAATGCGTCGGCGCACGGGATTACCCTGCATGGCTGGGACAGTGAGTATCGCGGTGTGGTGCATGTGATCGGGCCGGAACTGGGGGCGACCCAGCCGGGCATGACGATTGTCTGCGGCGACAGCCATACCGCGACGCATGGCGCTTTCGGAGCGCTGGCATTCGGGATCGGCACGACGGAAGTCGGCCATGTGCTGGCGACGCAATGCCTGTTGCAGCGCAAGCCGAAGTCCATGCGCATCACGCTGGAAGGCCCCACGGCACCGGGCGTTTCGGCCAAGGATATCATCCTGGCGGTGATCGCCGAGATCGGTGTGGATGGCGGTACGGGATGCGTGATCGAATATGCCGGCGAGGCGATCGAGGCGCTCGACATGGAGGGCCGGATGACGGTCTGCAACATGTCGATAGAGGCGGGCGCGCGGGCCGGGATGATTGCCGCCGACGAGACGACATTTGCGTGGCTCAAGGGTCGCGAACATGTGCCGTCAGACCCCCACAAGTGGGATATGGCAGTGACACACTGGTCACATTTCCGCTCCGACCCGGGCGCGCACTTCGATCGTGAGGTCGTGATCGACGCGACACAGATCCGGCCGATGGTCACCTGGGGCACGGCACCGGATACCGGCATCGCCGTCGACGCGCCGGTTCCGGCCGCGCGGTCGGCCTCCCATGCCCGCGCGCTGGGCTATATGCAGTTCGAGGCGGGCAAGCCGGTTTCCGGCGCGAAGGTCGACCAGGTCTTCATCGGCTCGTGTACCAATTCGCGCATCACAGACCTGCGCGCCGCCGCCGCGATCATGAGCGGACGCCGGGTGGCGCCGGGCGTGCGCGCCCTCGTCGTCCCCGGCTCGGTCGCCGTGCGCAAGCAGGCCGAGGCGGAAGGGCTGGACCGGATCTTCATCGAGGCCGGCGCGGAATGGCGCCAGCCGGGCTGTTCCATGTGCATCGCCATGAATGGCGACAAGGGCGAGCCGGGCCAGCTGATCGTCTCCACCTCGAACCGCAATTTCGAGGGCCGCCAGGGTCCCGGCGCGCGCACCGTGCTGGCCAGCCCGGCCACGGCCGCCGCAGCCGCGATCGCCGGCCATGTCATCGACCCGGCCACGCTGATGGAGCCCGCCCATGCCTGAACGCTTCGCCACGCTGACCAGCCGCACCTTCGTGATCGACCAGGAAGACATCGACACCGACCAGATCATTCCCGCGCGCTTCCTCACCACGACCTCGCGCGACGGGCTGGGCGACAAGGCCTTCCACGACTGGCGCTATGACAGTGACGGCAAGCCGCTGGAGACCGTCGCCCTCAACGCGCTGGACACGGCCACCCACCGCATCCTCGTGGCGGGGCGCAATTTCGGCTGCGGCTCCTCGCGCGAGCATGCACCCTGGGCGCTGCACGATTTCGGCTTCCGCGCCGTCATCTCCTCGGAGATCGCCGACATCTTCCGCTCCAATGCGGCCAGGAACGGCCTCCTGCCGATCCTGGCCCCGAAGGAAGCGCATGACTGGCTGCTGGCCCATCCCGATGTCGAGATCACCATCGATCTTGCCGCCCAGCGCGTCGAGATGGGCAACGGGCCCGGTTTCGACTTCACGATCGAGCCCTTCGCCCGGCACTGCCTGATGGAAGGCACCGACCCGCTCGGCTTCCTCACCGCCAACGAAGACGCCATCACCGCTTACGAGACACAGACCGCATGACCTATCGCATCGTCCTTCTGCCCGGCGACGGGATCGGCCCGGAGATCACCCGCGTCGCCCGCGCCGTCATCGAACGGGCTGCCGCCCTGTCCGGCTTCTCGGTCCGGTTCGAGGAACACGCTTTCGGCGGCGCCTCGATCGACCGCTATGGCGAACCCCTGACCGACGAGACCCTGGCCGCCTGCCAGGCCGCCGACGCGGTCTTCCTGGGCGCGGTGGGCGGACCCAAATGGGACAAGGCGCCCTCGCGCCCCGAGGCCGGCCTTCTGGCCCTGCGCAAGGCGCTCGGCGTCTATGCCAATCTGAGACCTGCCAGCGTGCACCCCGCGCTGGCGGACAAGTCCCCGCTGCGAGCCGACCTCGTAGCGGGGACGGACCTCCTGATCGTGCGCGAGCTGACCGGCGGCATCTATTTCGGCCGGCGCGAGCGCACGGACAGCCAGGCCTCCGACACCTGCACCTACAGCCGCGCGGAGATCGCCCGCGTCGCCCGTGTTGCCTTCGAACAGGCCCGCCTGCGACGCGGCCGTCTCACCTCGGTGGACAAGGCCAATGTGCTGGAAACCAGCCGCCTGTGGCGCGAGACCGTCTCGGAAATGGGCGCGCGCGACTATCCCGATATCGCGCTCGATCACATGTATGTCGACGCCGCGGCGATGCATCTCCTGCGCGCCCCGGCCAGTTTCGACGTCATCGTCACCGAGAACATGTTCGGCGACATCCTGTCCGACGAGGCCTCCATGCTGCCGGGCTCGATCGGCCTTCTGGGCTCCGCCTCGCTGGGCGAGGCCCGTCCCGGCATTTTCGAACCCATCCACGGCTCGGCCCCCGACATTGCCGGCCAGGACAAGGCCAACCCGTTCGGCGCCATCGAAGCCGCCGCCCAGCTCCTGGACGCCCTCAACGAAACCGACGCCGCCGCCCGCATCCGCAAGGCGGTCAACGCCATGCACGAGGCCGGCGAATGGACCGGCGATCTCGGCGGGGATCTGACGTGTTCGGGCGCCGGTGTGAAGCTGGTGGAACGGCTGGAGGCGGAGGCTGTGGCGGCTTAGGGCTTCCTGGCCCCCTTCGACCTCACCCGGCACAAGGCCGGGCTCGGCCACTTCCCCCGCTTCGCAGGGGAAGCCTTGATCAGGGCTCGCCCCGCTTGCGGGGGAGCTGTCCGCGTGAGCGGACTGAGGGGGCGGCGCAAAGCGCCGCGCAGCGCGTCAGCGCGCACGTTTTGCTCTGACAGCTCGGGCCGGAAAGGCCATGCTAATCGTCCATCAGCCTGTCGAGGGGGTCGTGCCGCGTATCCATCCGCGCGCCGGTCAGCCGGTCGACTGTTTCGGCATCGAGCTCGCCTGCCTCGCGCGATCTCTGGTTCTTCACCAGCTCGGCATAATAACGCGCCGAGACGATCACCACACTGTCCCGGCCATGCTTCTGCACATGCACCGGGCCATGCTGCGCCTCTTCGACATAGCGTCCGAAATTCTGCTTCACATCGGTCGCGGGAACATTGGTCATGGCTCGCCTCATAACGTCTAATTGGCACAAAATAGACAAAACAGGCGAAATGTCAAGATTCGGAGGGGGACTGGGTGGGTGAAGAGGCGGGGTGAAGACACGGGGGTGACAACGCCATGCACGAGGCCGGCGAATGGACCGGCGATCTCGGCGGGGATCTGACGTGTTCGGGCGCCGGTGTGAAGCTGGTGGAACGGCTGGAGGCTGAGGCCGTGACGGCTTAGGGCTTACCGGCCCCCTTCGACCTCACCCGGCGCAAGGCCGGGCTCGGCCACTTCCCCCGCTACGCAGGGGAAGCCTGATCAGGGCTCGCCCCGCTTGCGGGGGAGCTGTCCGCGAAGCGGACTGAGGGGGCGGCGCAAAGCGCCGCGGAGCGCGTCAGCGCGCACGTTTGCTCTGACAGCTCGGCCCGGAAAGGCCATGCTAATCGTCCATCAGCCTGTCGAGGTAGTCGTGCTGCGTGTCCATCCGCGCGGCGGTCAACCGGTCGACCGTTTCGGCATCGAGCTCGCCGGCCTCGCGCGATCTCTGGTTCTTCACCAGCTCGGCATAATGACGCGCCGAGACGATCACCACACTGTCCCGGCCATGCTTCTGCACATGCACCGGGCCATGCTGCGCCTCTTCGACATAGCGCCCGAAATTCTGCTTCACATCGGTCGCGGGAATATTGGCCGCCGTTTGCGATCACGCTTCCAGTTGGGCAGGTCGAGCGATTTTTTGTAGCAACGGAAACGAAAGCCTGTCTTGCGCAAAGCGTACTACAGGACCAGAGGACGACAAGTTTGTTGGCTATACTTGTGGTTGGTCGTCAGTTGAGAAGTTGGTGGCCGACAGACTTTCAAATCCAATTCGTCTTGGCGAGGGGTTGGCAAGTGGTTACCGTGCCTACTGAGCCACCTCTGGAAAGAGGCACCAGTCTCAAACGGCTCTTCGCCAATCTCTTGCAGAACTGGCGACCACGGAAAAGCTCGCCGGTCTAGGTCGGCGAGAGCCGCCCAACCTTCAGCATCAATCTGCGAGCCAATATAAGCCGCTAACTGATCCGACGCGCGCATGTCATGATCAAACATCCTTCGCAGAGCTCGAACCGCCGCCCCTAAAGGGTTTGGGTTTGGCAACAAGTTTATATCGAGCAACCGCTCATTGAGCCCTGAGATAGCGGCTTCCGAGGCGATAATGCTCTCTCCTTTTTGGAGAGGACATAGCACGGCATCGATATTGAAAAATGTGGTATTCGCAATGTCTTCTAGACAATTGACGGTAACGTGCCCTGCCCGATGGGCCCATGTCTGTTGGATGTCCCAAAATTCCAGATCAATAGACTCTATCCGGAGTTTAAAGCCTCCAAATCTATTTCTATTCCAAGCGTGAGATTGGAGGAGCTTGGCTAACTTTACGGGCTCTTTGACCTCTACGGCAAAATCGAAGTCGCATCGAGGAGAGCTTCGGCCATATACGCCGGTTTCGCGCACAAGTCCGCCAATCGCAGCCACTCTCCCCACTTCCATTAACTGGGAGAGGACTTCATCGATTCCTTTTAACCGATTGACCCCGTGGCGCCCTCGGAGGGCTTTTTGCACTCGGTCTTTGACAGCTCTACGCTGGGATTTGTCCATCGTGGACCCGGTCAAGCTTCTTGAGTAGGTCGGTGCTATACCGCTCCGTCATACCCGACAACATATCCGTAAGAAGGAGGATCTGGCGATAGCGGATCTCTGCGGGAGATGTTGCCAATGATATATCTCTCTCAAATGCGTCACGATAATTTTTAGATATTTGACCGTATACGAACTCCCCAAAGGTTGTTTGCTCCTTCGGCATCAAACCCTGAGCTGCTTCGATTTGAGAGAGCTTACTGGAGCGCAAGCTGCACTCATCGATGCCACGCCACAAGCGGTCCGCGAGTTTATGCAGCATGATTTCACCTTGGAGCTCAACCTCTCGCACATGATCATGGGAGAATGCATTTTCGAACGCGAATCTCTTCAGAGTCTTACAAAATTCCGCGGCATCAGAAGCCTCGATCAACCCGCTACCAAATCGGCCTGACTGTATTTCGGCTTTGTGTTTCGTGTACGTATCAGAAGCCGCACACATTAGGTGATCAATCGCAAACGTCCTAAAGTACTGAGCGACGATGTCGCTTATTTCGTCAGGCGCTCGCGCCTCCGTAGCTAGATCCTTAATGTGCCCGTCCAAGAGGCCAAGCATACTTTCTGGCGCAGTGGACCCAATAGCAGCTCGTACATCATGGATCGATACGAGACGCTTGGTCACTGCATCCTCAATGTCGATCACCGAATAAGCGATGTCGTCGGCTGCCTCCATTATGTAAGCTATAGGGTGCCTCAAGCCACCCGATATGCCGGTTTGATCGAAGACCCAATTCGCGGCCTGTCGATCAGCCCAGAAGTACCCAAATTTCTTTTTTGCAGAGTGAGCGCCGGGGCCCCCATCTCGCTCATGTGACGCTACTGTGTACTTCATAAGCGCAGCCAATGTGGCCGCCGTCAGGTTGAGCCCAGTATTTCCCTTAGACACCTGAAGGCGCGTTACAAGACGAAACGCTTGCGCGTTTCCTTCCCAATGGAGCAAATCAAGACGTTGCTGTTCTGGGAGGCTCACACCCTCGCCGCATATGTCCAACTCATTTTTTTCAAACCAGCGAGAAATAGCCTTTTCGCCCTGGTGTCCAAAAGGTGGATTACCAACATCGTGCGCTAGACCTGCCGCGGCGGCGATAACCGCCACCTGCGCTCCGTCAAAAAGACCATCAAAGGCCAAGTTTGGTTGACGGCCCAAGCGCATCGCGAGCGATCGAGCGAGGTTCGATACTTCGTGCGAGTGCGTTAGGCGGTTCCGGACACTATCATTCTTCTCTTGCGGAAAGACCTGCGTCTTATCGACCAAGCGACGAACGGGCGCCGAAAACAATATGCGGTCGTAGTCGCGTTCGAATTCCGTTCGATGATCGCTACTATTTAAAGCCCCTTTCGATAGACGAGCCGTCGAAAATAGATCCATCTCAACTCCATAATCCAGCATCCCAATAGATCGCTGGCCCCTTCAAAATTCAACCTTATAAAATTTTTTGTAAGAAAAACACGCAATGCGCGTAAACGACAGTTGTGGAGTCCGTCAGCGCAGCACACCCTGACGCCTCAGACGTCGCGCTGATGGTACCATCATAGCCAGAGCCCAGTGCAACATCTCCGACCTGCTGCCCCCCTCACTCCACCACAACCCGCGCCTCGGCCCGGTCCAGCACGCCCTGTGACAGCCCTTCCCAGAGCGCGCTGTCCAGGCCGGCGTTTATGATGTCGGCCATGGAGGCGCCGGTGGGGGCGAGGTCTTCTATGTAGATGATCATCAGCTCCTCGCGCGGATTATCGGCGTCGAGGATGTGTTTCATGGTGGCGTTGATGGTCTCGGCCGGCAGGGTGTAGCCCGCCTCTTCGAGCACGGCGCGCATCATGGCATTGTCGGAGCCGGCCTGCGGCACATCGCTTGCGCCCTCGCCGAAGCGGGCGCGGACGAAGAAACTGGCGTCGCCCAGCGCGCGCTGCTCGAGGTCTGACAGGTGGAAGTCGTAGCCGGCCTCCGGCAGGGTCGGCAGATAGGCCTCGAACTGGATCCAGTAGAGCCGGTCGACCACCCGGTCCTCGCCGGCCTCGACGAAGAGGTGCATCTCGGCATCCACCGCGTCATAGAGCGCCCAGCGGCGGCCGCCGGCATAGACCGCGCTGCCGGGCACAACGATGCGCGCCTGCGGCTGATGCGGCGAGACGAGCGTGCCCGCCGCCTCGACCGTGCGCATGGGGGCCGGCCAGGGCGCGGCGTCCGGACAGCCGGGCGCGGTGCACACATGGGTGGCGAGCGTGACGGCGAAGGCGCTGAGGGTCAGGGGCATGAGGGCATGGCTCCGTTTGCTGGATCGGTTCGATGCGGACCAGCAGACCCGGCGGGCGCGGGCGGAACCAATGAAACATCGGTAAGATAAAGGGATTTTGCGCCGCTGTGTCTCCGAGGCCCCAGACCAGCCACCCAGCCCCTATTCCGGCAATTGCTCCCGGAAAAACCGGATCGCATTGCCGCCCATCACTTGGCGCACATCGTCCTCGCTCAGGCCGGCCGCGAGCAGGCGGTCGGTGAGGACGGCGTATTCGGACGCGTCGAATGTGGTGGTGATGGTGCCGTCATAGTCGGAGCCGAGGGCGACATGGTCGAGGCCGACAAGGTCGATGGCGGCGATTATGGTGCCGGCGACGCCGGACGGGCTGTCATCGCAGGTCACGTCTTCCCAGAAACCGATGCCGATCAGCCCGCCTTCCGCCGCGATGGCGCGCATCAACCCGTCGGGAATGTTGCGGGTGACCGGACAATGGCCGTGAATGCCGGTGTGGGAGACCACGAGCGGCCGGTCGGTCATCGCCAGAACCTCGGCCACCACGGCGGGCGAGGAATGGGCGACATCGATGATCAGGCCGCGCTCGAGCATGGCGGCGACGGCCTCGCGGCCGAAATCGGTGAGGCCGGCGCCGGAGACGCCGTGCAGCGATCCGCCCAGCTCGTTGTCGAAGAAATGCTGCAGGCCGATCAGCCGGTAGCCGGCCTCCCAGAGCGGTTCGATATTGGCCAGATCGCCTTCCAGCGGGTGCGCGCCTTCCGTGGCGAGGAGGCCGCCCATCGCCATCGGGTCGCTCTGCCGGGCGGCGAGCACCGCATCGAGATCGCCGCGCGTGCGGATGACGGTGAAGGCGTCGTCATTATCGGCCAGGCGGTTTAGGCGATCGGCATGGTAGAGCGCGCGATTGCGGATCGAGCCCCAGGTGTCGACCGGCCAGCGCTGGGCGATGGCGAGCGGGGTGATATTGTCGCTGTCGGCCGAGTTTTCCTCGTAATTCATCGAGGAGGGCGTCTTGGTGACGCTGGCGAAGACCTGGAAGGCCACCCGCCCCTCGCGCAGGCGCGGCAGGTCGGTATGGCCGCGATCGTTGCGGCGGGCCGGATCGCGCATCCACAGGAGCATGTCGGAATGCAGATCGGCGACGTCGAGCGTGGCGTGCAGGGCCTGCGCCTCGGCGGAGAGGACATAGGGTTCGTGCGGCAGGACGAGATTGCGTCCGGCATCGATGCGCACGGGGATGACGTAGAAGAAGAGGCCGGCGGCCACCGCCAGCAGGATGGCGATCGCGCCCAGAATGATCCGTGTCATGCCCCGTCCCTCCCATGAACAGCGTTCACAAGCTGTAGCGTGAAAGCCCGGCGGCAGACAAGAAAGCAGACAGAAAAAGGGCCGCCCGGATTGTCCGGACGGCCCTTCATGCTCTGGTGTCAGCCGGGACGGCCTATTCGCTGTAGAGTTCCGAGATCGACAGCGACGCATTGGCATTCTCGCCCTGGCGGTAGGAACCGATCCAGATGTCATAGGTGCCCGAGGCCGGATTGTGGAAGGTCAGGGCCGGGTTGAGGCCGCTATTGCCGCCATCGTCATTGCAGTGCCAGTTGCCGTTCGGATCGTTGACCAGGATGGTCGTGTCCGACGAGGAGGCGGCCGACAGGATCAGCGGCAGGGAGGAGCCGGCCGTGTAGCGCAGCTCGAAGTCCGGCGCGGCGGACACCCAGCCGGCGCAGCCGCTGCGCACGTCCGACGCCGGGAAACCGCCGCCGGAGACGATGTCGACACGGTAGGGATCGGGCGTGAAGCCGGCGCGCAGATTGGCGCTGCCGAAATTGGCCGGCAGGGAGAAATCGATCCCGCCATAGCTGTTGCCGCCGCCATTGTATCCGCCGCCGGAGCCGCCGAGTTCGGAGATGGCGAGGACTGCGTCGGCATAATCGCCCTGGCTGTAGGAACCGACCCAGATGTCGTAACGGCCGGATTGCGGGTTGGAGAAGGTCATGCTCGGATTGAGCCCTTCACCGCTGTCATCGTCGCAATACCAGTTGCCGCTGGGCCCGTTGACGACGAGCGTCGTGTCCGAGCTGGACGTGGCGCCGATGGTCAGGTCGAACATGTTTCCGGCGGTGTAGTAGACCGAATAGTCCGGCGCGTCGGCGATCCAGCCGCGGCAGGACGAGGACACATTGGCCGCCGAGCGCGCACCGCCGGAAGTGATGCGCACGGTGTAGGGATCCGGCGTGAAACCGGAGTTCAGATTGACGCTGCCATAGGTGGGCGGCGCGGAATAATCCTGGGCGATGGCCGGAGCGGCGCAGGCCAGGACGGCCGCCGCGGCGGCGAGAGAACGAAACTGCATGACGGATCCCCTTTTCAAGCCGCCGGCCCGGTCACCCTTGTGCCGTCCCATCCGGTAGCGTGATCCCAGTTTAGACGATCCTGCTACTGAACCACAGCTGAACGGTTATTTTTATTCCACCGCAGTCTCGTCTTCATCCCGAGGCCAGCCGAGCGCGGCCGAGATCAGGTGGAAGACGGTGTTCTGCTCGATCGATCCGCCGAACCAGTGCGCCCGCGGCCCGGTGGCATAAAGCGCCACATCCGCGCCGGAATGGGTCTCGTTGGACAGTTCGACGGCGGTCTCCTGCAGATAGTCCGGCGCCATCACGGTCTCCTCGTCCAGCGGCTCGCCCTCATGGGCGCGCACATTGGGGCCGTTCTGATAGCCCAGCGTGGTGTAGGGCCGGCCGGTCTCGTCCAGCGTCAGCTGCGGCTCTGTGCCCGGCTCGTACGGGTTGGCGCGGCGCACCAGGCCGAGGATCGGGTTGCCGCGGCCGGGATAGCCGGAGAAGGTCATGGTGTGGCCGTGATCGGCGGTGACGACGATCAGCGTCTCGTCCAGATCGACCCGTTCCAGCGCCGCCGCGATGGCCGCGTCGAAGGCCTGCATGTCGGTCAGGGCGCGATAGGCATTGGTGGCGTGGTGGGCATGATCGACCCGGCCGGCCTCAACCATCAGCACATAACCGTCCTCGTTCCGCGACAGGCGGTCGATGGCGAAGGCGGTCATTTCCGCCAGGGAGGGCTCATCGGCCTCGCTGCGATCGGCCTCATAGGCCATGTGGCTGTCGGAGAAGAGACCCAGCACCGGCGCGCCGGCGGCCGGATCGAGGGCCCGGAAACCGGCGGCATCGGTCACGGCGACGCGGTCGTTCGCCTGCCATTCCGCGATCAGGTTGCGCCCGTCGGCACGCACGCCGCCCTCGGCCTCGGGCAGGAAACGGGCCCGGCCGCCGCCCAGCGCCAGCTCGATACCGTCGCCCTCGTCGAAGGCCAGCAATTGCGCGGCAATGTCGACACAGCCCGCGGCGACGCCTTCCGGCCGCATGTCGCTGTCGGCTTCCCAGGAACGGATCAGGCTGTGCGCGTAGAGCGTGGCCGGCGTGGCGTGGGTCAGGCGGGCGGTCGAGACGATGCCGGTGGCCAGGCCGCGGCGCTCGGCCAGCTCGACCAGGGTCGGCGGCAGGTCGGCACCGGGCGCGCAGGCATCGAGAAACTGGTCGGCCCGCACACTGATCGCGCCGGAGCGGGTCTTGTGACCGGTCACCAGCGCCGTTGCCGTGCTGGCACTGTCGGCGACCTGGGCGTCGGTATTGTAGGTGCGTACCAGGGCGGTGCTGGGGAAGGCCTCGAAGGACAGGGTGTGCGTCTCGCCGTCGCCGGCCTGTTCGCCGCCATAGATCCGCGCGGCGGAAATGGTCGGGATGCTCATGCCGTCGGCGATGAAGAGGATGACATTGCGGGCCTGCTGCGGACGCACATCGACCGCCATGCGGCGGTCCAGCTCGGCGCGGGCGCGCTGCCAGTTGTCACCATCATTGCCGGTGTCCTGAAGGGTTGCGGCGCTGGCAGCACCGGCCAGGAAGACGCCCAGGACAACCGCCGGGCCGAAGGATTTGATATGCACGTCGTGACCTCGTTCCGCTGGAGCGTGATCCGGTGAAGCGGAAACCGGTTCACCGTTCGATCGCGCGACCGCTCAAGATTCCGGAGCAGGGGCGATCCCGCAGGAAACGCTCCTGCTCCAGGTCGCGCAGGCCTACCGAATGCGGCCGGGAATGACCAATGAAAGTTTCAAGTCGGCGCAGCGGCGCTCAGCCCGCCGGCCCGTCCAGCAGGATCACCGCCTCGACCACACTGCCCGAGCCCATATAGGTCAGCGAGGAGAAGGACAGGGTGCGCGCCAGCGTGATCCCGCGCCCGCGATAGCCTCCACCGGCCGGCGGCCCCGTCAGGAAAGCCTCGTGATCGAACCCCTCGCCCTCGTCCTGGATGGTGAAGGCGATCATCCGCGCGCCGCGCTGGAAGGTGACGATCACCCGGCGCCCGGCATAGGCGGGATCGGCGAGCCGGCGCTCGACCTCCTCGCGCCAGGTCCCGGCGATCAGCAGGTCGCGCTTCTGCGCACCGGTGATTTCCAGATTGCCGTGCTCGACGGCATTGATCATCAACTCCTGCAGACCGACCACGACGGCGTCGGAATTGGGACAGGCCAGCGCCAGCATGGTCGACAGGTTGCGCGCCTCGTCGAGCGTGCGGAAGACGAACTGGCCGCTCATGATCGTGCCGATGGCGGACTTGCGGCGGGCCACATCGGCCTGCAGTTCCAGCACCTGCTCGCGATAATCGCAGGCGGCCTCGAAGACCGACTTCAGCGACGCAAAATCGGTATCGCGCGACAGGACGAAATCGGCCTGGACCTGGCTGTCGGCGCGCTCGGTCAGGAAGATCGACTGCATCGCCTCACCGGCCCGCAACCGGGCCGCCTTCAGGGCCCCCAGATGCGCATCGTCGGCAATCACCACACCGATCTCGCCGCGCTCCGGCAGGGCCGTCTCGCCAACCAGCACACCGCGCGGCTCGCCTTGAAGATAGTCGCCCAGGCGGCGCGCCAGCGGGCCGTCGGACACCATCATCCAGATCAGGTCGTCGCGGTGTTTCATGGGGCATTCAGTCCGATCAGCAGGAAGGTCAGGTCGTCGCGGAATTCGGCATCGGGCCGGCCGAAAAGACGCGTCAGCAGCCGGGCTGAGAAGGCATCGCTGCCGGCGGCCGCCTCGGCCTGCACGGCAATGGCGATATCCCCGGCCCCGAGACTGGCTTCGGGGTTCTCGAAGTCCTCGTACAGCGCGTCGCTGTAGGCGAACAGCTGGTCCTGCGGTCCCAGCTGCACCGAAGAGCACTCATACTCCGCATCCGCCAGGCACCCCAGGATCAGGCCGCGCCCGGGCAATTCCTCCCAGCCGCCATCGCCGCGCAGGATCAGGGGCGGCGGCGCACCGGCCACGGCATAGCGCATCTCGCCGGCGGCCGCGTCGATCACGGCATAGAAGGCCGTCGCGAAGTGCTCGACCGGCAGGATCGGCACGAGTGCCCGGTTCAGCGCCGCCAGCCATCGGTCCGGATCGGCCCGTTCGCGGACCAGCCCGGCGGTGATCATGTTGACCCGGAAGGCGTTGATGGCGGCCGACACGCCATGCCCGGACAGATCGACCATGAAGACCGCGAACCGGGTCCCGTCCACCGGGAAGACCTGCCAGAGATCACCGCCCAGCATGTGCGAAGCGCGGTAGAAGGTGGTCATGGCGGCGCCGCGCGGTTGCAGGATTGCGGCGACATCTTCCGGGCCGGGCAGGAGCGCAAGCTGCATCGACTGGGCCGCGCGCAGCTCGTCCTCCATCCGGTCCTGATAGCGCTGCAGCCGGCCGATCATGCGGCGGCGTTCCAGATGCAGGCGCACGCGGGAGACCAGCTCGCCGGGATTGAGCGGTTTGGAAACGATGTCGGACGCCCCGACCTTGAAGGCATCGACCCGGCAGTCTGCCTCCTGGATGCCGGTCTGCACCAGGATGGGAAGGTCCAGCGCCAGCCGGCAGCGGATTTCGCGGCACACCTCGAACCCGTCCATTCGGGGCATGCGGATATCCAGGATGACGATGTCGGCCGTGTTGGCCGCGAGCCATTCGATCGCCTCGACCCCGTCCCTGGCATAGGCGAGACAGGTATAGCCCGCCGCTTCCAGCACCGATCCGATCAAGAGGCGCGAGGACGCCTGGTCGTCGACAATGAGGATCCGGTCGCGCGCCGGGTCGTCATGCTCGGACTGGGAGTGTGCGAGGTCCATCCGCGCCTCAGTCGATCGGGATGAGCTGCTCGATCCTGGAAAGCTCGACAACCTTGGCAACCTGTCCGGAAACACCGCGTAGCCGCAGACCGCCCCCGCGCTTGACGATGCGGTCATTGGCCATGATCAGCATGCCGATACCGGCCGAGTCGATCATGGTCAGACCGGACAGGTCGAACACCACCGGACCCGGTGCCTGGTCAGCGAGAATGCCGACGAGCTCGCGGAAACGTTCATGATCGTCAAAGGTGAGGACACCTTCGATCATGACCACGACCGGACTTCCGGTGAATTCGGATCTGTATTCCATCGTCACTCCCCGGCCCGCCCCAGCGGCGGGCGCTCGTCAGACCGCTTCGGTCAGGCGGGTCAGGGCCACCTCCAGCTCGGCATTGAGCGCGTCGCGTGCGGCATTGTCGTCCTGTTCGAGCGCCGCGGCCACTGCTGCCAGCCGGGTGAGCCCGATATTGGCGGCCGCGCCCTTCAGGGCATGGGCGGTGGCGTGGGCATCGGGCCGCTCCCCGCGGTCCATGGCAGCCCAGTAGGTATCCACCAGCCGCCGCAGGTCAGCAACGAATTGCACGCTCATGTCGCGAAAGACGGATTCGCCGACGGCTCCGACCAGGGCCTGGACGGCTGCGCTATCGATTTCCGGCTTGTTGCGCCAGTCGGACATGGTTCGCTCCGCGATGAAGTCCCGCAAGGGGCGCGACTTTAGTCACCACTCCAGCATGCGGGCAAGCGGCGAGCGCCTAACCGGAGCTTGCCGGAGGCGCGACGGATTCCCGCAGGATGATCTCGGACCCGATTTCATGCGGCTCCGCACGGCCGCGTTCTTCTCCTGCGCGCGCTGCATCCAGCCGATCGGCGAGAATCCCGACAGCCTCTGCTGCCATCCGCGAGACCGGCTGGCGGACGGTCGTCAGCTGCGGCCAGACCGCTGTTGCACTCTGGGTGTCGTCGAAGCCGGCAACGCTCAGCTCGCCCGGCAGATCGAGCGCCAGGCGATGCGCCTGGGCGATCACCGCAACCGCCATGTCGTCATTTGCGGCAAAGATCGCCGTCGGCCGGGGCGACAGGGCGAGCAAGCGCTCGGCCGCCTTGAGGCCGGAACGGTAGGTGAATTCGCCGGCGACAATGAGCGCCGGATCGACGTCCAGCCCGGCCGCCGCGAGCGCATCGCAATAACCTGCATGCCGCTCACGGCTGGCGCGCTGTCCGTCCGGGCCGCCGATAAAGCCGATCCGGCGATGACCCTGCTCGATCAGGTGCGCGGTCATGTTGCGCGCAGCAGCCCGGTCGTCCGTCATGATGCCGGGTCCGTGGTCGCCGGCCTCATCGGGCGCGATGCGGATGAAGGGCAGACCGGCCGCCTCGATCGCCGCCAGCACGCCGGCATGATTGCAGACCGGCGGCGGCAGGATCAGCCCGTCAAAACCGCCCCTCTCCAGCAAGGCTTCGACCGTGCCTGCCCAGTCATCTTCGCTGGCGCCACAAGTCTCGACCACGAGATGATAGCCGGCCTCGCGGCAACGGTTCAGCGCCCCGATCAGGAGTTCGGAGACATAGCCGGCGCCGGGATTGTCGTAGAGCAGACCGATGAACCAGGTGTTCGCACGGGCCAGGTTCCGCGCGGAAAGATTGGGCCGGTAGCGCAGGTCGCGAATGGCGGCCTGGACCCGCTCGCGGGTCTCCGGACGCACATTCGCTTCGCCGTTCAGCACACGCGACACGGTCATCGCCGACACGCCCGCGCTTTGCGCCACATCCTTGATGGTGGCACCGAATTGCTTGTTGGCCCGCGTTTTCACAGTCATCGTGTCGGGTACCGGTTCTGGCGTCCAATCGCTGACCGGATGGTAGCGCAAACGCAGCATACCCGCTTGATGCCCGGGGACAACTGCAGCGCGGTGCCGCACGGCAGTCAGAGCCCGGTGAACACCTGGAAAGCGCGCAGCACAGGACTTTCGAATTTCAGCTTGCCCTCGGTCAGCGCGAGACAGATGCACTCGCCGCCCTCACCGATACGGATATCATGCTCGACGCCGGGATGCGCCTCCTCGACATCGCCGGGGCGATACTCCTGGTCGCCGTCCCAGAAACTGCCCTTGAGAACGAGGGTGAGCTCGGAACCGTTATGGCCGTGGTGCGGGATCGCGACGCCCGGCCGGGCGCGCAGCAGCCACAGCCGCTCGCCATGCTCGCCGCGCCACAGGATCGCCTTGCGCATGCCGGGGCCGAGAAAGCCCCAGCGTACCGGCGTGCCGGTGCGGGCCAGATAATCCTGCAGCGCCTGCGGCAGGCACAGGCTGTCATCTGCGTCCGGCGCCGCTGCCACCGGTGCCGCCGCGGTCACGGCTGCGTCCGGCTCGTCACCGGCCCGCCGCAGGATATCCTCGACGCTGAAACCAAGCGGCGCTTCGCCGCTGTCCGACGCGTCCAGCATGGCGCCGCCGAGCATTTCCAGCGCGGCGACCCGGCCGCGGGCCTCGTCCGACAATTCCACATGCGATGCCATCATCACGTCCTGCGCCTCGGTTCCAAGCGTCCCCGCGGCGTAGTCGAGATACCAGCTGTCATCCAACACATGACCGCGCTGGGTCATTTCCATTCTCCAAGACCTTGTCTCATTTTGTTCATGGCCAGCCTGACGCGGGACTTCACGGTTCCCAGGGGCAGGTCCAGCCGCTCGGCAATTTCGCTGTGCGAAAGGCCTTCGGTGAAGGCCAGTTCCAGCACAAGGCGCTGGTCGTCCGGCAGCCCCGACAGGGCACCGGTAACGCTTTGACCGGCCTCGGCCCGTTCATACAGATCGTCGGGCAAGGGCTGGTCCGGCGGCTGGAAGTGCGGATCGTGCTCGTCGATCTTCCGGGCGCGAACCGCCTTGCGATAGTGATCGATGTGCGCATTCCGCGCGATCGTGTAGATCCAAGTCGCCGCCGACGCCCTGGCCGCGTCGAAGCTGGATGCACGCCGCCAGATCGCCAGCATCACATCCTGCGTCAGGTCGTCGGCCAGGGCCGCGGAAACCCGGCGCTTCATCAGGAAGCTGCGGATACGCGGCGCGAAATGATCGAACAGCGCCCGGAAAGCCTGCGCATCACGCTTCTCGCCGACCTGCTCGAGCAGGCCCGCCAGCCGAGCCGCGTCGGAGATGGACCGACGGCGGTCGGTATCGTGCGTCATGCGTGCCTTCCCGGTCTCGACCGTTTCGCATCTTGCCCTTGCGGGCGGGGTGTGAAGGGCAGCGTACATGCTTCGCGATACGATTGCACCGCCCGGCCGGATCACTGACCGCCTGCGCCATTATCAGTGATCCGCTGCCGCGCCGCCCGCGTAAACCCCGGTTATGGCCGCACTTCCGGCCGTCAAAGGACAGGGCTTTTCATGACTCACACGCGCGGACAGAAAATTGCTGTCATCGGTTCCGGCATTGCCGGGCTGGCCGCCGCCTGGCGCCTGTCGCTGGTCCATGACGTCACCCTGTTCGAAGCCGCGCCCCGGCTCGGCGGCCACGCGAATACGGTCAGCGCCCAGATCGGCGGCGAGCATGTCGATGTGGACACCGGCTTCATCGTCTTCAATCCGCGCAACTACCCCAATTTCACGCCGCTGCTGGACTATTTCGATGTCGAGACGGCCCCGAGCAGCATGTCCTTCGCCGCCTCGCTGGATGGCGGCCGGTTCGAATACTCGTCCAATCCGGACGGCCTGTTCGCCCAGAAGCGCAATCTGGTCCGGCCGCGCATGTGGCGCATGATCCGCGATATCCTGCGTCTGCACGATCATGCCCGGCGCGGCGATCACGCCGGCGAGGTTCGCTCGCTCGACGATTTCCTGCGCGCCGAAGGCTATTCCAGCACGTTCCGCGAGGATCACATCCTGCCGATGTGCGCCGCGATCTGGTCTTCGCCCGTCGACCAGATGCGGGCTTATCCGGCCCGCGCCTTCTTCGAGTTCTTCACCAATCACGGTCTGCTGCAGCTGTCCGACCGGCCGCAATGGCGTACCGTCACCGGCGGCAGCCATCGCTATGTCGAGCGGCTGGCCGGCGCCATCAAGGGCCGCGTGCGCCTGTCCGCGCCGGTGCGCGGTATCGACCGGTCCGGCGGTCAGGTCACGGTCCGCACCGATACTGATGAAAGCCGGTTCGACCAGATCGTCCTGGCCTGCCACAGCGACCAGGCCCTTGCGCTGATCGACGCGCCGGACCCGATGGAGCGCGAACTGCTGGGGGCGATCCGCTACCGGCCGAATACCGCGATCCTGCACACCGATACCGGCCTCCTGCCCCGCCGCCGTTCGGCCTGGGCCAGCTGGAACTATCTTGAGTCCGCCCGCACGGCCGACAGTGGCGGCCGCATCAGCCTGACCTACTGGATGAATGCGCTGCAGCCCCTGCCGACGCAGACCCCGGTCCTCGTCACGCTCAATCCGGACGTGGCGCCCGATCCCGCCCGTGTGCTGCACACGGACCAGTATGACCATCCGGTCTTCGATGCGGCCGCGATCGCGGCGCAGGCCCGGTTCGGTACGCTGCAGGGGCACCGGCGCACCTGGTATTGCGGTGCCTGGCTGGGGGCGGGCTTCCACGAGGACGGGCTGCAATCCGGGCTCGCCGTCGCCGAAGCGCTCGGTGCGCCGGGCCGGCCCTGGGCCTGCACCGGCGGCGACACCCGCATCCCCTGGACGCAGGCGCCTGCTCCGGTTCAGCCGGCCCTGGCCGTTGCTGCGGAATGAAACCGCTTCCCGTCTCTCTCTACACCGGCGATGTCGGGCATATGCGGCACCATCCGCGCCGCCACAGCCTGCGCTACCGCATGGTGTCGCTGCTCACGGACATCGATGGTACGGCCCGCAATGACCGGGGTATTGCCGGCTTTGCCTTCGACCGGTTTGCACCCGTCAGCCAGCATGCGGCCGATCATGGCCGCGGTCATGGCGCGCTGCGCGACTGGGTGCGCAGCCGCCTGCAGCAGAACGGGATCGATTTCGAACCGGGCCGCATCCAGCTGCTCGCCGCACCGCGCGTTCTGGGCATCGTGTTCAACCCCGTCTCGGTCTATTTCTGCCACAGGGCCGACGACCGTCTGGGCGCGGTGCTGTTCGAGGTCGCGAATTTTCATGGCGGCCGGCAGGTCTACGCCTTCGACGTGCCCGACGACACGGCCACGCCGCTGCGCTTTGCCTGCGAGAAAACCTTCTTCGTCTCGCCCTTCAATCCGGTCGAGGGCGAATACCGCTTCCGGCTCGACCGCGACGAAGACACGCTGCGCCTGGGCATCCGCCACTATCGCGACGGGACGTGCATCATGGGCGCGATCCTGCAGGCGGAACGGCAGGCGCTGACGACGCGTTCTCTCTGGAAAGCCCAGCTCGCCCAGCCGCTGAACACCCTCGCGACAGTTGGCGGAATCCTGTTCGAGGCGTTAAGATTGCGCCTGAAGGGACTGCGCACTTACGCGCCGCGACGGGGGAGTACGGACACACTGCCCAGGGGACTGTGATGGACTATACGACGCAATCCGCCGAAACGCTGGAAAGCCGGGCCAGCCGCCTGCAGCGCTATGCCCGGGAAAAGATGCGCCGGGCGCTATCCGATCTGACCGACAGCCGTCTGCGCATCGAACTGCCCGGCGGCTACCGTTTCGAATGCGGGCCGGCCGATGCCCCCCACCGGGCCGACTGGTCGATCCGCAAATGGAATGCCTTGCTGCGCATCGCCGGATCCGGCGCGCTGGGCTTTTCCGAAGGCTATATCCACGGCGAATGGGAAACCTCCGACCTGCAGGGCCTGCTCCTGGCGCTGGCCGGCGAGCTCGACAGTATCGACGCCGCCCGCGCCGGCAAGGGTCCCAGCCGCATCATCGGCAAGATCCAGCACTGGATGAACGCCAATACGCGCAGCGGCAGCCGGCGGAATATCTCCTTCCACTACGATCTCGGCAACAGCTTCTACGAACGCTGGCTCGACGAGAGCATGACCTATTCCTCGGGCATTTTCGACAAGGCCGGCGACACGCTGGCCGAGGCGCAGGCCCGCAAATACCGCCGCATCTGCGAGACGCTGGGTCTGAAGCCGGGCGACCGTGTGCTGGAGATCGGCTGCGGCTGGGGCGGGTTCGCCGAGGTCGCGATCCGAGATTTCGGCTGTCACGTCACCGGCCTCACCCTGTCACGCGAGCAGCATGACTATGCTGTCGCCCGCCTGGACAAGGCCGGCCTCGCCCACAAGGCAGACATCCGGCTGCAGGATTATCGCGACGTCTCGGAGGAATTCGACGCCATCGCCTCGATCGAGATGTTCGAGGCGGTCGGCGAGGAGAACTGGCCGGTCTATTTCGACCAGGTTGCGGCCTGCCTGAAGCCGGGCGGCCGGGCGGCCCTGCAGATCATCACGATCCGCGAGGACCTGTTCGCCCAGTACAGCAGATCCGTCGACTTCATCCAGAAATACGTCTTCCCCGGCGGCATCCTGCCGCCGGCCTCGCGCCTGGGTGAAGAGGCCGGCCGCGCAGGCCTGGTGCCGATCGGCACCTGCATGTTCGGGCCGAGCTATGCGCGCACGCTGGCCGGATGGCATGACGCCTATCGGGACGCCTGGCCGGACATCGCCAGCCAGGGCTTCGACGCCCGTTTCGACCGCATCTGGCGTTTCTATCTGGCCTATTGCGAAGCCGGTTTCACGACCGGAAGGATCGATGTCGGCCAGTTCGCCTACCGCAAGCCGGACTGACCCGATCGCCACACGGCTCATAAGATAATACGACAATCCTGAGATTTTTCAGTGCGTTCGGGCATCCGGTCGCAGTGCTGTCGACCGGATGTTTACGTTTCCCGTTCAAACCTGCTCCGACAACGGACAAAAAAGCTGGCGGAACGGGATGGGTCAATCACTCGACAGTCAATTGGGACGCTATATCAACGTCGCGACGTTGGTCAGCCTGATTGCGTCCGTGCTGGTGATCTATTTCTTCGTCGGCGCGCTCAATCGCGGTGCGGCCGAGACAGACCGGCAATTGCTGACGGCCGGCATCCAGACCACGATCCACCACAACGAAACCTGGGTCGCCGATTATGGCTGGTGGTCGGTCGCGCTGGACCGTCTGGATGCGGGCGATGTCGACGTGCTCAGCGAGAGCATGGCGTCGTCCTTCTCCGATCATCTCGGCTTCGACTTCGTGGTGATGTCGCGCGCGAACGACACGCTCACCTATTCCTGGCACCGCGACAGCGGCGAAACCCCTCTGGACCACCTGCTCTCCCCGGACGATCTGGACAGTCTGCGCAGCGATCTTGCGCGCGCCTATGCCGAAGGAAGCTTCATCGGCTCTCACATGCTCACCGTTCGCGGCCAGCCCTATCTCGCCTCGGTCACCCTGGTCGGCGAGTACGAGAACCGCGCCGCCACCGACCCGTTGACCGGGCCGGTCCTGGTAATCGGCACCGCACTCGACGAACGCTTCGTCAACGAGATGCAGACCCGCTTTCTCGTCGAAAACGTGTCCCTGATCCCGATGGACGCAACGCCATCGCACGGCAGCCGCCTGCCGATCGCGGACCCGGCCGGACACGCCGTCGCCCAGCTGTCCTGGACCCCCTCGCAGCCCGGCAATGAGACGCTGCGCTACAGCTTCGCGCCCCTGCTCGCCTATATCATTATCTTCTTCGCCGGGGCCCAGATTCTCGTTCACCGCGCACGCAAACTGGGCCGCAGGGCGGAACGCAATGAACGCCGCGCCCTGCGCGCCGCAACGACGGACACGCTGAGCGGGCTGCCCAACCGGCTCGGCTTCAACCGCTTCATCGAGGGCGAGACGGCAACGCAGGCCGCCGCCGACGGCGAAGCGGCCGTGATCTATATCGACCTCAACGGCTTCAAGGCCGTCAATGACAAGGCGGGCCACCAGGCCGGAGACGAGGTCATCCGGATCGTCTCGGAAAAATTCCGCGC
The DNA here is from genome assembly GCF_027922185.1 of Maricaulis virginensis. Classification (NCBI taxonomy): domain Bacteria; kingdom Pseudomonadati; phylum Pseudomonadota; class Alphaproteobacteria; order Maricaulales; family Maricaulaceae; genus Maricaulis; species Maricaulis virginensis. Next base: position 73,302 of record NZ_BSFE01000003.1, on the reverse strand, counting down.
GGCCCTGCCGGACGGCGTGCACATCGCCCGCGTGGGCGGCGACGAGTTTGCCTGCGCCCTCACGGGACAGGCCTGTGCCAGCCAGGCTCTGCCGATTGCCCGCGCCCTGTCGGCCAGCCTGCGCGATCCGTTCGAGAGCGGCGGCCGCCATTTCGATATCGGCGCGGCCGTCGGTGTCGCCTGGTCGCGGCCGGAGGCGCCCAAGACTTTCGCCCAGCTGGTGCATGATGCCGACCTGGCCATGTACCGAGCCAAGGCAGACCAGCTGGAACAACCCTTGTGTTTCGACGCCAGCCTCGGCCTCGAAAAGGATGCCCGTTGCTCGCTGGAAGCGGACATCGAGGCCGGCCTGGAACGCAATGAATTCCGCGTCGTCTACCAGCCCATCGCCCGCGCGCGCGACGGAAAAACCGTGTCGGTGGAGGCATTGCTCCGCTGGGAGCACCCGACCCGCGGCGCCGTTCCGCCGGACGTCTTCATCGGCGTGGCGGAGCGCTCCCGCCTGATCCGCCGCCTCGGCGATTTCGTGGTCGACAGCGTCTGCCGCGAAATCCCGCCGCACGCCGGCTTCACCGTATCGATCAACCTGTCCCCGACCCAGCTCAAGGATCCGGACCTGTGCGCACGCTATCTGGAAAAGCTTGGCGCAGCCGGACTGACCTCCAGCAAGATCGAGCTGGAACTGACCGAGACCGTGCTGGTCGACGATTTCGAACAGGCCAAGCAGCGTCTGCACGAATTCAATGCCGCCGGCTTCCGCGTCAATCTCGACGATTTCGGTACCGGCTTTGCCTCAATGGGCTATCTGCACATGCTGCCCTTCTCCAAGATCAAGGTCGACAAGAGCTTCATCGACGCCCTCGGCAAGGGCGAAGGCCCCAACAAGATGCTGCAGGCGCTGGCCCTGCTGGGCGATGCGCTCAACCTCGACATGGTCGCTGAAGGTGTGGAGACCGAAAGCCAGGCCAGCATGCTGCGCCTGCTGGGCTTCGAATACCTGCAGGGCTGGCATTTCGGTGCGCCGATGACGGCGCGCGCCCTTGCGGAGCGGATGAACAACGCCGCCTGACGGGCGCTGACGAGCGCGTGAACGACCGCGCTTTGCGCTTGAACCGGGCGGGGCGCTGCGAGCAATCTGTCGCCCATGGCCCGGACTCTCCTCCTGCGACTTGCAGTCGCTTTGCTGGCTGCCCTGACCGCCGCCTTGGGCGGCCAGGCCCGCGCCGACATCGTGCGGCTGGCTGTTGCGTCGAATTTTGCCGAACCGATGCAGACCCTCGCCGAAGCCTTTTCCGCCGGCACCGGCCACACGCTGATCATCTCGAACGGCTCGACGGGCCGCCTCTATGCCCAGATCGTGAATGGGGCACCGTTCGACGTGTTCCTAGCCGCCGACACCGTGCGCCCGGCCCGCCTCGTCGAAGACGGCCTGGCGGTTGCCGGCAGCGCACAGACCTATGCGACCGGCCGGCTCGCCCTGATGGAGCCGGGGGACGCCACGGCCGGCACCCCGTCACCGCTGCAGCGCCTGCAGTCCGGTGACTACCGGCGTCTTGCCCTGGCCAGTCCCGACCTCGCGCCCTATGGCGCCGCGGCGCACCAGGTTCTGGCCCATCTGGATCTTCAGACCGCCTCGGCCTCACGCCAGGTCTTCGGCGAGAATATCGGACAGACCTATGCCTTCGTCGCCACAGGAAATGCCGATCTGGGTTTCGTCGCGCTATCGCAGATCCGGCACCCCGGCAGTGCGCCGGCGGGCCGCTACGACCTCATTCCGGCCGGCTGGCACGATCCGATCCGCCAGGACGCGGTTCTTCTTGAGCAGAGTAATGACAACGAAGCCGCCCGCGCATTTCTGGACTTCCTCGCATCGCCGGAAGCCCGCGACATCATCGCCGCCCATGGCTATGAGGCGCCGGAGTGAGCGAGAGCCTGCCTGCTATCCTGCTGACCGTGCAGCTGGCGCTGGTCACGACGCTGATCCTGTTCGTGATCGGCACGCCGCTGGCCTGGTGGCTGGCAAACACGCGGACTCGCTTCAAACCCATAGTCGAAGCCGTCACGGCACTCCCCCTCGTCCTGCCGCCGACGGTTATCGGCTTCTACCTGCTGATCCTGTTCAATCCCGGTTCGGCAATCGGCGGTCTGTGGGTGCGTCTGACCGGCGACACGCTCGCCTTCTCCTTCTCCGGACTGGTCATCGCCTCGGTGATCTACTCCCTGCCCTTCATGGTGCAGCCGCTGCAGACGGCGTTCGAACGGGTCGGCCAGGCACCGCGAGACGCCGCCGCCAGCCTGGGCGCGTCACCCCTGGATGCTTTCGTTTCGGTTGTCATGCCCCTCAGCCTGCGCGGCTTCATCACGGCGGGGGTGCTCAGCTTCATCCACACCGTGGGCGAATTCGGTGTGGTGCTGATGGTGGGCGGGAATATCCCCGGGCGCACCCGCGTGGTCTCGATCGCCCTTTATGACCATGTCGAAACGCTGGACTATGCCTCGGCTCACGCGCTGGCGCTGGGTCTTGTCGCCGCGTCGCTGAGCGTGCTGGTCGCCGTTTTCCTCATCAATCGCCGGTATCCCGTCCATGCCGGATAGAACGCTCGACATCGACCTCGACCACCGCCGCGGCGGGTTCAGCCTGACCGGCCGCGCAAGCTTGCCGCTTTCGGGCGTGACGGGCATTGCGGGTCCCAATGGCGCGGGCAAGACCAGCCTGCTGCGCGTGATCGCAGGACTGGACCGGACGCGCGGTAATACGATCCGTTTCGACAGCGAAACATGGCAGTATGATACCGCATTCCTGCCGGCGCACCGGCGCCGGGCCCCGCTGGTCTTCCAGGATTCACGGCTGTTCACCCATCTCTCCGTCGCCGGCAATCTGGACTATGCCGGCCGGCGCGCGGCGCCAGGCGGTCACGGTCCTGATCGCGCAGAGCTGATCGACTTGCTGCAGCTGGCGCCCCTGATGGCCCGCCGCACCGCGGATCTGTCGGGCGGGGAGCGCCAGCGCGTTGCTCTCGGCCGGGCGCTGTCGGCAGGGCCCCGGCTGCTCCTGCTGGATGAAGCCTTCTCGGCCCTTGATGCCGGCTTTCGCCAGAACCTGCTTCCGGTGCTGCGGGAAAGGCTCACGCACTGGCAATTGCCGGCACTTGTGGTCAGCCACTCTGCCCGGGAACTGGCCGTCATGGCCGACCATGTCCTGCCCGTTGAAAACGGACGGGTCGGCACGCTCTGCCCGCGGGATGCCTGGCTCGCCGGTTCTGAAGGAGCGGGCGACACGACGGGCGAACCGGGTGCCGTGCTGACCGGCCGGATCACCGGCCATGATGCGCGTCTTCACCTGACCGACCTGCATATCGGCGAGCACCGGATCGCCCTGCCGGGGCTGACAGGGCTCTCCGTCGGACGCGAGGCGCGGCTCTACGTGCCCGCCCGCGACATCACCCTGGCCCTGGATGCGGTCGACGGGCTCTCGGTGCGAAACAGGCTGCCCGCGACGGTGGCGGCCATCACCGACCGGCCGGACACGGCGTGGTGCGATGTCGAGCTGGAGGTGGCAACGCAGCGCTTATGCGCCCGGATCACGCGGGCCGCCGCCGAAGCGCTCTCGCTGAAGCCGGGCGATACGGTTATCGCACTGATCAAGAGCGCGAGTCTGGCACCCCGCCAGGATTGAGCGCCGGATCGACCGGCGCGCCCAGCGCCCGGTGCAGCGCGATCACCGCCAGGGCGTGATCGGCCTGGCTGTCCAGCAGCGACTCGCGGCTGTCGATCAGGGTGCGCTGGGCATCGAGAATGTCGATAAAGCTGGCCAGGCCTTCCCGGTAGAGCGCGTCGAGCTGGTCGAAGGCCTGCTCCGACGCGGCGACGGCCCGCTCGAGTTCTGCCGTCCGTGCCTCGACGGCACGGATAGAGACAAGGGCGTCCTCGACCTCGCCGACCGCTTCGAGCAGCGTCTGCCGGTAGGCCAGCAATGCCTGTTCGGCCCGGGCTTCGGCGATGTCGACGCCGACCCGGCGGCGGCCAGCATCGAACACCGGCACGTCGACCGCAGCACCGATCCGCGCGACCGTGTCGCCGACCAGCCGGTCGGCCGAACCCAGGTCGGCAGTGATGCTGCCGGGAATGGAGAAGGCGGGATAAAGCTCGGCCGTGGCCACGCCGATGGCGGCGCTGGCCGCGGCCAGGTCACGTTCGGCTGCCTGCAGATCGGCCCGGCGGCGCAGGAGATCGGCCGGCACACCCGGCGCAACGGGATCGGCAAAGTCCGGGATCGTGGTTTCTGCGGCCGGCTCCAGACCGAGCGTGCCGGGAACCGCGCCGGTCAGGATCGCCAGATCGTGCAGGGACCGCGCCTCGGCAATATCGAGACTGCCGCGCTGGGCGCGTGTGCGGGCAAGATCGGAGGCTGCCCGCTGCACATCGAGATCGGCCGACAGGCCCGCTTCGGCACGCTGGCGCACGATGTCCAGCGTCTGCTGCTGCAGCTCCAGCGAGGTCGTCAGCAGGTCGAGCCGGGCCCGGCTGCGGCGCAGCTCGATATAGCGTTCGGCGATCGAGGCTGCCGTGACGCGTTTGACGTCCTCGATGTCGAAACGCCGGGCGGCGGCTGTGGCCTCGACCTGTTCGATCTGGCGGCGGCGCCCGCCGAACACGTCCGGCACGAAAGCCAGCGCCGCTCCGAGACCGGCGCCCGTCGAGGAGGATGCATCGCCGGAAATATCGCCAGACGCCGACGCATCCGCGCTCGCATCGACGGACGGCCAGTTGGCAGCGCGCTCGGATGTGGTCCGGGCCTCGGCCTCGGCCAGCCGCGCAACCGCGATCCGGACATCGATATTCTCGTCCAGCGCCGTGGTGATCAGCGTGTCCAGCTGCTCATCCCCGAAGCCCCGCCACCAGGCGGTCTCCGGAGCGGTTTCACTGCCCGGGATCGCTTCCGACCAGGTGTCCGGCACGCCCGGCACCGGCGCGCTATAATCGGGCCCGACCGTGCAGCCGGTCAGACAGGCCGCGAGCGCGGCAAGGGCGATACTCGGAACATGACGCATGATCATTCTGCCGGTTGGGTGTCGGGATCGTTCTCGACGCGGGCCAGTTCCTCTTCCAGCTCGACGAGATTGACCGAGCGCGGTTTGCCGAACCGGGCGACGCCCAGATAGATTACCGGGGTCAGGAAGAGGGTGAACAGGCCCGACAGGCCCAGCCCGCCGAACACGGTCCAGCCGATCGAGGTGCGGGCCTCGGCTCCGGCCCCGGTCGACAGGATCAGCGGCAGGGCACCCAGCACCGTCGAGATCAGCGTCATGGCGATCGGACGCAGACGGATCGTCGCCGCCTCCTCGATCGCCTCACGGACGCTCTTGCCCTCGGCGCGCAGCTGGTCGGCGAACTCGACCACGAGAATGCCGTTCTTCGCCATCAGGCCGATCAGCATCACCAGGCCGATCTGCGAGAAGATGTTGAGGGACGTCCCCGTCAGCACCAGCGCATAGACCGCGGCGGCCAAACCGAAGGGCACTGTCAGGATGACGACGACGGGGCTGGTCAGGCTCTCGAACTGTGCGGCCAGGACCAGGAAGACGATGACGAAGGCGAACAGATAGGTGATCGCCATGTCGCGCGAGGTTTCGTTCAGCGTGCGCGCCTCGCCCATCATGATCATCTCGATCCCGGGCGGCAGGACTGTCTCCGCCAGACGCTCGATCTCGGCGACGGCGTCGGACAGGGCGATATCCGCAGCGACATCCGCCTCGACATCGATCGAGCGGCGCTGCTCGGTCCGGTTCAGCTCGGCCGCCACGCCTTCCTCGACCAGCGTGGTCAGGGCGGACAGCGGGATCAGCTCGCCGGCATTGGAGCGGACATAGAGGTTCTGCAGGTCGGTCGGGTCGTCGATGGCGCCACTGGCGGACTCCAGGAAGATCGGGATCGCCTGGTCGCCGACATTCAGATCGACCAGCTCGTCACCGCCCACCATGGCGCGCAGGGTGACGGACAGCTCGTTGAGCGGCACGCCGAGATCGGCCGCGCGGCGGCGGTCGATGCGGATCGACAATTGCGGCTGGGTCGGCTGGTAGGAGATTTCCGGATTGGACAGGATCCGGCTTTGCGTATCGATGGCCCGTTCGAGCGCGAGGGCCCCTTCATAGATCTCGGCATATTCGCGGCCGGTCAGCGCGACCTGGATACCGCCGCGGCTGGAGCCGCGCATGTCGAGGCTGCCGCGTCCGAAGACCGAGGCACGCAAGCCCGGGATCTGCGACAGCGGACGGCGCATCTCGGCCATGATCTCCTGCTGGCTGCGATCGCGGTCTTCCCAGTCCGCCAGGGTGGCGGTCATGAAGATGCGGTTGGGGTCCCAGCGTCCGACGATGGAGAAGACCGACGTCACCTCGCCGCTCTCCAGATAGGGCTGGACGATCGCCTCGACCTGGTCGGCCTGGCGCACCATGAAGTCGAGCCCGACACCGTCCGGTCCGGTCGCGAAGATGTAGATCCGTCCGCGATCCTCCTGCGGCACCAGTTCCTGCTCGAGCGAGGTGAAGGCGAACACCGCCCCCAGCGCGGAGACCAGCATGATGCCTGCGGTGATCCACGGACGGTTCAGGGCGAGCCGCAACAGCTTGCCATAGGCGTCCGCGATGCGGCTGCCGATGCGCTCCAGCGGCCCCTGTGTGCGATTTTCCGAGCGCAGCCAGAGGCGCGCTGCAAGCGCCGGCACGATGGACAGCGCCACGAAGGACGAGATCACCACTGCCAGCGCCAGCACAAAGCCGAATTCGCGGAACAGGCGTCCGGCCGTCGAGGGCAGGAAGGAGATCGGGATGAAGACCGAGACCAGAACCGCCGTGGTCGCAACGACGGCAAAGAAGACCTGGCGCGTGCCCAGCACGGCCGCAGCCCGGCGGCCCAGCCCCTTCTTCTGCAGACGCTGGATATTCTCCACCACGACGATGGCATCGTCGACGATAAGCCCCGTTGCCAGCACCAGGGCGAGGAGCGTCAGGAGATTGACCGAAAAGCCCAGCAGCCAGATGCCGGCAAGCGCGCCGACCAGGGCGGCGGGGATTGCGGTGGACGGGATCAGGGAGGCGCGGAAGCGGGCGAAGAAGAGCCAGATGGTCGCGATGACGATCACCACCGTGATCGCCAGGCTGGTCAGGACCTCGCGCACGGAACCGCGGATGAAGACGGCGTCGTCGGAGGTGATGCGGATTTCCAGATCGTCGAAGCGGGCGTTCAGGCGCTCAACCGTGTCACGCACCCCGTCGGAGATGGAGATCGTATTCGACTGGGCCTGACGCACCACGCCGAGCCCGATGATCGGCCGGCCGTCGAGGCGGACAAAATTGGTCGCATCGGCCGGCGCAAAGAAGGCCTCGGCCACGTCGCCGACGCGCGTATTGCCGTCGATGATCACATCCTTGACCCGTTCCGGCGTCGCAGCCGTCGCCTCGGCCCGTACCAGCAATTGCTGGTCCTCGGAGCGGAAACTGCCGACCGGCACATCGAAGGGCGCCTGGCTGAGCGCATCGGCGACATCGCCGACGGTGAGGCCGAAACGGCTGAGGCGCAGCGGGTCGATCACCACGCGCAGGAGGCGCTGGCGGTCGCCGAACATGTCGACACTGGCCACACCCTCGATGGAGAGGAATTCCGGCACGATGTCGTTCTCGACGATGGCCGTCAGCGTCTCCTCGTCATGCACGTCGGAGAGTACCGCCATCTGGACGATGGGATCGGCATTGTCGTCGGCTTTCACCACCCGGATCTGCTCGACGCGATCGGGCAGCTGGCGCGCGACGCGCGATGTGGCTTCGCGGATGTCGGCGGCGGCGGAGTCAAGATCGACGCCCGGATTGAACTCGACCCGGATGCGCGAGCCGTTCTCCTCGCTTTGCGCATCGATTTCCCGCACGCCGGAGACGCGCGCAACGGCGCCCTCGAGAATGCTGGTGACCTCGGCATCGACGGTTTCCGGCGCAGCGCCGGGGAAGTTCGCCGTAACCGACACGACCGGCCGGTCAACGTCCGGCAGTTCGCGGACTTCAACGCCGAACAGCGCGGCCAGGCCGCCGATGATGATCAGCAGGTTGAGAACCGCGACGAGGACCGGGCGCTTGACGGCCAGTGCGGGAAGATCGTTGCGCTGCAGGCTCATCGGGTTTCGTCCGAGACGATGGGCGAGCCACCGACCGCGAGCCCGGTCTCCCGTTCGCCGACATCGACAATGCGGCTGCCTTCACGAACCTTCTGCACGCCTTCGGTGATAATGCGGGCCCCGGCCTGCAGGTCGCCGCGCACCAGGACATGGCCTTCATTGCGCGCCACGATATCGACCGGCACGCGGAACGCCGTATCGCCGTCGACACCCCAGACATAGGAACCGCTGCCGCCCCAGATGATCGCCGCCTCGGGCAGGCGCGGATAGGACTGACCCTCAATGGTGAAGGCGACGCGGAAGCTCATCCCCGGCCGCAGCACATCGGCTTCATTGTCGATGCTGGCGCGCACCGTGAAGGTGCGACGTGTCGGATCGATCCGGCTGTCGACGGCAATCACCTCGGCCTCGACGGCAAGGTCCGGATCGGCAAAGGGCGTGGCGGTGACGGTATCGCCTTCACGCAGGCGGCCGAACACCTGCTCGGCCGGCGAGAAGTCGACAAACAGCACGCTGCGATCGTCCAGCTGGGCGATGACCGTCGTCGGCGTGATGCGTGAACCCGGGTCGATGTCGGTCAGGCCGACATGTCCGGCAAACGGCGCCCGCACAGTGCGTTCGTCCAGGGCGATCTCGGCCTGCTGCAACTCGATACGCGCAGCGTCCAGCGTCGTGCGGGCCTCGTCGATCTGGCTGGCGGAGATGGCGCCGGTGTCCTCGATGCGGCGATAGCGGGCCAGCAACTGCTCGGCCTCCTGCACGGAGACCCGGGCAAGATTGACGGCGAGCTGTTCCTCGCGATCGTCCAGCTGCAGCAGAACGGCACCCGCCTCGACATGACTGCCGGTGACGAAGGGAACGCCGGTCACGATGCCGCCGGCCTCGGGATAGATCGTTGCCGTGGAACGGGCCCGGGCGGTGCCGACGGCTTCGATATCAGTGCGCTCGCGTGCGAAGCGGACGGGCTGGGTGACGACACGGATGGCCTCGTCAGCGCGCGCGCCACCAGCAGCCGGTCCACCGGCCGAAGGCTCGCCACCGCATGCCGATACCAAAAGAGCGAGCGCCGTGCACAGCACGGCCCCGCGAACCGAAAATCCAGCCGTCAATCGGGCCTCCCAGCGGATTGGAAGCTATAGCGTTCCGCTATCCCATAGTCCTGTTGAACGAAGTAGGACAGGAATTCCGTCGGTCCAGTCCGGGATTCATTATCAGGAATGCGGGGCCCCGTCAGGGGGACGGCAATTCCGCCTGGTCGCGCGCGGCCGCGGCCATGCGGCGTGCACGGCGCTCAACGCCCTGGCTGAGGCGGGCATGACGCTCCGGCGTCAACGGGTAGGACCAGATCAGCGGCGCCGCCAGGCCATAGAGCACGATCGGCCCGAGGCAATAGACCAGTCGCAGCGACAACACACCGATCTCGGTCGAACCCTCGACACCCGCCGAGGCGTGATAGCCCAGAAGGCCGACAATATTGAGCGACACGCCGGTGAAGATGGCCACGGCGAGTTTTTCCGACAGGCCGAGCACAGCGAAATAGGTGCCCGCCCGGCGGCCGCCGGAACGGGCACTGTCGATATCGACCACATCCGCCAGCATGGCCAGAGGCAGGAATTGCAGGCCGCCGAAGGCAAATCCCTTGAGAATGAACAGGCAGAAGAAGGGCAGATAATCGCCCCGGCCGAGCAGGAGGTTTGCCGCGCTGACCGCGCTGACAAAGCCCAGCGTCACGAGGAAGGCGCGATGCTTGCCGATCCTGCGCCCCATCCAGAGCCAGAAGGGGATCGCGGCGATGCCGGCGATGAAATAGAGGAAATAGGCCGCACCGATCGTCGGGATGCCGATGATGTCGCGGATGAAGAAGAGCGAGACAGCGTTTCGCGAACTCTCCCCCGCGATGACCAGGAAGGCGATGATCAGGATCCGGCGCATCGGTCCGTTGCGCCAGAGATGGCGGAAGCCCTCGATCATCGGCACACGCTCGCGCGCGGCGGGCGGCGGCTCGCTGACCGTCAGGATCACGATGCCGGCGAGCAAGGGCACAATCGCGACGATCGTGACGGCAAGCCCCATCATGACCGGTCCGGTCAGCGCTGCGCGGCTGATCGGCGTGCGCTGCATGATCTCGCCGGTGAACGCACCCGAGATATCGCGCCACATCGAGGCGAATATCTGGCCGACGGCGCCGCCATCGGCGAGGATCTCCACCACCATCGGCACTGCCGCGGCCAAGAGAAGTCCGCCCAGATAGTAGAATTCGCGCGCCGCCGTGACCTGGCTGCGGGCGTGATAATCGCTCGACAGTTCGGCACCCCAGGCCCGGAAGGGAATCTGGATCATCGTGGCACTGGCGAAAAAGGCCGTCAGCCAGATCAGGAAATAGACCAGGCCCACGCCCTCCGGCGGCACGAAGAGGAACCAGGTCGAGAGCATCAGCAGCGGCGCGCCGAGCGCGATATAGGGTTTGCGGCGGCCGAAACGGGTGCGGCCGCGATCGGAAATCTCGCCCATGAGCGGATCGGTGATCACGTCGGTGAAGCGGGCCACCATGATGATCAGGCCGATCACCGACAGGGACAGTCCCAGATGGCCGGCATAGTGCGCCGGCAGCCAGATCGCGAGGGGATAGCCATAGATGGCCAGAGGCAGGGCGAGCGAGCCATGCAGGAAGATCGTGGAGCGCTTCAGAGCCGGGGCGGCCTGCGGCAGCCCTTCCGTTTCGCGCGCGGGCCCGTCACCCGTCCTGCCGACAGTGTCCAATATGTCCTCCCAGACCTCGCGCGCCGCGTCATTTTTGGTTGTGGCGCTTTTTCAAAGTTTGAGTATGGCGGGACCAGGGAGTCAAATTAAACAGGAACAATAATTTCAGACAGCTTCACCATCGCCCTCAAGCCGGGCGAAGGTCAAAAACGAAAGTCAGGTACGCATTGCAGCCGCCGCACGGGCATTGGCCTCAATGCCGGCCCAGTCGCCCTGTTCGACCATCGTCTTGCTTGCGATCCAGGACCCGCCGACGCAGACGACGTTACCCAGTGCCAGATAGTCGGGAGCCTGCTCGCGGGTGATCGAACCGGTCGGGCAGAAGCGGATATCCGGCAAGGGCCCCTGCAGGGATTTCAGATAATCCAGCCCGCCCGCCTGCTCGGCCGGGAAGAATTTCAGCAGATCGAAACCGGCTTCGGCCGCCGCCATGGCCTCGCTTGCGGTTGCGACCCCGGGCAGAACCGGAACACCCGCATCGAGCAGGGCCGGGACCAGCTTCGGTGTCAGCCCCGGCGAGACCAGGAAGTCCGCCCCGGCTGACACGCTCTGCGCCGCTTGCTCCGGTGTACGGATGGTGCCCATCCCCACGGCCAGACCCGGCGCCGCGGCTTTCATGGCCCGCAAGACATCCAGCGCTGCTGCGGTGCGCCAGGTCATCTCGATCACCTTGAGCCCCCCGGCCTCCAGGGCGCGAGCTAGGGGCGCCGCATCGGCAACATCGCTGACAGTGAGAACCGGAATGACAGAAGCGAGGTCGGCAAGGGCGTCGGTCGTGATAGACATGAATTGTCCTGTCGGGCTGGGGCTCGGTTCGCGATGTTACCCCTACCATAGGACGGTGGCCAGACGCAGAAACGGCGCCGCGCAGCCGCGCCAGCACCCCGCTATTGCGCAGCGGCCTCTGCGCTCGCCCGCCCGGCTGCACGGTGAATGGCCGCGATGATCCGGCCGTACAGGGCAGGCGGGATGTCGTGTCCCATGCCCTCCACGACTTCCAGTTCAGCACCGGGGATATTCGCCGCGGTATCGCGACCGGCCTCCACGGGTACCAGCGGATCGTCAGCCCCGTGCAGCACCACGGTGGGAACCTTGATCTGCGCAAGCCGGGCTCGGCGGTCCGGTGCGGCGATGATCGCGGCGTATTGCCGTGCAAAGCCCGCAGGATGATAGGCACGGTCCAGATCGGCTGCGGCCCGCTCGCGCACAACGGCCTCGTCCAGGGGATAGGCCGGCGAACCGATGATCCGGCTCGACGCCACGGCCCGATCCAGAAAGGCGTCGCGATCCGTTTCCGGATTCGGCGCCGGCGTCGTCAGCATGGCTTGCGCCTCCTTCGTGGCGCGTGGAAGAGCCCGGTTGCCCGAGCTGGACATGATCGAGGTGAGCGACAGGACACGGTCCGGATAGTGAATGGTGACGAGCTGGGCGATCATGCCGCCCATCGATACGCCGACGATGTGCGCCTGCTCGATACCGAGCGCGTCGAGCACACCCACTGCGTCGGCGGCCATATCCTCCAGCGAATAGGCGAGAGCCGGGGATTTGCCGGCCGCCACGGCGCCTGCAATCGCACCGAAATCGGGGATTCCGGCCTCGTCGAACCAGCTCGACAGACCAATATCGCGATTGTCGAAACGGATGACCCGGCATCCATCCCCGGCGAGCTTGTCGAGAAAGGGGTCAGGCCAGCGGGTCATCTGCGACCCGAGCCCCATGATCAGAAGAACCGGTCTGCCGTCCCGCGGCCCGCGTTCGTCATATTCCAGCTTCAGGCCATTGGTATCGATCTGCGGCATGTCGCTCTCTCCATTTTGTCGCAGGACTATGCGGCACCGTACCGTGTGGTGACAAGCGCAGCTCGCGATTTCCGAATTATCGGTCCGGAGGCACCACGCATATCGTCACGCCAGCACACGCATTGAAGCGCGTACCCAACAAGCTTTTTGAGCAAAAAGTATGCTGCAACAACTCACGGGGCCAGCCCGGCCACCACTGCACAAGCGGCCGCAACCAGCCTTGACCTTCCAGCAGGGGGAGAGTGGAAACTCGGCCGCCTGCATCGTCAAGGGAGTGAAGCGCGTGATCTCACGACGCCTGTTCATGGGAACGGCCGCCGCATTCGGCGGCGTGGCGGCCACCAATCTGCTGCCCGCCTGGGCGCAGTCGAACGGCGCCGCCAATCTCGGCGGCCTGCGCCCGCTGGCCGGCCAGGCCTTCGACCTGACGGTCGGCCGAGCGCAGGTTCTCGTCGACGGACGCAGCGGACCTGCCGTGACGGTGAACGGCCAACTCCCCGCGCCGCTGCTGCGCTGGCGTGAAGGCGACGAGGTCATTCTGCGGGTCCACAACACGCTGGACGAAGACACCTCGATCCATTGGCATGGCCTGCTTCTGCCCTTCGAAATGGATGGCGTGCCCGGCGTTACCTTCCCGGGCATCCGTCCGGGCGAAACCTTCGAATACCGCTTCCCGGTGCGCCAGGCCGGCACCTACTGGTATCACTCCCATTCCGGCCTGCAGGAACAGCTGGGCCATTACGGCCCGATCGTCATCGAACCGGCCGGTACCGACCCCGTCGCCTTCGACCGGGAGTACGTAATCGTCCTGTCCGACTACACGTTCGAGGGCCCGCACCGGGTTTTCGACCGGCTGATGAAGTCCTCCGACACCTATAATTTCCAGCAGCGCACTTTGGGCGATTTCTTCGGCGATGCGCGCGAACAGGGCCTGGGCAGCGCATTGCGCGACCGGATGGCCTGGGGCCGCATGCGGATGAACCCCACCGATATCTCGGACGTGACGGCCGCGACGCTCGACTATCTGGTGAACGGGCACGGGCCGCAGGACAACTGGACCGGCCTGTTCAATCCCGGTGAACGCATCCGGCTGCGCTTCATCAATGCGTCGGCCATGACGATCTTCAATGTCCGCTTCCCGGACCTGCCGATGACCGTTGTCCAGGCTGACGGTCTGGATGTGCAGCCGGTCGAGGTGGGCGAATTCCAGTTCGGCCCGGCCGAGACCTATGACGTGATCGTCGAACCGCACGGGGACCGGGCCTTCACCCTGATGTGCGAGAGCATCGACCGCTCCGGCTTTGCCCGCGCCACGCTGGCGCCGCGTCCGGGAATGACTGCGCCCGTCCCGCCGCTGCGCCCGCGGCCGACCCTCACCATGCGCGACATGGCGATGGATCACGGTGCAATGGGACATGGCGGGACGAACCATGATGCTGGCGGACATGCCAGCATGGATCATGCCGCCATGGGGCACGGGACGGCCGCACAGAGCGCAATGGATCATGGCGCAATGGATCACGGTGCGATGGGTCACGGCTCAATGACGCATGGCGCTCCAGCCCCGGAGGCCACCGCCCCCCAGCGGCACGACCACCCGGCAGGCCCGGGTGTCGTCGGCCTCGCCGAAGCTCCGGTCAGCCGCCTGCACGAACCCGGCGCCGGGCTGGAGAATGCCGGCCACAAGGTGCTGGTCTATACTGACCTTAAAAGTCTGACGCCCAATCCCGACATGCGCCGTCCCGGCCGCGAGATCGAGGTTCACCTCACCTCGAACATGGAACGCTATATGTGGTCCTTCGACGGGGTCCGTTTTTCCGAAGTCGTCGATCCTATCGTGTTCCACGAAGGCGAGCGCCTGCGGATGACGCTCGTCAACGACACGATGATGCCCCACCCCATCCACCTGCACGGCATGTTCTTCGATGTGGTGACCGGCGCGGACGACGATCCGCACAAGCCGCGCAAACACACGATCACCGTCAAGCCGGGTGAAAAGCTGTCGCTGGACATCACCGCCGACGCGGTGGGCGACTGGGCCTTCCACTGCCACCTGCTCTACCACATGCATGCGGGCATGATGCAGGTCGTCTCGGTTCTGCCCGACACCGCGCCGGCGGCACGGCCCGACCCGCATGCCGGCCACCACATGGCACCAAGCCCGGCGCCGGAGCCCATGTCGCACCACTCTGGTCATGGGGATCACCACTGATGCGCATCCTTTTGCCGACAATCGCCGCGGCGGCACTTGCCGCCTTCTCCGGCACCGCACTCGCCCAGACCCAGGCCGACGCCTATTATCCGCCCGAGGAGATGGCCGCGGCACGCGCCGCGCTTCATCACGCAACAGGCGGCGCACGGCACCTCTTCTTCCGCACCGACCGGTTCGAGATCCGCCAGCAGCGTGACGATGAAGAGGCGCTCCTGTGGGATATCGACGCCTGGTATGGCGGCGCCATCAATCGCGTCTGGCTGAAGAGCGAGGCCGAGTATTCCTTCGATCACGACGAATTCGAGGAGCTGGACGTCCAGGTCCTGTACAGCCGCGCTGTCTCGCCCTTCTTCAACCTGCAGACCGGTATCCGCCACGACTTCGAGCCCGAGACAGGCCGCACCCATGCCGTGCTCGGCCTGCAGGGCGAGGCGCCCTACTGGTTCGAGATCGATGCTGCGCTCTTCCTGTCCGACGAGGGCGAGCTGACCGGCGTCCTCGAAACCGAATACGAGCTGCGCCTGACCCAGCGCCTTATCCTGCAGCCCCGCGCCGAGCTGACCTGGTCGGCCGAGGCGATCCCCGAGCTCGGCGTGGGATCCGGCTTCGGCACGATCGAGACCGGTCTGCGCCTGCGTTATGAGATCCGGCGGCAGTTTGCGCCCTATGCCGGTGTCGAATGGAGCCGGCAGCTGGGAGACACGGGCGATTTTGCCAGAGCCGCCGGCGGGCGCACCGACAACACCGCCCTGGTCGCCGGACTGCGTGTCTGGTTCTGACCGCTGCAGCACTGACATCAGCCTGCCGACGGCCGGAGCAAGCCAATTGCACTTGCCCCGCGTATCGGCTAAGCCTCCCCGTCTCGCGCACCCATAGCTCAGCTGGATAGAGCGCTGCCCTCCGAAGGCGGATGTCAAGTCTGGCAATGGCTCGTGGCGGTCGAAGAAAGAAGTGACTAAACAACGGCTTGAGCGGATATCGGGTTCGCTCTTCATGTCGACGAAAATCTCGCGTAAGCATGGCGTAAGCATCTCGCGAACGGTATGCACCCGTAGCTCAGCTGGATAGAGCGCCGCCCTCCGAAGGCGGAGGCCAGAGGTTCGAATCCTCTCGGGTGCGCCACTTTTCTCCATAAAATCAGCATATTAAAAATTTCCATGAATCGGGAAATAGTGCTTACGCGGTGCTTACGTGGCCATTTTGCGGAAGCAAGCGGCTCACTCGGGCGCGCTGAAAAGTGCATCGACCCGTTCGGTTCCGACGTGCCTGTGGGTTCGGATCTCACCTGCCCCAGCAATCAGAGCCCGATGGAGCGCGGTCCGAACGATTCGAACACTCAATATATTCCGTTCGACGACCAGATGGTGGCGGTCCGCTACGATCCGGCTGAAAACCGGATTTCGCTTCTGGGATCGACGCCGATCGCCTCTCGCGGCCGCACTGGAACAACGCCCACAATTGTCGAGGCGGGCGGGCGCCGCCTCGTCGTGGCCGTGGGCGCGCGCTGCGCCGTGGAAGATGTCTGGACGGGCGCGATCCGCTGTGATCGTCAGGACCGTTCGGCTTCACGGCTGGTCGCGTTGCCGCTTCCGGTTGGTCCCCCCCGCGCCGCTGATATCCGATCTGCCAGATTTAATCGACACAATCGAGAATTCGCCGGCCGCGCTCGACGACCAGATCGTCGTCGCAACTATTCCGGATATACGCCGGATGGACCGGAAGACGGCGAGTCCGACCGCGCCACCGGTATCGCGATTATGCAATAGGATGAGACTGCCGGGAATTCCAAGCTCGCCTGGGCGCGTGAGGATCTCCAGATCAGCGGAGTAACGACGATCAGTGAACCCCAAGGCTCGTTTACGGGTCGGGAAGCGAACCCGACCGCCGGATCTGGTTCTACGGTCTACGCCTGTCGGATGGGGCCACCGCCCTTCGCGTGCTGATCGGTCCAAACTAGAAGGACGGGGACGAGGCGGGTATTTTCGACGGCGGAAACAATACTGTGATCGCCGACGATGACTCGGCGATCTTTCCCGGCGGCGAGAGCGTGGTGCGTATACGCGACCGTTAGAATAGCCGAGGGAGATTGCTTTTAGATGAGAGCTGTCAGCGGAGCTTGATGAGCATCCGCGACAGCGCCGCGGTCTCGCCGGTGTCGAGCTTTTCCGCGAAATGCGCCGCGATGGCTTTCCGGTAGACTGGCCACATTCGCTGTAGCAAGCCGCGCCCCGCAGAGTCGATCTTGAGAATCTGTCCGCGTCCGTCATCGGAACAATCCTCGCGCTCGATATAGCCCGCTTTTGCCAGCCGGTCGGTAAGTCTCGACATGTTGTACTGAGCCAACAGCATACGTTCCTGAAGCTGATAGGGACGCAGCCCATCGGGCCGCGCACGCTCCAACTCCAGAAGTGCGTCGTACCAAGAGAGCGGCGGCAGGTCCGCTGCCTTCAGATCAGCTTCAACCTTCGAGAGCACGGCCTGCGAGATACGGACCAGCCGCGCCCAGGCTGTCACGGTTTCATCAGAGAGATCGCGCTTTTCGTTTGGCATGAGCCTTCATACCAACAAGATGCAGTTGCATCAAGATTGACGGTGCATGCATGTGCATGTATATGTCGATTCATCTGCATCAAGGAGATCCGCATGCTACTCGACCCCAAGATTGCGCCCTTCGCCGTCACGCTGCTGCGCGTGGCGCTGGGCGTCATGTTCATCGCGCACAGCCTGTTACTGAAGCTGTTCGTCTTCACGCTGCCGGGCACGGCCCAGTTCTTCACATCGATCGGTTTGCCGGGGTGGTTCGCCTATGTCGTTTTCGCCGCCGAGGCGGTCGGAGGGATACTTCTGGTGCTCGGTATACAGACGCGCTGGGTCGCCCTCGGCCTTGCACCGATCCTCGCCGGCGCGACCTGGGCGCATTGGGGCAACGGCTGGATGTTCGGGTACGAGAATGGCGGCTGGGAATATCCGCTTTACCTGACGCTGCTGGCCGTCTGCCAATTCATGCTCGGCGACGGACGCTACGCGCTCGTTCCCTCGCGTCCCATCGGCGCAGTCATTCCGGCACTTGCTTCGAGAGAGCGGACATGACGGCGAAGCTTACCCTGATCAGCCACCACCTCTGCCCGTATGTTCAGCGTGCGGTCATTGCCCTGACCGAAAAGAAGGTGAAGCACGAACGCGTTTATGTCGATCTCTCCAACAAGCCTGGCTGGTTCGTCGCCCTGTCGCCGCTCGGCAAGACGCCCGTGCTCAAAGTCGGCGAGACGGCGGTCTTCGAATCCGCCGTCATCCTAGAGTATCTTGAGGAGACACAGCGCAAGGCGCTGCACCCGCGCGACCCGCTCGCCAGGGCCGAGCACCGCTCCTGGATCGAATTCGGCTCGGCTGTCCTGGGTGACATCGCCGGCTTCTACAACGCCAAGGACGAGCGGTCCTTTGTTGCGAAAACGGAAGCAATGGCGGCGAAGTTCGCCCGTCTGGAAGACCGCCTCGCCGGCCAATCATGGTTCGGCGGCAAGTCCTTTAGCCTCGTCGATGCCGTGTTCGGGCCGGTCTTTCGCTACTTCGACACTTTCGACAGGATCGGCGATTTCGGCGTGCTGGCGGGCAAACCCAAACTGGCTGCTTGGCGTGCATTTCTTGCAGAGAGACCGTCGATCCGGTCGGCAGTGCCCGATGACTATGATGCGCGCCTCTGGACTTTCCTGAAGGCGCGAAACTCCCACCTCACGGGTCTGATGAGCGTCGAAGCAGGTGAGGTACTCCCTGGGAGTCCTGCTCGATTGTAGCGGTATGACTCGGGCTCTCAGACATTTCCGGCGCGTCGAGCTATATGATTTCGAAGTGTTTCTCTCGGTTGCTGAGGCTGGCAGTTTCCGAAAGGCCGCAGTTTTACTTGGCGTCGCTCAATCGGCGGTGACGCGCCGTATTCAAAAACTGGAGAACATGCTTGGCGTTTCTCTGTTCGAACGCTGGCAGGGCGGTGCTCGGCTTACCCGTGCCGGCACGCGCTTCGCCGACGACACCAGAGAGATCGCTAGTCGTTTCGATGCCGCCATATTCACCGCACAGGCTGCAGGAGTCGCCGACAACGGCGAATTGCGCGTGGGCGTTATAGCGTCTCTCTCTCATGGTTCTGTGAGAAACCTCATCGAATCATTCCTGCACGCTCATGCGCAAATTGACGTCAGTTTCAGTGAGTCTCACAGGAACAGGCTTCTATCACAGCTCAGTCACCGGGCCATTGATGTAGTGATTGCGGCTGGCGAACCGCCCGCCGAACTTGGGGACAGCCTCTTGCTCGACCGCGAAAACGTCTTTCTCGCGGTTGCCACCGACAGTCCTTATGCCAAAAGAGATCGCCTCGCTTGGGCCGATGTCGGCGACGCCGCCTTCATCGTCAGTACGCACGAACCAGGTCCTGAGATCCATGACTATATTGTACGTCACCTCAGCGATCTCGGACGCTCGGCGACAGTTCGGCGGCATCAACTCGGCCGGGAAGGGATCATGAACCTGGTCGGGCTTGGAGTCGGCATCAGCTTGGTCGCCGATCACTGGCGCGGCGTCCATTACCCGAACGTTGCCTTCGTTCCAATCGGCGAAGTGGACGAGACCGTTCCCTTCTCCATTACCTGGCGTCCCGAGAACGACAATCCCGCGCTCAGGCGGTTTCTGAGCCTGGCGCGGATCGAGGCGAAGCGGAGCGGCGCTCTTTTCTGAGCTTTGCGAACGCGCGATCCGTCGCCATGAACCTCGAAAGCATGGGCGCGATGAGCTTGGCCGGTTCGAGGGTCTGGCCGGTCTCGCGCGCCAAGACCTCGGCATAGGCGGCGAGGTCGCGGTGGACATCGGCGGGCAGTTCGACCGTCAGCTTGACGGGCTTGTCGTCGGGGATCGCGCCAAGCTTGAGTTTCGTCATCGTCAGTCTCCTAACGGCTCCAGGATCAGGTCCCGCGTCACCATGACCCGCACCGGGAAGCCCGGTTGGATCGTGAGCGTCGGCGGGATCTGGAGCTGGCGTCGCACGATCTCCTCGCCCGTGCGACCGATCGTGTCCTGGGTTCCCTCGCGGATCGCGCGGGCGATGTCGCTGTCATCGTCGCGCCCGGTCTCGAGGCCGATGTTGAGCACCGTGGCCAAGCCCGCGGCAAGGAACACCCGACCCCAATGGTTGTCGACCCGGTCCTGGAGGCCCGCATAGCCCGCCTCGTCGGTGCCGGGCTGGCGTTCGAGGACGATCGACCGCCCGTCGGGCAGGATGAGCCGCGTCCAGGCCAGCAGCAGCCGCGATTGGCCGGCGGCGACGCGGCTATCGTATTCGCCGAGGAGGCGGGATCCCTGCGGGATGAGCAGGAACCGCCCCGTCGGGCTGTCGTAGACATTGGCGGTGACCTGGGCGCTGATCTGGCCCGGCAGGTCGGAGCGCAGGCCGGTGAGTAGCGCCGCCTCGATCACCGACCCCGCCTGCAGTACGTAGGGGCTCGGCGGCGGTTGCAGCCTGTCGGCGGCGGTGGTGCGGCGATCCACCTCGCGGTTCAGGAAGTCTTCTCTGCGGTCCGTTTCGTCGAGCTGCGTTGCCTGCTGCGCCGTGGCCGGGAACAACGCGCCAAACTCTCCTGCCGGAGGCGCGACCGTACTCCTTGGAGGCGCGGCCGCGTTCACGGCGGTGTTGGCCTCGGCGAACAGGCGGCTCAGTCGGGCAGCTTCCTCCTCCTGCATGCGGAGTTGCTCCGCAGGATCGACCGCCGGCGCCGCCGGTGTGAACACCGGTGGGACCGGCGTGCCCCGCCGCTGCGCCGAGAGGACCGGACGACCGAGTTCGCCCGGCAACGGCGGGCCGAGTTGCGGCACTTGGCCATAATCGCTCGGAAGCCCGATCAGGCCCTCAGCCTGCTGGACACGCTCGGTCGAGAACAGCTCGGCCGGTCCGTCGATCGAGCCCCCGTCCTGCAGCGCGACGATCAGGATTGCCGCTAGCCCGAGCCCGCCTGCGCCGGCGAGCACCGCGATGGCTCTCCGCGACAGCCGCATGACGCGGGGCGGATCGGGTCGCAGGCGGAGTTCGGCGGCGATGTCCTTCTCGGAGCGCGGCGTATCTCGGATCGGTTGGCGCCCCGCTTCCTTCTCTTCCCGGTCGGTTTCAGGATTGCTCATGGCGCTCACCGATCATCGTCCGGCCGCGAGGCCGAGACGACCGTTTCATCCCGGTGCGCGCCGCGCCTGACCCCATCGGTGCGCACGATCCGCACGGCGCGCTGACGATCGCCGAGACGCAGCTCGGCAGCGGCAAACAGCCGGTCGACCACCATGTAGTTGCGGCGGATGCGGTAGTTCACGAGCTGGCCTTCGCCCTCGGGTCCGATCACGAAGAGCGGTGGCATCTCGCCCTGACCGATGCCGCGCGGGAACTCGATGAAGACCTGCCGCCCATCGTCGAAGGCACGGCGCGGGCGCCAGGGCGGCCGGTCGCCCTCGATCCGATAGCGGAAGTTGAGATCCTCGAGCGCAACCTCGCGGGAGATCGGCAGTGCGGCCTCGGCCTCGCCATTCCGGCGGCGCAGCGCGATCAGCGCGTCCTCGGCATAGGTCCAGGAGACCGACGCCATGTAAGCCGATGGCGTGGCGCGCAGCTCGAGGTGATAGGTCCGCCGGTCGGTGTTGATGACGAGGTTGGTGGTGAGATCGGGGCGGGTCGGCTTGACGAGGATATGGATGCGGCGGCTCTCGCCGGACCCGCTCTCGGTGTCGCCGATGATCCAGCGCGCGGTGTCGCCGGCGGCGATCGGACCGGAACCGACGAGGCTTTCGCCGGGCTGCAGCGCGATGTCGGTGATCTGTCCGGGCGACGTGTAAACCTGATAGAGCGCGCCGGCGGAATACGGATAGAGTTGCACGGCGTTGATGAACCCGTCGCGCACCGGTTCGATGCGCGCAGCGGCGTTGGCCTGGTCGATCCGCTCGGCAGGTTCCGCGGCCTCGGGCGGACGGTCGTCGGCATCCACGCGCATGAGCTGGCCGGGAAGAGGCAGCGGTTCGGGGCGCTCGACGATCTCGGCCGGGCGCAGGGGATCGGCGATGAGCGTCGCGGCGACCGGATCGTCATAGGCGATCTCGAGCGGGGGGTTCGTGGCGCAGCCCGCGAGGGCTGCGGTGAAGATCAGTGTTGAGATGCGAAGTGTCGCACGGATCGTGTCTGTCATTGGGCGTTCTCCCGTGACCAATTGATGGCGTGCACGAAGACGCCGAGGGGATTCTTGCGGAGCGCCTCCGCGGTGCGCGGCGGCTGCAGGACGACGGTGAGGATGGCGGTCCAGCGCTCGGTGCGGGCGAGCTGTCCATTGAGGTATCGCCGCTCGGTCCAGGCGACGCGGAAACTCGAGTCCGAGGCGCGGATGACCGAGGAGATCTCGACCGCGACCTGTTCGTCGCCGACGCGGGCGAAGGGGTCGTTGACGCGGGCGTAGTCGTTGAGCGCGACCGAGCCGCGGTCGGTGGTGAAGTCGTAGGCGCGCAGCCAGTTCTGCCGCAGCACGATCGGGTCGGCTGGGACCTGGCGGACGTTCTCGACGAAGCGCGCGAGGTGGAAGGCGATCTGCGGATCGGTCGGGCGGAAGTTCTCTGTCGCGGGCGCGACGGCCTGCGCCGCGCCGAGCCGGTCGACTTCGACCACGTAGGGAACGACTGTGCTGCGGGTCGACTGCCAGACCAGCGCGGCGGAGGTGCCCGTGCTAAGGATTAGGCAGCCCATCGCCATGAGCCGCCAGTTGCGCGCCTGGACGCGGGCCGAGCCGATGCGCTCGTCCCAGACCTGGGCGGCCTTCTGATAGGGCGTGACCGGTTCGGGGGTCTTGGAGTATCTGACGCTGGGGCGTTTGAAGAGGCTCATGGTTTCTCCGAGAGGCTGACGGATGTTCCGCCGCCGCCATGGTCGCCGGAGCGGACGACATGGGCGGCGGTGGCGACACCGTGGTGGAGGGATTGCTGGCGTTTCATGCGGCGCGCCCAGGCGGGCGGGCCGTCATTCGCAGGAGCGGGCATCGCGGAAGGGCTGTTCGAGAACTGGCCGCCGGTGGCGGTGAAAGCGGCGCGCGAGCCGGAGCGGTAGCTGTCGCCGAGGCTCTTCTTCAGCGGGTTGATCGCCGCGCTCATGCCGGCCTGGCCGACGGCGGTCATGCCACCCGCGACCTTGCCCGCCGTGGTCGATCCCGACGCCGCGCCGATGCTGTAGGCGGTCGAGGCGCCGCCCGCGACAGCGGCTCCACCCCTGGCGGCGGCCCCCGCGGCGGCGAGTCCCATCTTGGCGCCTGCCGCTCCAGCGACAAGCGTACCGCCAGCCGCGACCGCGGTGCCGACTGCCGCGCCCGCGCCGAGCTGCGGACCGCCGGAGACGATGCCGTTGGCGATGCCGGGGCCGAAGATACCGAGCGCGAGGAGCGACAGCGCCCCGAGCACGACGGCCATCGCGTCCTCGATGGTCGGCTCGACCGCGAATCCGGCGGTGAACTCGCCGAAGATCGTGGATCCGATCCCGACGATTACCGCGAGCACCAGCACCTTGACGCCGGAGGAGATGACGAGCCCGAGCACGCGCTCGGCCATGAAGGCGGTCTTGTTGAAAAGACCGAAGGGCACGAGGATGAAGCCCGCGAGCGTCGCGAGCTTGAACTCGATCAGCGTCACGAAGAGCTGGATCGCGAGGATGAAGAAGGCGAGCACGACGACGATCCAGGCGAACATCAGGATCGCGATCTGGATGAAGTTCTCGAAGAAGGAGACGAAGCCCATGAGGTCGGCGATCGAAGCGAGGATCGGCTGTCCCGCTTCGAGTCCGACCTCGGCGATCCGGCCGGGCTGCAGGAGTTCCGCGGCGCTGATGCTGCCGCCGGTGGCGACAAGCCCGAGCCCGGCGAAGCTCTCGAAGACGATGCGCGCAAGCGCGTTCCAGTTGCCGATGATGTAGGCGAAGATGCCGACGAAGAGCGTCTTCTTGACGAGCCGGCCGATGATGTCGTCATCGGCGCCCCAGGCCCAGAAGAGTGCGGCGAGCGTCACGTCGATGACGATGAGCGTGGTCGCGAGGAAGGCGACGTCGCCCGCGAGCAGGCCGAAGCCTGAGTCGATGTAGGAGGCGAAGACCTCCAGGAACCGATCGATGACGCCGACGCCGCCCATGTCCTATTCGTCCAGGCCGCGCGGCACCGCGCCGTCGAAGAAGCGACGGCGGTTCTCGGCCCAGGCTTCGCGGCAGGCGGTGTCGGTCACGAGCTCGTCCGGTGTCAGCGCCCGGCAGCGGGCGAGCTCGGCGCGCAGCGGATCGCTGGCGGGGACCGATACCTCGGTGCCCCGCTCCTTCTTCACGGCGTCCTGAAGCTCCATCGCCGCCATGAGGACGACGAGGCCGCCCATGGCGATGGCGATGAGCTTCAGCACCTTCTCGGGACCGGTCCGCATCGCCTCAGCCGCCAAACATGCGCACGGTGGTCGGCTCGTAGCCGGACCCGTAGTCGAGAAACCGCGCGAGGTTCTCGCGGCCCTGCGCCTCGGCCGAGACGCGTCGCGCGGTTTCCAATGTTTGGGCGCGGTTTTGCGCGGCGATCGCGGCGGTGAGGTCGGCGATCTGCCCCGATTGCAGCGCGAGGAGCTGGTTGCCGGCCTGTGCGGCCTGAAGTGCACCGGTCGCCGCCTGGCTCTCTGCGACAAGCGCGCCCATCTCGGCCCGCGCGGTCTCGATGTTGCCGACGACGCCCGCCTGGACCTTGAGCGAATCCTCCAGCCCCGCGACTGAGGTCTCCCAGCGGCCCCGCGCGCCGGCGATCATCTGGTCGAAGTCGCCGCGCGCGGCGGCGGCGCCGTAGTCTTCCGTGAACGCCCGGTCGATCTCGGTGACGTCATGGGCGATGCGCTGCGCTTCGCCAAGGAGTCGCTGCGTCTCCTGGACCGAGGATTGCAGCCGCGACAGCGAGGAATATGGCAGGCTCGCGAGGTTGCGGGCCTGGTTCACCAGCATCTGCGCCTCGTTCTGGAGCTGGGCGATCTGGTTGTTGATCTGCTCCAGCGTCCGCGCGGCGGTCAGCAGGTTCTCTGCGTGGTTGGTCGGATCGTAGACGATGCCGCCAAACCCGCCGAAGAGCGCGTGGGCGGGCGGCGCGGTGGCCGGCGAGAGCGCGATGGCGCTCGACAGCAGCAGCGCCGCGACGGCGCGTCCGGCGAGTTTACGGGTTCTGGTCATGGGTAGTCTCCTTGTCGTGGTTTGCTTCAGGGGTGTTGGGTGATTGCGGCTGCGCGGTCTCGAGGATGGTGTCCGCGGGGCCGAGCAGTTCGACGGCCCAGTCGAGGCCGCGGCGTTCGAGCCAGGCGGCGGCGAACCCGTCGCGCCCATGGTCGGCGAGCGTCTCGTCGATCGCGGCGTGGTCGGATTTGGACGAGGCGGCGGTGAAGGCGAGCGCGACCTCGCCGAGCCCAAGCGCGAAGAGCCGGTTGCCGCGCCGCGACTGGCAGTAATAGTCGCGCTTCGGCAGGCTCCGCGCGACGATCTCGATCTGCCGGTCGTTCAATCCGAACCGGCGATAGATCTCGGCGATCTGCGGCTCGAAGGCGCGTTCGTTGGGCAGGAAGATCCGCGTTGGGCAGCTCTCGACGATCGCGGGCGCAATCGATGAGCCATCGATGTCGGCAAGCGACTGGGTGGCGAAGATCACGCTCGCGTTCTTCTTGCGCAGCGTCTTCAGCCATTCGCGCAGCTGGCCCCCGAAGGTTGTGTCGTCGAGCGCGAGCCAGCCCTCGTCGACGAGGATCAGGCTCGGCCGTCCGGTCAGCCGCGCCTCGATCCGGTGGAAGAGATAGGCGAGCACGGCGGGCGCTGCGGCGGAACCGATCAGCCCCTCGGTCTCGAAGGCCTGGACGTCTGCGCCGCCGAGCGCTTCGCCCTCGGCGTCAAGCAGCCGCCCGAACGGACCGCCGATGCAGAATGGTGCGAGCGCGCGCTTCAGATTGGTCGATTGCAGCAGCACCGAAAGCCCAGTAAGCGTGCGTTCTTCGACCGGCGCCGAGGCGAGCGAGGTGAGCGCCGACCACAGATGGTCGCGCTCGACCGGATCGACGGTCACCCCTTCCCGGGCGAGGAGACCCGCGAGCCAATCCTGCGCCCAGGCGCGGTCGGCCGCGTCATCGATCCGGGCGAGCGGCTGCAGCTGGACCGCGGCCTCGTCCGCTGACAGCGCGGTGCCGAGATCCTCCCAGTCGCCGCCCATCGCGAGCGTCGCGCAGCGGATCGAGCCGCCGAAGTCGAAGGCGAAGACCTGCGCGCCCGCATAGCGGCGGAACTGCAGCGCCATCAGGGCGAGGAGCACCGACTTGCCCGCGCCGGTCGGTCCGACGACGAGCGTGTGGCCGACATCACCGACATGGGTCGAGAACCGGAACGGGGTCGAACCCTCGGTTTCGGCGTAGAAGAGCGGCGGGCCACCGAGATGATCGTTCCTTGCCGGCCCGGCCCAGACCGCCGAGATCGGGATCATGTGCGCGAGGTTGAGCGTCGAGACAGGTGGCTGGCGGACATTGGCGTAAAGGTGTCCGGGGAGCGAACCCAGCCAGGCCTCGAGCGCGTTCAGCGTTTCCGGGATGCAGGTGAAGTCGCGACCCTGGACGACCTTCTCGGCGGCCTTGAGTTTGGCCTCGGCCGTGCGTTGGTCCGTATCCCAAACGGTGATCGTGGCGGTGACATAGGCTGCGCCCACGAGGTCCGACCCGAGCTCCTGCAGCGCCTCGTCGGCATCGAGCGCCTTGTTGGCGGCGTCGCTGTCGAGGAGCGTTGAGGCCTCGTTGGTCATCACCTCCTTGAGGATCGCGGCGACAGACTTCCTCTTGGCGAACCACTGACGGCGGATGCGGCCGAAGAGCTTGGTCGCATCGGTCTTGTCGAGGCAGATGGCGCGGGTCGCCCAGCGATACTCGAAGGCGAGGCCGTTCAGCTCGTCGAGCAGGCCGGGCCAGGTCGCAGTCGGGAAGCCGATGATGGAGAGTGTGCGGAGATGCGCGTCCCCGAGGCTTGGTGCCAGCCCGCCGACCAGCGGCTCGTCGGCTAATAGCGCGTCGAGATGCATCGGTGTCTCGGGAACGCGCACGCGCTGCGCCCGGGTCGACACCGTCGAATGCAGATAGGTCAGCGTGTCTTCGTCGGAGAGCCACTCGGCCTCGGGCATGAGCCCTTCAAGAAGGTCGAGCAGCCGCTCGCTGCGCGAGGTGAAGCTTGCGAGGTGCTCGCGCGGGTTCGCGCCTTTCTCCGGCGCATCCTCATAGAGCCACTTGCCTGCGCGGCTCGCCTCGTCGGCGGGCGGCATCCAGGCGAGCGTGAGATAGTAGCGGCTCTCAAAGTGGCTCGAAGCCTCCTCGAACTGCGCGCGGCGCTCCGCATCGACCAGCGCCGAGACCGGATCGGGGAAGTGCGAGAGTGGGTAGTCGCGCGTCGGCACGCGCTGCGCCTCGACGAACACCGCCCAACCCGAACCCAGCCGCCGGAGCGCGCCATTGAGCCGTCCAGCGGTCGCGACCAGTTCGGCGGGTGTCGAGGAGTCGAGATCGGGGCCGCGAAACCGCGCCGAGCGCTGCAGGCTGCCGTCCTTGTTGAGGACGACGCCTTCGCCCACCAGCGCAGCCCAGGGCAGGAAGTCGGCGAGGAGCGAGACCTTCGAGCGGTATTCGGCGAGGCGCATCATCGGCTCAGACTCCGAACCAGGTCGGGAAGCGCAGATGCCGCCGCGCGACATCGACGATCTGCGCGTCGCGCTTCGCCGCCCAGACCGCCAGCAGGTGGCCGACCAGCCAGACCACGAGCCCGACCACCCAGAGCCGGAGGCCGAGACCGACCGCGGCGGCGAGCGTGCCGTTGGCGATCGCCCAGGTGCGCGGGGCTCCGCCCAGCAGGATCGGTTCGGTCAGCGCGCGATGCACCGGCGCGGTGAAGCCGGGGATGCCGGACCCGTCCATCACACCAGCGCCCCGCCGCCGAAGGAGAAGAAGGACAGGAAGAAGCTCGACGCGGCGAAGGCGATCGAGAGGCCGAAGACGATCTGCACCAGCCGGCGGAAGCCGCCACTCGTGTCGCCAAAAGCGAGCGTGAGACCGGTGATAATGATGATGATCACCGCGACGATCTTGGCGACCGGCCCTTCGATCGATTCCAGGATCGACTGAAGCGGCGCTTCCCAGGGCATGCCAGACCCGGCGGCGTGAGCCGGATCGGCGGCGAGCAGGAGGCCGAGCGCCAGGGCACTCACATAGTAGGGCCAGCGGGGATAGAGGGTCGTGGATCGGGTCACTTGTCGTGTCCTTTCGGGTGGCTGAGGAGAGGTTCGATTGCGTAATCGCCGGCGTCATCGAGGTCGGTGACGCGGGCGAGCTCGGCGAGGCGGCGATCGGTCCCGCGACCGGCAAGCACGGCGATCATGTCGATGGTCTCGGCGATCAGCGCGCGCGGGACGGTGACGACGGCTTCCTGGATGAGCTGTTCGAGGCGGCGGAGCGCGCCGAGGGCGGTGCCCGCATGGATCGTCCCGATCCCGCCGGGATGGCCCGTGCCCCAGGCCTTGAGGAGATCGAGGGCCTCCGCGCCCCGTACCTCGCCGATCGGGATGCGGTCGGGGCGGAGGCGCAGCGAGGAGCGCACGAGATCAGAAAGCGTCGCGACACCGTCCTTGGTGCGCAGCGCCACGAGGTTGGGGGTCAGGCATTGCAGCTCGCGCGTGTCCTCGATCAGGACGACGCGGTCAGAGGTCTTCGCCACCTCGGCGAGGAGCGCGTTGGTGAGCGTGGTCTTGCCGGTCGAGGTTCCGCCGGCGACGAGGATGTTGGCGCGGGATGCGACGGCTTCGCGTAGCGCCTCGGCCGCGCTGTCATCCATGATCCCGGCGGCGACGTAGTCGGCGAGCGTGAACACGGCGACGGCGGGCTTGCGGATCGCGAAGGCGGGCGCGGCGACGACCGGCGGCAGCAGCCCCTCGAACCGCTCCCCCGTCCCGGGCAGCTCGGCCGAAACGCGCGGAGATCCCGCATGGACCTCGGCCCCGACATGGTGCGCGACGAGGCGGACGATCCGCTCGCCGTCCGCCGCCGAGAGCCGCTCGCCCGTATCCGAGAGCCCGTCACCGAGCCGGTCGATCCAGAGCCGACCGTCGGGATTGAGCATCACCTCGATGACACCCGGGTCCGCGAGCCAGGCGGAGACATCCGGCCCAAGCGCCGTCCGGAGCATGCGGGAGCCGCGCTCGATCGCTTCTGATTTGAGAGTGTGGACGGTCACTGGCGGCCCCGCATCTGGTTACGGGGTCGATCAAGAAGACCGTTATCGGCGCTTCAGCAACAGTGGTGTTGGAGTAGTAGTGTGGCGGCGCGTGAAGGCAGGCGAAAGGTTCGGGGCGATCCTAGGCGACCGGGTCAGAGGTCTGCTGTGCGGACATAGCGGTCGTTCAAAAGAATGGAAGCGGCCCCGGAAAACCCCCGACCGGAACCCAATGGGTGAGCAACTCTTGTCCGGGGCGCCAATAGTGCAGCAGGAATGCTGGTGGTTCGATGAATGATGCAGGCTCGGCGTCTTCCGTCAAACGGAGCGCGATTGAGGTTGCGGTGCTTGGTGCAGTCATCAGCACGGTTCCCCCAAAGCTTGCCTGCATGAAGCGATGAATATGCCCGCAGAGAACGCGCTCGACATTCCGGTGTTGCCGCAGCAGCTCGGAAAGTCGCTCGCCCCGCAAGCATTTGTATGCGTCGATATAGGCAATCCCACTGTTGATCGGGGGCTGATGCATCAGCAGGATAGTCGGCCGGTCCGGGTGTTCGATCAGTCGGTATCGAAGCCAGTCGAGCGCTTCGTCCCCGATATCCCCGTGATGCCGACCGGGCACCGTCACATCGAAACCGATTACCCAAATGGGCCACCGATCCCTGGTGTCGAAGTGCAGTGGGCCGGAAGCGGCGATGTAATCTGCGCCTCGAAAGCACCGCCGGAAGCCTTCTCGCTCATCATGATTTCCGGGGATCGCATAGACCGGCTGGCGTAATCTTCTTAGGGCGACCCGGACGGTTTCATATTCAGCCTCCGTCCCCTCGTCGACCAGATCGCCGCCTATGATCACGATATCGGGCGCAGGCCTAAGTGCCGAAAGCGTCCGTATCGCGAGATCGAACATCACATTGGAATCGACCAATCCCTGATAGAGATGTCCCTTCTGCCTCAGATGGGGGTCGGAAAGATGAGCAATCAGCATTTCGCCCCCACCCCGGCTATGACGTTGATTTTCAACAAAGCATGTAGACTACAAACATGCAATATCGACTGCCAGCTTTGGGCTCCAAGCGGACCTTCGCCGCGACAAAGAGCGGTAAGTGGGCGCGTATAGAGGCTCAACTACCACGCTCCTCCGAGACTTCCTTCGCCAGCGTCCCTCCCTTCGCGAGCCTCCGGGCGAGCGTCTCGACGAACCCTTCATAGCGCTCGCGCCCGCTCGCCTGCGCTGCCTCGCGCATCGTGTCGGGCAGCGGCGGTGTGGTGCTCAGCCAGAACTTTACGAACAGCGCGACCGCCTCGTTGCCGATGGTGACATCGCGCTCTAGCCGTTCCACCGCACGGGTAAGCCTGTCGAGCCTGCGGACGATCGCTGCCTCTCGCTGGTCGGCGCCGTCGGGCGAGAGAAACGCGGCGAGCGCGGCTTCGACGATCTGCGATTTCGAGACCTTGCGGCGCGCGGCAAGCGCCTCCAGCTCGGCCGAAAGCGCGGCGTCGAAATAGACGTTGAGACGATCTTTTCTCATTCTTTTTCCTCTCCCGGCCATCGCTCAGAGCTCGATCCGGTCATCGGGATCGAGCGAAGCCTGGCGCGCGACCCCTCGGAACCTGTCTTGCATCGCCCGTGCGCGCTGTGCGTCGTCGTCGGGCTCGTCGTCGAGGCCCGCGAACTCCGCCCGGACAGGCGCGGTCTCGGGCGCGATTGCCTCGTGTTCGGGCAGCGTGGGCTCGCGGCGCACGCCGCCATCGCTGTCCTCGTCGCTGCCCGCGCGTTTCTTCTTCGCTGGTGGCGGCGCGGCGATCGGCGGACGCCCGCTCCAATCGTCGGTGGACTGAGCGTTGGAGCCTGGTGTCTCAGAGGAAGGTGACGGCGGCGCGATAATCCGCGCCTTGAACTGTCGGTCCTCATAATACCGCGCCCTCTTCGCGCGCACCGGCGGCGCGCCGGAGACCAGCACGATCTCGTCGGACGGCGGCAGCTGCATCATTTCGCCGGGGGTGAGCAGCGGGCGCGCGGTCTCCTGCCGGGAAACCATGAGATGGCCGAGCCAAGGGCTAAGCCTGTGCCCCGCATAGTTCTTCATGGCCCGCATCTCGGTCGCCGTTCCGAGCGCGTCCGAGACGCGCTTGGCCGTGCGCTCGTCATTGGTCGCGAAGGCGACGCGGACATGGCAGTTGTCGAGGATGGCGTTGTTCTGGCCATAGGCCTTCTCGATCTGGTTGAGGGACTGCGCGATCAGGAACGCCTTCAGCCCATAGCCCGCCATGAAGGCGAGCTGGCTCTCGAAGAAATCGAGCCTGCCGAGCGCGGGGAACTCGTCGAGCATGAGAAGCAGCCGGTGACGCCGACCCTTCGCTTTGAGCTCCTCTGTCAGACGGCGCCCGATCTGGTTGAGCACCAGCCGGACGAGAGGCTTGGTCCGCGAGATGTCCGATGGCGGCACCACGAGGTAGAGCGTCGAGGGTCGGTCGCCGGAAACGAGATCGTCGATCCGCCACTCGCAGCGGCTGGTAACCTTCGCGACGACGGGGTCGCGGTAGAGTCCCAAGAAACTCATCGCGGTCGAGAGCACGCCCGAGCGTTCGTTTTCGGACTTGTTCAGAAGTTCGCGCGCCGCCTGCGCGACCACCGGGTGCGGTCGGTCGCCCAGATGCGGCGTGCGCATCATGGCCGCGAGGGTCGCCTCGATCGGGCGTTTCGGATCGGAGAGGAAGGCGGCGACCCCGGCGAGCGTCTTGTCGGCTTCCGCGTAGAGGACGTGCAGGATGGCACCGACGAGCAGCGAGTGGCTGGTCTTCTCCCAATGGTTCCGGCGTTCGAGCTGGCCTTCCGGATCGACGAGGATGTCGGCGACGTTCTGGACGTCGCGTACTTCGCTGTCGCCGCGGCGGACCTCGAGCAGCGGATTGTAGGCCGCGCTCACCGGATCGGTCGGGTCGAACAGCAGCACGCGAGAGAACCGCGACCGCCAGCCCGCCGTGAGCTGCCAGTTCTCTCCCTTGATGTCGTGGACGATCGCCGAGCCCGGCCAGGTCAGGAGCGAGGGCACGACGAGGCCGACACCCTTGCCCGAGCGGGTCGGCGCGAAGCAGAGCACGTGCTCGGGTCCGTCGTGGCGGAGATAGCGGGCCTCGTAGCGGCCGAGCACGACGCCGTTGTCGCCAAGGAGACCCGCGGCTTCGACATCCTTGCGACTTGCCCAGCGGGCGGAGCCGTAGGTGGTCACGTCGCTCGCCTCGCGGGCGCGCAGGACCGAGAGGAAGATCGCAACGCCAATCGCGGCGATGCCGCCAGTGCCCGCTACGATCGCGCCCTCCATGAAGACGCGCGGCGCGTAGGCGTCATACCAGTACCACCAGACGAAGACGTTCCAAGGCGCGTAGACCGGCAGGCCGAGGATCTCGGTCATCGGTTCTCCCAGTTGAGGCTGGAAGCCGAGGCGGAACGCGACCCATTGCGTCGCCGCCCAGACGAAGAGCAGCGCAACGCTCGTGACGATGACGATCTGGCCCCAGAGGATTTTCGTGGCGGGTGAGGCGTGGCCCTTGGTCATTGGTCGCGCTCCATCAGATGCCGAGCCCGCGCTTGCGGCCGAGCGTCCAGTCAATCCCGCCGCCGGGTGTGATGGTGCCGTAGACGGTCTGACCGAGATGCTTTTCGAGCTGCGGCTTCCAAGGGACGAGTTCGAAGCCCATGCCGTCGTCCAGCATGGCGAAGCGGCCAGAGGCCAGGTCCAAGCGCTGGCGGTAGATTCCGGCGACGCCGTCGCCCTCGGCGGGCTTGCGGAACGGCAGGCCGGTCTCGGCCTCGAGTTTCGCCGCGGCTGTATCGATCTCGCGGTTGCGCAGGGTTGCGAGCAGGTCGCGGGCGAAGGTCACCCGCTTGCCCTGCCGGGTCGCGAGACCTTCGGCGACGAGATGGTCGGCGCGGCGTTCGAGTGCGGTCCGGACCTCGGCGCCGAATCCGTTGTTCGAGAGCGGTGAACGGTCTTTGGCGAGCGCCAGCCGGTCGAGCCAGGTCGCGCCGTCCGCGCTCACCTGTGGGTCGAGAACGAAGTCGGACCGTCCGACCAGAGCGAGCCGTTGGCGGCCGCCGTCCTTCGGCGACCAGCTGCGGGTCTCCACAATGCCGCCCGGTGGTGTGTCCCCCGTCGCGTCGAGATCGGCGAAGCGCACGTGATGGACACGTCCGTCGACGCCGTCGATCACGGCGTACGCCTCGCCCTTGAGTTCGTCGTGCAGACCACGCTCGACGAGGCGTCCGAGGATCGGCTCGCTTGGTATCGCTTGAATCGCGAAGTCGGACGCCGCGCGGGTCCGGCCTCCCATCGCGCGGTGCATCGTCTTGATGATGTCGCCACGGATGGCGAGGTCGCGCAGCGTTTCCTCCATGCCGGGCCTGAGCTGCCAGACCGAGGGCGCGAGCCTTTCGGCGAGGCCGAGGCGTTCGAGCGTCTGGGCGCGCCCGATCATGCGGTTCGTGAAGTCGCGATCTTCGAGACCGGGCGCGCCGGGACGCAGGTCGGCTATGGCGAGCGCATCGTCCGCATAGGCGCGCAAGGCGCGGTCAAGCCCGGTCCAGCGCTCGGCCTCCACCTCCAGGTCGAGACCGGCCGCGATCTCCTTCTCGCTGCGGGGTCCGAGTTCGAGGACGACGAGGTCCTCAGCGCGTCCGCGCAGGCCGCGCGAGATGTAGTCGCGCGAGATGACGAGGTCCTTGCCGTCGTCCGCCTTGCCGCGGACGAGGATGTGGACATGCGGGTTGTCGGTGTTCCAGTGATCGACGCCGATCCAGTCGAGCTTCGTGCCGAGGTCGCGCTCGGCCTGGGCCATGAGGTCGCGGGTGAAGGCGCGCAGATCCTCCATCTGCCCGGCGTCCTCGGGCGAGACAATGAACCGGAAATGGTGCCGGTCGTCCTCGCAGGACGCGGTGAAGTCACGTCCGTCCACCGCGTCCCGGTCGGTTGCGAACATCGCTGCGTCGCGTCCATCACGACTGACGCCCTCGCGTTTGAGATAGGCGATGTGCTTGGCAAGCGGCGCGGACCGGAAACGCTGTCCGCGATGGCGGACGATGCGCGCCTTGACGACGACCCGCCGCCCGGTGCTCGACAGGCCGCGCGCGGTCGCGGCGAAACGGCCCCGTCCGAAGGTCGAACGTCCTGCGCGGGACGATCCGCCGAACCTGTAGCCGGTGTGCCCCGCCTGGCGGGCGGCGCGCATGACCTGGCCGACGAAACTCTGCGCCTTGCGGCCCGAAGTTCCGCGATCGCGGATGCGACCGGGGCGAATGCGGATGTCGTTGTCGCGCCCGCTCATATGCTCGCCTCGGACGCGGCGGCACGGTCAAATCCACGCGAAATCAGCGTGTTGACGGTCTGTGCAGCACCGCGGATGGGGTCAGAGTGTGCAGAAAGCCGCAGTAAAACAATCACATAGCGCACATCCGTGCCGCGCCTTTTATCTCGCCCTCCCGTTGTTGTTGCACCGTCCGTCCCCGTCCTTCCTCCCGGAAGCACGCCATCGCGCGCCGGACTGCGCGGGAATGCGATCAGCGGGGTCATCGCCGATCCCCGGTTCCATGTGGCGGGAAAAGGCTGTCGGAAGCGCCCGATGTGTGCGGAGGATAAACGTCTGTGCTGCTGCCTGGATGCGTTTCGTCAGCAGCCGTCTGCCGATTAGTATGCGCGGCGAAGAGCGGCGCCGAGCGCCAGTCCACGGTCAGAAGCGCGCTCTGCTCTCGCCGTTCTGCTGCAACCGATGCGCCGAGGAACGGCGTCAGCGCCGCAACATAATCGCGGGTTTCTCGGGGCAGCGGGCGACCCGTTGCCAGGTGCTCGGCATAGCGTGTCGGTCCCGCATTGTAGGCGGCGAGGAAGCCCGGCGATCCGAAGCGGTCATGCAGTTCGCGCAGATAAGCGGCGCCCGCGAGAATGTTGTCGCGAGGATCGAACGGATCGCGCCCCAGACCGTAACGCGCGCGCAGCTCATCCCAGGTGTCGGGCATGATCTGCATCAGCCCCATCGCGCCTTTTTCGCTGACGGCGCGCACGTCGCCAGCGCTTTCCTTGCGCATGACGGCGAGGATCCAATGCGCCGGGATGCCGAATCGCTGCGCAGCTTCGGCGATATAGGCGGCATAGGAACCGCCGCCTTGTTCCGTCCTGGAGGATGCGGGTTCTGCTGATACGGCTTGAGAGACAACCACGCCGGAGAGCAGACCGCAGAGGAGGAACTTCGCCATCATCGCGCAGCGCCGAGACGGTCTAGCCGCGCTCATCGCGTTTCTCGGGGCGCTTTGCAGGGCGGTTCCAATAGAGCGCCCAATGTCCGTCTTCGGCGTCGGTCTTGAAGAGATTGGCGCGGATCGGGAATGCGAAGGTCGGGTCGTCGATCTGCAAAGAGATGTATTCGCCGGCCTTCTCGCCGGTGCGTTTCCAGCCGGCGCCGATCTCTGGTCCGTCGTGATCGCCGTGATGGATGCGATAGTCGGGCGCGTTTTCGCTGTCCGACGATGTTGCCGGAACGAGGGTGAGTTCTCGGTAGAGAATGAGCGTGTGGAGGCGTCCGGTGAAATCAGAGTCCGTGCGAGTGAATTGACCGATCTGAGCCATGGGGCAGTTCCTTTCATTTGCGGTCGGATGAGTTTGGAAGAGCGTCGGCGTCGCGATCGGCGCGCCAGACATAGCGGTCGTCGCCGTCTTCATCGGTGAGGATCGGAACGGCGCGTCCGATCACGGCGTCAGCCGGGAGTGCGCCGAAATAGCGACCGTCGAGACTGTCGGGATGGCTTGGATTCAGGAGGAAGAGTTCCGTCTTGGCGACGAAGTGGCAGCCCTGCCAAACGGGCAGCGCACGGCCGAAACGGTCACTCGGCTGGGCTTGCGCCACGCTGATGTCGTCGACAGTGACAGCGGCGCCATCACGGCAGACGCGCTGTCCGGGAAGCGCGGCGATATGCTTGATGAGCGGCACGCCTTCAGGCAGATAGCCACGCTCGACGAGATAGATCGCAAGCGATTTCGGCGGATCGACGACGACCAGATCGCCTAAGGCAAGATCGTTGTCCGACGCGACGGCGTATAGCCCGATGGGCGCGCTTGCGGACGCGTTCCAGATCAGCTTAGGGCTGACATGAACGAAGGCCAGTCCGCTGATCGCGAGCACGGAGAGATAGGTCGTCATGACGTAACCGAACCGGGTCATGACGCGCTCCCCGCCGATGTGGCGCGCTGTGTCGTTGGCGCGGGCGGACAGGTCTGGCGCAGGAGCCAGGCGCGATGTTGAGCGGATGTGTAGCCGCGCGGCTCCAGGCCTGCAGACAGCCTGTTGTGAACGTGGCGCCAATAGTCCGGCGCGGCGTCAGCTGGCTCGATGCCGAGCGCTTCGATCGCATCGGCGAATTGAAGGACCCGTTCGACCTTTGGCCAGCCGGAGAGACGCAGCAGACTGTCGCCGCCGGGTGTCACCTGCGGCACGGTCGCATAGGACTCACCCGGGCGGGGCGCACGCAGGATGTCGATCCGGCTTTCCGCCGTACCGAAATCATTTGACTGCCAGCGGACGAAGGCGAAGACAGCGCCGGGATCGAAAGCGACGATGCTGCGACTGCGGCTCTGGATCGTTGTCCGCACGATCCGGCCGAAGCGAATCCAGTGCTCGATCTGCTTCTCGATCCAGACGAGTTCGACAGTGGCGCCGCCGCTCATGAGCGGGCCTTCCGTGCATAGGCGGGCGAGATCGCTGCATGCCGCTTGGCGGGCAACACCTCGTCGCCCGTGTCGTCCGAGGTAGAGTTCTTCTCTCCGCGACTGACCCAGGCTTGCAGATCCTCGATCGCGTAGACGACGCGCCCGCCGATCTTCGAGTAGCGTGGTCCCGTGCCGTAGGTGCGATGTTTTTCGAGTGTCCGCCCCGAAAGGCCGAGAAAACGGGCCGCTTCAGGCGTTCTTAAATAGCGAGGGGGAAGTCCGGCATTGGGATCGGGCATGGGTCGCGTCTCCGGTTAGGTCCTCCCGCTGCGGGAAGCGCGGGACTGTCGGAGACGAGAAAAGCGTAAGATGCGCGCCGGGAGGGATGACGATCAGAGCGCGGCGAAAACATCACCCCCAAATGATCTGCGGTATCGGCGTTTCGCCAGGCTCGATCAGAACGGGATTTCGTCGTCCGGATCCGCGGCCGGTGACTGCCTCGAAGCTTCGATGCGTTCGATAAACGCAAGCGATGCGAGGACGCAGTCGATGATGAATTGCGCTTCCGAGATGTCGAGGAGCTCATTGTCATGGGCGAAAGAGCGCTTGTTGCGCGCCTGGTTCAGACCGTCGAAAAGTTTGTGCTGGACGCGTAGCGTTGGCAGCGCGAACTCACTGACGGCGCCTTCATCACGCAACGCCTTGCCGTATGCGCCGAATATGGCGTCGAGCGGGGTCTTTGCATCGACGGCCTGATTGCGCGAGGCGAGCAGATCGCGGAAGCGTTTGACGCAATAGGTATGCACACGGTCCAGCGCGACATCCGGTTTCTCGGCGACGAGATCGGCGGCGATGGACGCACGCAGTTTGCGAAGCGTGGTGTCGCGCGAGAAGTCTTTGAACGCGTCATCGAGGTCCAGCGCAGAAGCGTTTTCCAACTCATTGGTGAACTGTTCAAGCCAAGCCTTCAGGCGTTCTTCCTTGGCAGGATCGGGCTCCACATATCCGTCGAGTCCGCAGCGATACGCCCACAACACTCGGAGAATTTGGGCGACGAGACGCGGTTCGGCGACCTCGACGAAGCCTCGGAGTGTCTTGCCTTTGCTGGCGCCTTCGACCTGGAAGCGCTGTTGGAAAATCTGGATGTCGAAATTCTCCTCAAACCACTCGGCCATGGTTCGATCGGAGAAGTCGAGGACATAACCGCCGCCACTGTGAAAGATCTGGTCGAACACGGCTCTTTGCTGCGAAGGCAATCGACGCGTGCGTCCCATAATCTTGGGAAGGTTGGAGGTTAGTGTATGCGATGGCTGCGTCATTCGACGAACATAACGGAAACTGTTCAAATGGCACAGTTGCGTTGGTCCGGGTGTGAGTTCAGCGGTTCCTGCCCCGAAGAAGCTGCTTGTATCCGTGATCGATCATCATGCGGCCGTAGGCGGCAAGTCTTGCGATTTGCGCTTTGAGTGAACTTGTTTTCCACGGTTCGGCGGCGACGCGGTCGGCGCCGTAGAAGGCCGTAGCGACGGCGCGATAGGTTGCCCCGCTTTGTCGACCATCTACGGTGCGCAGAGCGCGTTTCAAGCGTTCTCGCCGTTGTGGCGTCAGTGGTGGATCAGCGTGATGGCTGATGAGTTGATGATACAATCGGTTGGCGGCGCCAAGCCTTACGTGCCAGTCGTCATCAATCGGCAGCAGGATGCCGATTGGCTGATCTTCGGTCGTATCGCCGACAAGAACGTCGCCAATTTGCAGCCGTATCCATGACAATCCATCGGCGCCGGTTCTGCTGTCCGTGATGGCCTCGGAGAGAATGGCGCTGCCCAGTCCGAGGTCGGGGAGAGAGGCGATCAGGTGGACCGCAGCTGGAGCTGCGGAGGGCAGCCAGAAGACAGGAGCGCTGAGCGCGTTGAGTTTGGGATCCGCTGGAAAATCGTAACCCCCAGTCGGCGGGAGCGCCGCTTCCCTCCCTCATCAGATCGTATTCTTTGCGATAGTCGGCGTTTCGCCGAAGGCATTCCCAGGCGAGTCCCGAGATTCCGAGATCATCAAAATGATCGTACTCGTGGTCATCGCGCCAATCGGTGGACATCGCGACTTCCTCCCAACAACGCGCCGAAAATTTGAACGGCGTCAGTTCCTTGGGATGTTTCAATGCAAATCTGCGGTTGCATAGTATGGTTGCAGGCATCGCGTGATGCACTGGGTGCATCGGCGAACGGTCTAAGCGGTTGGAAGACCGTTCCTTAGAAGGTCGCGGTAGCCCTGTTCAGTCATCCATCGTGCGCGGGACAGATGGCTGTCGTGAACCTGACGGGCGCGTTCCGGCTCCTGTGTAGCGTCGATACCCAGTAGAATCGAGGCGACTTCTTCCAGCGTTGCGCCAGCGTCATTGGCATCCAGAAGACGCATGTAAAGCTTCAAATGGTCACGGTCATAGACGGTCACGGCCGCGTCGTTCGGCGGTGTGTCGGCGATCGTGAACTGGCTGGCGGGCATCG
This sequence comes from Maricaulis virginensis, assembly GCF_027922185.1. Taxonomy (NCBI): domain Bacteria; kingdom Pseudomonadati; phylum Pseudomonadota; class Alphaproteobacteria; order Maricaulales; family Maricaulaceae; genus Maricaulis; species Maricaulis virginensis. The sequence continues at coordinate 33,891 of NZ_BSFE01000003.1, read as the reverse complement.
GCGTCCCTACGGGTCTGGCGCTCTTATTAATGAACCGGAAACCATAATCGACGCAAGCGCCGGTCGGTTGAAATTTCCAGATCCAGCTGCGACAGGGCTGGGGGGCCTGCCCAGTTCCGCGTATTATAGTACGTCGCATTAAAATACGCGATCCGCATTTTACTGGCGGATGGATATTCGGGAAGTATTTGGCGCAAACCTGCAGTTTTTTCGAGAGAAAGCTGGCCTCAGCCAGGCCGCCCTGGCGGACAGAATGGGCGTTGACCGCGCGCATATAAGCGCGATGGAGCGCGGCCAGCAGAATGTCACCATCATTACGCTCTGGCATGTGGCCGAAGCGCTCGACGTCAAACCGGCGGCACTTCTGGACGATCATGGGAAGAGCCGAAAGGCATGATGGCTACCCCTCCCGGCTAGTCCGGGAGGGGCTACCGGGGGCGTCAATCGCCGCTCTGGCGGCGCGACCGAGACCAGATGAGGCTGTAGCTGTCTTCACCTTCGATGACGGTGTCGTCGAAGAGGTTGGCGTAGATCGGAGCGGTGAAGCTCGGATCGTCGAGCTTGAGGCTCAGATAGTCACGGCCCTCGTTCGAGCGCTTGGACCAGGCGGCGCCGATCTCGGCGCGCCCGACGAAGACGCGGTGGCTGGGTGCGTTCTCGTTCACGCGGTCCTCTTCCGGGATGATCCTTACATTCTTCGCCTGAACGCTGAGGGTGACGATTTCGCCGACGTATTCGTTGGCGGACTTCTTAAAAGTTCCGATGGTGGCCATGTCAGTTCTCCTTTTGGCTTTCGAGCCCGCGCCCGTCGCGGCCTCGATGGCGATCGACGAGGCCGGGACGACCGCCGACGCAGCCCATGCGGCCCGCAGCGCAGAGGAGGACGGCGGAGACAGAGTTTCTTGACTCGCGAGGAATGGGCGACGCCCAGGGGAAGAAAGTCCGGCGCCGCCGTTGCGGCCAAGGCGGTCGAGGCGTCAGCCGATCCCGGCCAGATCAGTCCATGAGAGGCCGCGTCGGGCGTGGGTGATGAGCTTCAAGAGAACCGTTGAAAGTCGTCAGCGATTACCGATAAACGCCGGCAACTTGTTTCGAAAGATGGTTGCTCGCATTGGGCCAAGAGATGAATGATGTCATCCGGGGAGGACAGATCGACAAGGCTGTGAATTGTCGTCGTCCGAAGCGGCGCGCTCGAACGCCCCCCCGCTGTCAGCGCACGAATTCCGCCACAGCACTCTCTGGTGAGCCCGGTGCACGCGCTGCGAATTTCAGTCAAGAAGCTGACATCTGGGGAGCAGCTGGAAAAGGGGCTATGCGGACCGGGCTACTATTGACGTTACTCGCCGGCAGTTTCGCTCGCGGCCCAGAGTCGCCGTTCGACCGGCAATTTAATGAATGACCGCTCACGAGCTGTTTATGGTTGCGGCGTTTTTGTATGGGTGCGTAATTGCGTCGAGCACCGGACAGTCCGGGGCCTTGGCGCGCGAACACCTGGATGCGGTTGCGGCGAGGACGGCTTCGATTCGCCGGAGATCCGCGATCCTCGTGCGAATATCGACAAGGTGGCGTTCCGTCCGCTCCTTGACCTCAGCACAGGTCGGCGCCGTGCCGTCTTCGAGCCCCAGCAGCCCACGAATGTCCTCCATCGAGAACCCGAGTTCGCGGGCGCGCAGGATGAAGCGTAGGCGCGTGGCGTGTGCGGCGGAATAGATCCGGTAGCCGACGGCGGTGCGCGGCGGGTCGGGCAGAAGGCCGGTCTTCTCGTAATAGCGGATCGTCTCAATGTTGCAGCCGGTCGCCCGGGCCAGGTCTCCGCGTGTGAAGCCGCTCTCGCGCTTGTGATCGGTCATGAGCAAGTTTCCTCTTGAGCCTGTAGTTGCTACAGACCTTACACCCATCGTCAATCACAGACGAGAGGTGCGCGACATGGCGCTGACAGACGACAGAATTGACAGCACTGGCGCGGATCGCCCGGCCCGAAAGGGCTGGCTCGCGGCGGGCGGGGTGCTCGGCGCATTCCTCGCTTCGGCCTGTTGCGTGGGGCCGCTGGTGCTGCTGACCCTCGGCATCTCGGGGGCCTGGATCGGCAACCTGACGGCGCTGGAGCCATACAAGCCGATCTTCGCTGTCATTGCGCTCGGCTTCATCGGGGTGGGATTCCGGCAGGTGTATTTCCGCAAGCCGACCGTCTGCGAGCCCGGTTCCTATTGCGCAAGGCCATCCTCGGCGCGGATTACCAAGACTGCGCTCTGGGCATCCCTGATCCTCGTCGTCGCCGCGCTCACCATCGACTGGTGGGCGCCGCTGCTCTACTGACCCCGAAAGGAAACCCCATGAAGAAGATCCTTGCACTAGTGCTGTTCGGCCTGACCGCCGTCGCGCCGATCACGGCCATCCCTGTTGCCGCGCAGTCCGTCGCCGCCGAGCAGACCGTGACCTTCACCGTCGACAACATGACCTGCGCACTCTGCCCCGTGACGGTGAAGCGCGCGATGGAAGGCGTCGCCGGCGTCCGTGCCGTCGAGATCGACTTCGAGGCGCGCACCGCCACGGTCATCTTCGATACTTCCACTACCAGTGCCGACGCCATAGCGACCGCGTCGGCCAATGCAGGCTACCCGGCGCGCATCGCGGGCTGACGGGATGACCGAGCAGACCGACCGCAAGCTGATCGCGACAGGTGTCGTCGGCACCGTCATCGCGGCGCTCTGCTGCTTCACGCCGGTGCTGGTCGTGCTTCTCGGCGCCGTGGGGCTGTCGGCCTGGCTGGGCTGGCTTGACTACGTTCTGCTGCCCGCGCTCGCCATTTTCGTCGGGCTGACCGTGTACGCGGTCTGGAGACGGCAGCGGCGCCAGACCACTCGAACGGATGGATGACTTGATGAAAGACGATTGCTGCGCGCCCAAGGGCGATTTCGACCTTGCCGTGATCGGCGCCGGATCGGCCGGGTTCTCGGCCGCGATCACCGCCGCGGAAGGTGGCAAACGGGTCGCGCTGATTGGGCATGGCACCATCGGCGGCACCTGCGTGAACGTGGGCTGCGTGCCGTCCAAGATGATGATCCGGGCCGCAGAAGCCCTGTACGGTGCGCAGTCGGCGCGCCGGTTCCCGGGCCTGCACGGCGAGGCGCGGGTCGCCGACTGGTCGACGCTGGTTGCGGCCAAGGACGATCTTGTCGCGACTCTGCGCCAGAAGAAGTACGCCGATCTGTTGCCGGGCTACGGCGGTGTGACCTATCTCGACGAGGGTCCAGCGCGTCTCGTCCCCGGCGGGGTCGAGGTCGGCGGGCGCAGGATCACGGCTCCCAAGGTGATCGTCGCGACCGGTGGCCGACCCGCCGTGCCCGACATCCCTGGGATCCAGGACGCACCAACGCTCGACAGCACGTCGCTGCTGGAGATGGACCGATTGCCCGAAAGCCTGATCTTCCTCGGCGGCGGCTATATCGGAGTGGAGCTGGCGCAGATGATGGCGCGGATGGGCACGCGGGTTACGATCGTCTGCCGCTCGCACCTGTTGCCGCGCACCGAGCCGGAGGTGGCGCAGGCGCTCACCGAGGTCTTGCGCGCCGAAGGTCTTGCCATCGTCGATGGCGCGACCTACCACACCGCGCGGCGCGACGGGGACCGTGCGGTGCTGACCGTGACGGTGAATGGCGCGGAGCGCGAACTGACGGCCGACCGCCTCGTCCTGACGACGGGACGCGCGCCCAACACCGAGGGGCTGGACCTCGCGGGGATGGGCGTCGAGACCGACGCATGCGGTGCGATCCGGGTTGGCGATGACATGCAGACCACGAAGGCCGGCATCTTTGCGGCGGGCGACGTCACCGACCGAGACCAGTTCGTCTACATGGCCGCCTATGGAGCCAAGCTCGCTTCCCGCAACGCCGTACTGGGCGGGGCGGAGCGCTACGACAACGCCGCGATGCCGTGGGTGGTGTTCACTGATCCGCAGGTCGCCGGCGTCGGGCTGATCGAGGCGCAGGCGCGCGCGGCGGGTCATGACGTCAAGACCAGTGTGCTGACCCTCGACAACGTGCCCCGCGCGCTCGCCGCCCGCGACACCCGCGGCCTGATCAAGCTCATCGCGGATGTCCAGACCGACCGCCTCCTTGGTGGCGTGATCATGGCGCCGGAGGGAGCCGACAGTGTCCAGACGCTCGTCCTGGCGTTGAAGTTCGGCATGACGACAAAGGCGCTCGGCGAGACGATCTTTCCCTATCTCACCACGGCCGAGGGCCTGAAGCTCGCCGCGCAGACCTTCGACATGGACGTGGCGAAACTGTCCTGTTGTGCGGGGTGATCCAAAAACGCGAGTATTGATACATCATTTAAACTGGCGACCGATCTCAGGACAATTGGGATATAGAGTGAGAAAGTTGCCACGATCGTGGCAACTCAGCGTCTGCGAACCGGTATTCAACATTGGCGCAGCGAACGATCGGAATCCGCCCTCTCGAGACTGTGGTGCTTACTGCAACGATGAACAAGGTGGGCTCGAAGTTTGAATTCGCTGCGATCTCTTCGAGCGGCTGCTTTCAAAGCGGGTGAGGTGCTTCTGGCCCTGCAAGAGACGCAATACGCACCCATGCTGTGACGCCGACAATGATCGCGCCGACAGTGGCGAAGACGAGCGTCCAAGTCTCACCTGCGCCGCCGGCTTGTGAAAGACCCTTCACTGCATGGAACCCAGCAAGACCTGCCGGCAAGGCGTAAAGTGCCCCGAGCGCAAGGCGGATAATCGGTGAGCGGATTGTAGCGAAGGCCACTTGTCCGAGAACAAGGACTATAGCGCCGCCAAGCAGCGCGACGGCGACCGTTCCGATCGGTCCCGCGCCGCTTTCAAAGGCGTAGTAGCCAGCTGTTATTGCGACGAAGAATGGAAGCGCATAGACAGCCAGGCTGAACAAGAGCCAGCATAGAAAACCAAGGCCGATAACACTCAGCAATGCGGACAGAAACATGGGCGGTCTCCTTTTGGATGGAGCGCCTCCACCAACCGCCATGGCGCTTTTCGAAGTATAGCGCAAAGCGGCGCGCGCCGGAACCTTCCGGCGCGCGCATCAAGTGATGCGTTCTATGCATCACGCTGCCTGCGCAGTGTTTTTCTTCGGTCTAAAATCGAAGAGTGGGACGCCGAGCTTCTTGGCCTTGTCGGCGAGATTGTCGGTGATCCCGGAGCCTGCAAAGAGGATGAGACCGATGGGCATCGCCTCAAGAAGCGCGTCGTTGCGCTTGAATGGCGCAGCCTTACCGTGGCGCTTCCAGTCGGGCTTGAAGACGATTTGCTGGCATTTGCGGTTATCGGCCCAGCAAGCGGCGATCTTCTCGGCGCCTTTGGGCGAACCGCCATGCAGAAGCACCATGTCGGCATGTTTGGCCTTGACCCGGTCCAGTGCCGCCCAGATGGCCCGATGGTCGGTGACGTCGAGCCCGCCGGAGAAGGCGACCCGTGGCCCGGTGGGCAGAAGCGGTTCGATCTCCGCGCGTCGCTTCGCCGACAGAAAGTCGCGGCTGTCGATCATGGCCGCTGTCAGCGTACGGTGACTGATCCGTGATCCTGAGTGCGGTCGCCAAGTCTGACCGATATGGGTTTCGAAGTGATCGGCTGCGATATCGCGCATGAGCTCGTAAGCGTTGCGCCGCTCGATCAGAGTGACGCCCTGAGCCGTCAGGGCTTCAAGTTCTACCGAGCGTACTTCCGAGCCGTCCTGTTCACGCTGTGATCGTTTCTGGGCCTGCTCGTTGTCGTCGAGGTCGCGGTCGACGCGGGCGGCTGTGCGATGGAACAGGTTCGTCAATGACCAGAGCAGGTCTTCGAGATCCGGTTCGAGACGCGTGTCTTCCAGCGTGGCGGCGAGCGCTTCGAAGATGTCGGCTATCGCACCCTGGAGGGCGTCGGCTTCGGGTAAGGGTCTCGGGTCGGGCTCGTCGGCAAAAGCCCGATAGCCATAGAGCTGCAATTCTTCGAGTACGGCCGCGGTTGCGGAGCTGGCCATTGGTTCGGTGGTCTCGGCGGTCATGGGATCGTCTCCTGTTCGGCATGGGCCGCGCCTCTCGCGGCCTTCCCGAGCGACGGGAAAGCGGGGGCTGGCCGGGACTGCACCGCCGGTCACGGCGGCCGGAGCCAAAGGTGGAGGACGGCGGAGGCGGCGCTCTTTTGTTTCGCGATGCAAAGCCGGGCCTCTATGCCCGGCGGCGGAAAAGAGTGACGCCGCAGCCGTTGCCGGCCCGGCCAGTCTCCGCTCCGTCTCGCTCCTCTCGGAAGGCCGAAGGCGAGGCTCTCGAATTAGGAGATGATCTGACGATGGCGACCAGACCAGTGACGGGCCTGCTCAGCCGCTCAGTGTTCGTCGGAAAGCAACCGCGATTGCTCGGGCTCGGCCAGTTGCTGACCCAGATGCGTCCGGAGTCCGTCCCGCCCGAGCTTGCGAAGATCTTCGTTGAAGTCGCCGCCAAAAGGGGAAAGCCGGATCGTCTCGATACCGAGTACACCTGCGCGTTCGGCCAGACTGGCGACGGCCATGGCGCCTGCCTCGTCGGCGTCGGCGGCGATATAGAGACGCTGAAGCCCGGTCGGCAGGATCAGCGCGGCGAGATGATTGGCCGACAACGCGGATATGACGGGCATGTTGGGCAACGCCATGCGCACGGAGAGCGTGCTTTCCAGCCCTTCGCCAGCAGCGAGGATGTCGCTCACAGTTCCGATCCGCACGCCATGGCCGAGCAGGTTCCCCATCGCCTTGCGTGATGGATCGAGGGGCGCCTTGCGAGCCGTCGCCGGATCGAGCCATGTGCGGTGAACGCCGGTGAGATTGCCGTTCCCGTCCGTGACCTTGGCGAGCAATGCAGGCCAGGTCTCCGGTGGGGTGTCTTGGGGCTGACCTTCTCGCCAATAGTAGCAGCACGGATGAAATCGCAGCGCTGGCGCGTCGCCAAGCCCGGAAAGACCGCGTCGATGAAGATAGCGCTCGGCGAGCGTTCCACCGACCGGTCTTCCCATGGCGAAGAGGCGCCGCGCAGCCTCCGGCGATCCTCTGGGCGCGACCACGCGTTCGCGGGTTGGCGGTTCAGGTCGTGGGAGGCTCAGGAAGATCCTCGCCTCATCAAGCGTCTCGCCGAATGTGCGAAGTTGCCGGGCGCCGGCGATGAGATCTAGCAGGTCGCCATGTTCGCCCGTGGCGGCGTCGGTCCATTTTCCGGCGGCGCCCGGACCGTGGGCTGGTCCCGTCAGGCGAACATAAAGACTGCGTCCGGGCGTGTTCTCGATGTCGCCGACGATCCAGTATCGGCCCTGCTTGCGACCGTTAGACAGGTAATGGCGGCAGACGGCCTCCGCCTCGCGGCCGAGCCGTCGTGCGATTTCGGATGCTGCGCTGTTCATTTGCGCCTCCATGCTGAGAGCAAAAAAGAAGGAGCCCGCCACATTGGGCGGGCTCCAGGGGCGGCTGCGGGAGCCGTTGGGGGGCTTGGCTCCCGGTCACTCGGCCGCAGTGGCGAAGGCGTTGCCGGTGACAGGTTCATCATCGGTGATGACGGCGGAATCGCCCATGGCCGGTTCGCCGCCGTTATCCGCCGATTGCGCTTCGCTCTCAGGGAGAGCCGGCATGCGCAGTACTTCGGGCAGCCAACCGGTCCCTTCGAGAAGCTCTTCGGCCGCCGCGATCATTTCCGGTTTCTTGAGGCTGGCGATGCGGTCGGCCGCTTCGTCGCCCTTGGCTTCGCGCACCGCTTCCAGAATGCGGGCCTTGGTGATGCGTGCCAGATAGCTCTCGCCCGTCGGCGTCCAGCCCGCACTCGCCATGTCGAGCCCGAGTGTCGTCGCCAGCAAATCGGCATGGGCGAGCGCCCGCGGGCGGCGGTTGTACGGCTCATGGACGGCGTTCACCGTCATGGCGACGCAATGCGCGAACAGCGCCTCGCGGCTGTCGTTGTCGAACCTGACCAGTGCGTCCCACAGATCTTCAGGCGCTTTCGGCAGCGCCCCTAGCCAACTCGTCGTGCGAGCGTCGATGCTGAGCGCGTAAGCCGTGTCGCCGAGACCCGGCGCCTGGGCGCCGAAACCGGCGCTGTGCGGCGTGATCTCGACGCAGCTATCCAGCGGATAGTGATAGAAGAGCCGCAGCGTCATCGCGTGCAGGGCGGCGAGGAATGCCGTCTGCGGATCGTTGGCAAGCGCGTCGCGAAGGGCGAGCGTGCGATGCGCCGTCAATTCCATGACGAGGCGGTCGGAGAGCGGCTTCAGACCATCGTCTTCCTCTTCCGCCTCGTCGCTGGCATCCGGGTTCGTAGCGTCGTCGACGTCCTCCTCGGCAGACGCGTCCATCCCATCGACCTCGTCCTGTCCGTCGGATTCGACGCAAGGTTCATCCTCGGGGCGGACATAGCCGCGCTCGACACGCAGACGGCCGTCATGGCCGATGCTGACGAAGACGCCGGCCATGGCGATTTCATCCGGTTCTAAGCGGACGGGGCGCTCCTGCAAGGCTTCCATCGCCGTTTCGATCTCGCCGAGCCGGGTGTCGATATCTTCCGGGAACTCCTCGGCGTCGGCGTACTCGTCTTCGAGCTTGTCGTATTCAGTCTTCAGCGCGTGGAAGCTCGCGATCTCGTCCTCGCTCATCGGCTCGGTCTCGCCGATGATCCGGCGCAGACCGTAGGTATGGCCGTAGGGAAAATCCGTGCCGATCTCGATCCATTTCCAGCCCTCGGCGCGGATCGCTTCCGCATCGGTTTCGAGCTTTTCATCGACGAGTTTCGCAAGCAGGCCTGCGTCCTGCAGCCATCCGCCATCGTCGGACTGGAAGAAATCGCGAAGGATGGCGCCGCCGGCCGCCTCATAGGCGCCCAGCCCGACGAACTGCGCCCGCCGGTCGGAGGCGCGCACGGCGCCTTCGGTCAGCATGCGGCGGATTTCATAGGGCTGTTTCGCGTAACTCCGTTTGATCGACTCCCAGACCTGTTCCTGGCGCTCATGGTCGGGATTGACCGTGAAGGCCATGAGCTGGTCGAGGGTCAGTTCCTCCTCGGCGTAGGCGTCGAGAAGCGACGGCGCGATAGCGGCGAGCTTGAGCCGCTGCTTGACAACATTCGCCGAGACGAAGAAGGCCGCCGCGATTTCTTCCTCGCTCTTGCCTTTTTCGCGCATTGCCTGGAAGGCGCGGAACTGGTCGAGCGGATGAAGCGGCGCACGCTGAACATTCTCGGCGAGACTGTCTTCTTCGGCGAGGCCGTCCGTGCGCACGATACAGGGCACGGGCGCTGTGCGGTTCAGCCGCTTCTGCTTGACCAGAAGTTCGAGCGCCCGGTAGCGGCGTCCGCCGGCCGGGATCTCGAACATGCCGGTTTCCGCGTCGGCCTCATCCAGCACCGGCCGGACGGTGATCGAGGACAGAAGCGTGCGCCGGGCGATGTCCTCGGCGAGCTCCTCGATCGAGACGCCAGCCTTGATGCGCCGGACATTGGACTGGCTCAGCACCAGCTTGTTGAAGGGGATGTCGCGCGAGGCGCTGAGGGTGATCTTCTGAGACTTGGTCATGTCAGTTCTCCGCGACGGGCTGGCCGAAAGCCTCTCTCTCGACCTCCAAACCCGTCACGAAAAACCCGGCCCGCCTCTTCCTCTTGAGGAAGCGACGGACCGGAGAGACGGAGCGCTGGCCGCAGCTACGTCGCGCGCTCCAGAAGCTTCTTCGCCTTGCCCTCCATATCGAGCCGGGCGTCCTGCTGCGGCTTCGACCGGGCGACGGCGGTGATGCCCTGCACGAAGTCGAAAACGGTCTCGGGCGGGCGGCCTTCCTCGGCGAGGACTGTCTCGACGATCCTGGCCGTTTCCGCCTTGGAGAAGCCCCGCCTACGGAGGAAGTCGGTGCGATCGTCATCGTTGCGCGCGACGATCCGCTCGCGCGCTGCTCGAATGCCTTCGACGAAAGGTCGCGGCGAGGAATCTGCGAAGCGGGTCAGAGCTGGCGCCGCCTCGTGCGCGAAGCGATTGGCGGCGTATTTGGAATGCCGGATGCTGATTTCCTGGAAGTCCTCGACGCCCCAAAGATTGCGGTTCTGGCAGACGGCGCGCAGATAGAAACTGGCGATGCCGAGCGTCTTCGCGCCGACCTCCGAGTTCCAGCAATAGAAGCCCCGGAAATAGAGATCGGGAGATCCGTCGGGCAGCTTGCCCGCCTCGATCGGGTTCATGTCGTCGACCAGGAAGAGGAAGACGTCTCGGTCAGAGGCGTAGAGCGTGGTCGTATCCTTGGTGATGTCGACCATCGGGTTGTAGACGCCGCTCGACCAGTCGAGCGTGCCGGGCACTTTCCAGCGCGTATCGCCAGTTCCATTCCCCGCGATCTTCTGCACGGCCGCCACGAGTTCGTGGTCGTAGATGCGGCCATAATCCGGGCCGGTGACGGCGCGCAGTTCCGTGCGCCCGTCTTCGGTTTCCAGCGTCTTGATCTGCTCGGCGCGGTGCGAGGTGAGCCCGTATTGCAGGTTGATGCCCGCAAGCGGCGCCGGGAGCTGGCGCAGATAGGCAGCCGGCGCGCTGACCAGGCTGGCGAGCTGGCCGAAGCTCCAATGGGTCGGCGCGACCGGCGCCTCGGCGTCGGGCAGGATGAGCGCCAGGTTTTCCGGATCGTCGCGATGGGCTTCGACGCGGATCACCGCGCTCTCGACCGTCCGCGTGCGGCTGCGCTCGGCGCGGCCTTTCACCGAGGTGTAAAGCTCCGACAGGGACAGATAGCGCTCATCATCCGGCCGGGAAAACCATTCCGAGGAGACGCGGCCGATCCGCTCTCCGCGCGAGATATCAACTTTGTAGCCGCCGCTCGCGTCGCGCCGACCGTCCAGGGTTTCAAGGTTCGTCATGGGTCAATCTCCGTGGACGGGCCGGCCGGGAGACTCTCTCTCGACCTCCAAACCCGTCACGGCGAAAGCCGCCGAACTCTCACTCTCTCTTGCACCGACGAAAGCAGAGAATCTCAGCGTTGCGACACCGCCCCAACAAGAAGGTCGTTGGCAATATGTTGGCGTCCAGACGGCGCATTTGCATCGATATTCGGCACATATTTCCCTAAACTATTGCAAAATATGGCATGAAATTCATAGAATCTATTGACTCAACGCGGCGTAGAAACTACCTGAATTTCAGTGAAGGATGCAGAAGGCGGTGATGGATTGATGTCTGAAGACAGCGAGAAACGGGAGAAGTTTGTTCGGCTGGCCGAGGGGCGGACTCAGTCTGCGCTCGACGCCATTCGGAAACTTGGCAACCTCTCGAACCGCCGGGCTTACGAATACAATGATGCTGACGTGAAGAAGATCATCAAAGCGCTCCGAGATGCGACAGGCGAGATAGAGCGAAAGTTCGGATCGACTTCGGGCGATGGCGCAGACAAGTTCAAGCTGTAGGGGGCGCAATCCATGAAGGCTGAACCACTTAACATTCGCGACAAGCGATTTCTCATAAACCGGCTGATCGAACAGGCGCCCGTGAGCACGCTGGTTCGCGAGTTCTTCAAGAATGCCGACGAAAGCGCTGTTCTGGCGGAAACGGGGAATCGTCGTATCGAAATCTACCCCACGACGATTGATGGCGTACGCAAGCTGACCTTCTGGAACACGGGCGTGGGTATGGACGATAGAGAGTTGAAGCAAGCGACCGATCTATCATCTTCGATCAACAAAGAGATGGCGCTTGATGGCAATTTCGGGATTGGGGCGAAGGTCTCAGGTCTCACCATGTCGCGCGAAGGGATACGCTATCGGTCGTGCAAGAGTGGCATCGTCAACGAAGTCACCATCGGCTTCGATGCTGACGAAGGCACCTATGTCCGCTTCCCTGTCGAATTGCCTGACGGCAGCTCGGACACTGTCTATGACGTTACCGACGTGGCCCGTGAAGCGGGACAGGACACCGCGTTCGACTGGACGGAAGTCGTCCTGCTCGGTCAAAGCGAAGATCACGACACCGTAGCCGAGCCGCTGGGCAAAGGGAAAAGTCTGGACCGAAGCTTCATTCCGTCGGCGATCTTCCGGCGTTTTGCGCGTTTTGGAGAGGGAGTCGAAGTTCGCGTCGATGTCGCCATGACCAAAGGCGGCGGCAAAGGCGAGACAGGTCGTACGCGTCGATTGAAAACGCTGGAAGATGTGGTCGACGAGTTGCCCAACCATGAAAGGGTCGAAGCGCCCGGCGGGGAGGTCATTGTACACTATATCCACGACCCCAAGCATGAGCGGCACAGCCATTCGCTAAGTGCGCTCGCCAATCCGGCGACGAGTTCCACGACATTTTGCGCGCTGGTGCATAAAGGTGAGCGCTATGACATCAAGTCGAAGAAGGCTTGGTCGGCGGCAGCCCCGAACTTCGGTATTCCCTTCGGCTCGAAGGTCCTCACGATCGAAATCGAGCTTGCTGACAATGTCGCCATGCCAAATCAGTATCGTGATGGACTGACCTGGCCCGATGACCGGTCGCCGATGGTCGCTGAGGACTTCGATGCCTATGTGCGCGAGCTCATGCCCGAATGGGTCAGGGAGGTCATTCGTTCCGAGTCACCATCCTCCGACGACAATCTGGATGATCTCCAAACCGACCTTCAGAAACTCCTCGACGAGTTCCGTGTCCCCACGGCGACCCTTAGTCCCTCTCGTCGTCCGATGGCATCCCCGACTGAGGATACTGCTGAGGGCACCGATACGTCCGATCCCGTCGACCTCGATACGGATTTCCCGGAAACGGGCGACGAGCTAGATGAGAACGGGGACAAGCGCGACCCGAGCAAGAGCCAACGCGCCAAGCATAAGAAGGTGCGTAAGGCGCCGGATGGGGCAAAACTTTCCCGTTCCGCCCAGTCGTTGGAGCGCGTGCCGGAGATCAAGATCCTCACCGATCCCGAAGAAATCGCGGAGAAGAATCTGAAAGGCCGCGCGGGACGTTTTTACAAGGATGCCCAAACGCTGTTCGTGAACGGTTTGTACTCTGTCGTGGAACGTATGGCAGTCGAACTCGATGCCGAGCTACGGACGTCCGGCGAGCCGGAAGTAGTGCGCACTGCGATACTAAGGGCCTCTCGCAAGTTCATGGCCTTCCGAGTTGGGAAGGCCACCTGCTACGCCATCAGCAAACGACTCTCTGACGACTGGTCGAGCGACGATCTCGACCGTGCCACCTCGCCCGAATCTCTTTCGCTGGCTGCAGATGACTACAAGCAGAGCATATCTCAGGCCAAGCGCTATGCGAAGGAACTGATCAAGACGGCGGACGTCCCGGAAGAACATGTGGCCTGAATGCGATCTTGCCTGGAAACCCAATTGTCATGATCTGATGTGCGTCCATTCTGGAACGTGCATATGTTAGTGGCATGTCGAAACCGTCGGATGCAGATGGGGCGGATTCCACCCGTCAGAGAGACACTCCCATCCTTGCTGTCGGGATCAGAGCCCAAAGGTCGACTTCAATGTGTTGTCTTTCCTTTCACCGCTCTGCGCGATACAAAACCTCACACTATAAATGCTGAAGTGTGAGAATATATATCGATGCCCCAGACCCGCTCCCAACGCGAGATAGTCCGCGATCTCCTAGCGGCGCGTGGGATTCTACGCCTTGCGGAACTTAGGGACGCCGGTGTCACCGCCGCAACCGTCAGCCGCATGGAGAAGGATGGCGAGGTTATCCGCCTGGCGCGCGGGCTCTACCAGCTCCCTGACGCAGAGCTCGACGCAAACCACAGCCTTGCCGAAGCGGCCAAGCGTTTACCCAAGGGCGTGATCTGCCTCGTCTCGGCGCTCGCCTTTCATGGCCTCGCGGATCAGCTTCCCAAGAAGATATGGATGGCGATTGGCCGGAATGACTGGACGCCGAAGCCAAGCGACATGCAGATTCGTGTGCTGCGCTTCTCGGACGATCTGCTCATCGAAAGCGTCGAAACCCATGTGATCGAAGGCGTATCGGTAAAGGTGTTCGGCGTGGCGAAGACCGTCGCGGACTGCTTCCGCCATCGCGGCAAGATCAGTCTCGCCGTCGCGCTCGAGGGTCTCCAAGAGGCTCTGCGCCAACGCAAATCCACGCCGGCCGAGATCGCTAGGGCAGCGGACACAGGCGGGGTCGGCACGGTGATCCGCCCTTATCTGGAGGCACTGACCACCAATGGCTAAGGCTGGCGGATATGTCTTGCGTCTGACCCATGAGCGGCGCGATGTCTTTCATCATGCCGTGGATGAGTATGGCCGTTTCGCGGAAGCGGTGCCGTTGTTCGGCCACAGCCGCAATGCGCCTCTAGTCTGTTTCATTGTCGATCCGTCTGGCCGTGTCACGCATATCGGGCGGGGACGACGGGGGGTGAACGCGGGAACGCAGCAAAGCCGACTCAACATTGAGGAAATCCATTCGGTCGATGATGTTGTCTCCATTCAAAGCATTATCGGCGGCGTGCCAAATCGCAATCGGAAGGCCGTCGAACAGAGATTCCTTAGTGGCGGCTTGCTTTCGCCAAAGGCGTTCCAGGAAGCGATCGATGTTTTTGTCCGGCTCGCGCCAGGGGCTCGTAGCTTGGTCGATCGTTTCACAACATCGACCCGCCAGCGTCTTGAGCGGCTGAGCGAGCGGGCGCGAGATAGCCTTGCCTATCAGAAGGAAGCTTTGGCCGTTGCCCTGAGCCTCGCCGGGATCGACCGTGCGCCACTGGCTCAGTGGTCGTTGGAGGATGAGGCCCCCGGGTCATTCTTGGACGGGTTGCCGGAGGTTCGCATGCGCGAGGATCCGATGGTTATCCAAGATATGCGACAGGTGCCGGGCTACGATTACCTCCGAGAGATTCCCAATGCTGCCGCTGCCGTTTTCGCTGACGGTGACGACCGCCTTACCGTGATAATGGCCAATCGGCAGCCGCTCGAGGAGCAGACCGGGACTGATCTGATCTACTACAATGAACGGTTCAGGGCGTTCGTCATGGTTCAATACAAGGCCATGGAGGCGGATGACGATTTAGGTGCGATCTTTCGGTTCCCTGAGGCAAAACTCACCGATGAACTTCATCGAATGGACAGGTTTCTCAAGGAGTTGTCCAAGGTAAAAGCCGCCTCGGCACTGGATGATTTTCGCTTTAGCGACAACCCGTTCTTTTTGAAGTTTTGCCCACGAATTCAGTTCGAACCCGATAGCACAGGCCTGACGAAAGGAATGTATATCCCCCATGCCTATTGGAAGCTTCTTGAAAAAGACGACCGATTTAAGGGCCCGCGGGGCGGTCGCCGTCTAGCGTACTCGAATGTGGGTCGATACTTCGACAACACCTCATTCACAATGATGGTCAAGGGCGCATGGGTGGGGACAAACATTCCGCAATCCGAACTTTTGGAAAGGTGGATGCGTGATGTCGTGGCCGCTGGCCGCTCCATCACCTTTGCGGTCAAGCCCGACGATCCGGACCCCGATGGGGACGGTGCGTTAGTCGTGAATCCAAACTTGGATCTAGATGGCTTGGCTGTCGAACACGATAAAGAGCCCGAGCGGGTCCAAATTTCACGCGGGTGAGCCAACGGCCACGTCGCAGTCTTCCGCCTCGCTCCGGAAGCGGCCTCCGAAAAGACATCCTTGGGCTGGAAGTATGAGGTGCCGCCTACCGCAGATGAATACCGTACGCAGACACAAAAAGAGAGGCCGGACGCTTTAGTATTTTTCGAAGCTTGGATTGTAGAATCGATCAGCAAACTCACCCAAGATGGATCGAGATTCTCGCAAAGCGCGCAGTGCGCTCGCACTCGCGATTTCTGGAAGCGGCTTTCGGTCCTGCGCAATCGTTCCGATGACGCGCAGCAAAGTGGCGAATGACTCGCGGATCAGATCCAAGGTGTTTGGCTCACACCACAGATCGCCAAACTCGCGGCGGCGAACCTCGCCCTGCCAACGTGGATTTCGCGAGAACACGAGTGTTGTCTCCATTTTGAAAGAGACGCCATGTGCGATGTTGTGGCGGACAATGAAGCCGGATCGAGCAGCCTTGCACCAAGTCTCCAACATGCTCTGCACGTCATCACCTGCTGCGTTGCCGATATGTTGTTCAAGCATTGCGATCAACTCGCTGATCGGTTTTCCGTCTGTTTTCGGTCGGATGCCTTTGGGATCAACACCATCAAGGACCCAGATGGCGCGTTCAAGGTGGTATTCGATGTTCGCGGCAAAGACGATAATCGATGCCAGCTTCGGGGCGACGACCTGATCCAGGCCCAACGCAGCTTCGAGTTGTTCGGCTCGGCCAAATGCTTGCTTCATGAGGCGCTCCCCTGCTGCTCGGCTGGAGTGTCTTGGTCCGCGCGAGGTGACGGCCCTGTCGTGTTGACCTCTTCTCTCGGTAAGAAGCTTGGCCAGGTGTGCGGTTGCTGATGGAGTATGAGGTGTACGACCTTTTGCTCCAGGGCGCGTTCGAGTGCGCGTCCGAAATTGGTCATGTTGCTCACGACTGCGTCGCGTCTGATCGCGTGACGCCAATTGATCGTCGCACCTTGTGGGAGGTGCCAATGCAGGAGATGTGTCAGGGCCATGTGGCCGAACATCATGCCGTCATCATCGCCGGCAACGAAGCGAAGTTCGATATGCGTGTCGCTGTGTGATTGCTCCTCTGATAGATCCCATGTCGTGAAGAGCGTCGTCACATCTGGGTCTAGGTGCTCAGCTGGCCTGCCCCCGGAGATCATGAAACCAACCTCGTCGATCCTCATTTGCCATTGTTCGGTCACCGTGCCGTCGGTTTCTCGCCGGCTTACGAGTTCTTCCTTCCTGCAGCGGAAGCGCAGCCCCGCACCGGATGCGATCTTGTAAGAAACGTCTCCTGCCAAGATACCAAGCAGATTCTCCTTCATGGCGTCGCCGAACGTGATGTTGAAGTTCTTCTTAGCTTTGGTGAGATGTTTGACTTCGAACAGCACCCAGATGCCATGAAGCTTCCAGGCGATAAGCAAGGGCATGTTGACGAGCTGGGCGTAGGCGTGGAGACGGTCGAGATAGCGCGGCGTGAAGGAGAGCTTCGGTTTCGTCTTTGATTTCACCTCTATGAGGACGGGGCCGCCATGCTCGAACTCCGCCAATAGGTCTGGAACTTGATATAAAAAGCGAGAGGCCACGGGCGCTTGATGCTGGTCAAGTTTGTGAACGAGGCGGGCTCGTCCGAGCCAGCTGCAGATGGCTGTGAACTCGTCCTCTGCTGGTAGGCCTTGGTCGAGCTGCCTGACCTTGTTCGCGATTGTCTTCGGATCCTCATCCCAACCGAGCTCGGAAAGGACCTCCTGAATCAACCGATCGCTATCGTCTGTCCCTGACATCGGCGCGCCTTGGATTGTATGCTAAAGTCCGCGCTAAACGCGGAGTTATCTATATCAAGCTTGCTTGCATTCCAATATCATATTAAAAACTCGGCTGGTAGAGCGGATTTTGAGATATGATACCTGAGCGCACCACCTCCTTGGCGGCCTATGTTGAAGAACTGGCGTCAAGTGGACGCATCAGCTTCACCCGCGAGGATGCAATGGAAGCCCTGGGTGTAAGCCATGGGGCGTTCCTCGATGCGGCCGCACGCCTCAAGAAGCGTGGTCATGTCGTCGTGCCGCGTCGAGGTTTCTACGTGATCACGCCCACGCGCTATCTGAAGTGGGGTGCGCCACCGCCGAGCTGGTACATCGATGCCATGATGAAGGATGCAGAGAGGCCTTACTACGTGGCGCTTCTGAAGGCTGCAGAAGTCCATGGGGCGTCACACCAGGCAGTGATGGAGTTCCAAGTCGTAACCGATCGACAGTGGAAACCCATTCGGGCCGGGCGTTCCAAGCTCGCCTTTTATTTCCGCAAAGACATGGAAAGCATTGAGCAGGGTATCGAGCAAAGAAAGACCGATACAGGTTCGATGCGCGTGTCATCACCGGCTTTGACCGCCTTGGACCTTGTGCGCTATCCACAAGCCAGCGGAGGCATCAGTCATGCGGCAGGTGTTCTTAACGAACTCGCCGCCCAAATTGACCCAGAACGCCTCGACGCGTTGGCGCCGAAGTTTGAGCGGTCTGTCGTTCAGCGCCTCGGATACATTCTCGAACACCTTGGACAAGAGGAGATAGCATCCAGTTTGGAGAGGCATCTCCGTAACGGCAATGTGCCGTGGGTCGAACTCGAACCTGGAGAAGCAAGCGTAATCGCGTCCAGCGACGAACGAGAACGCAGCTCACGCTGGCACGTCATTGTCCGCCGGCCAATTGAGGTCGATGAACAATGATCCCCGAGACGAACATCACCGCCTGGAGTCTGACGGCGCCCTGGGCTGAGCCGAGGCAGGTTGAGCAAGATTTGATCATCTCGCGAGCGCTCGTGGAGATTTTCAATCACGATCTCCTAGGATCTGAGCTGAGGTTCCGAGGTGGTACGGCCCTCAACAAAGTGATCTTTCCGGAACCGCTACGGTATTCCGAAGACATTGATCTCGTTCGGACGACCGCAGGGCCTATCGGCCCCATTCTTGATGCTATGCGAGAGGTGCTGGAACCTTGGTTAGGGCAAGCGAATTTTGCGTCGAGCCAAGTTGCTCCGAAGTTACGCTTTCGTGTGCCGGCCGAGGATGATCCCGAAGCGCAGATTCGTCTGAAGGTCGAGATCAACATTTCAGAGATCGAAGCCTTCGATCCACCGGCTTCAATCCCATATGCCGTTGAGAACCCGTGGTTCAAGGGAAGTACGACCATAGCGTCCTTCTCCGCGGAAGAGCTTCTGGCGACGAAGCTACGTGCCTTGCTGCAACGCGATAAAGGACGCGATCTTTTCGATCTCGATCATGCGCTCAATGCGCTTCCCGATTTGGACATCGAACGGGTCGTCGCGCTTTTTGTGCGCTATCTTGATCAGCAAGGTCAGGCCATCTCCCGGGCTGAAGCAGAACAGCGGATGCTCGCGAAATTCGCGCGACCAGACCTTTTAGGAGATATCCGCGCACTACTCACCCCCGATCGCGCCGACGCACTTGATGCCTCTGCCGGACGCGCCGCATTCATCAGGGTGTTCACAGATGTGATCGAGCGGATTCCTGGTCAGAGGTGGGCGCGTACCGACGAAGTCTCGCATCAACTAAGTCTCTCTGAAATCGCCGAGAGATCGTCGTGAGCACGCATTCATCAATACGACAGACACTCGATAGACCCTATCGGGATGCGAGTGGCAGTAACGCGACGAACGTTTACGCACATAAAAATATGTGGCAAGATACATTAAAATATGTGGCTGAGAATGATATGCCATACGCCGATTTTCTTGTAGAGCTGGGCAAAGCGGGACTGAGCGTTCGCGCGTTCGCCGAGCTTGTCGGTATGAATCCGAATTCGATCTCCAACTATGCGCGTAATGGCGAACTTCCCACACACCTTGCATTGATTGCGGTCCTGATCACAGGGATGAGCGAGCTGGGCGGCGACTATCGCCAGGCTATGTCGAAGGTGGCGCTAACACCGAAGAAGGTTCGCGGCGGTGCCCGGAAAGGCCACTTTGGCGGTGATCGTCAGAGCAGCTTGGATCTCGTCCCATGACCGGAGCCTGCGCCCTTCTGTTCGCTCGACGCACCGCTGATGTGAGGTGCTGTCATGGCTGACCTTCAAAGCAATGCTTCAGCCTTTGGTGCCGATCCCAGATCGTTGCACCTATTCGATAGCGAAAGTCCGGATCTGCTGCCCTATGCCACGCTGCTGACGGCCCGGCGCGCCGGCGACGAAGATTTGGGCATCGTGCGTGCGGTGTACGAGTGGCAAGGGGCACCGCTGATATTTCTTATCGATGCTGACTCAGTCACTGATGAGAGCCAGTTGCATCGCATCAGACGCTTGCTCGCTATGCGCGGTGATGCGCCCTATCTCGGGCTTGTCTCGCCCGGACAACTTCACGTCTATCGACTTGCGCTTGATCGTAAATCCCCGGCGGAGGCTCGCGTCGAGTGGGGGGACGGCGGCGATGAATCAACCGCATTTGCCCGTCTCGGCAACATTCGTCCCCATGCCGCAATCGGCAAGCGGGATTGGATTTCGAACGTTGTCCTCAATCTTCTTACTGGATCAATCGACAAACTGATCAAGGCTGGCGGCGTGTCAGATGAGGACGCCATCTCACTTGTCGGCCGCGCGCTGTTTACGCGGTTCCTTGCAGATCGCGACTTGTTACCCAAGAGCATGGCGGCCCAAACGGTCACACCCAGCCTGTTCGACAATCGTGCGTCTGCAGAAAAGACATCGGCTTGGCTCGACAGAACCTTTAATGGAGATCTTCTGCCACTGTCCGATGATATTTTTTCGCATCTGCCGGATAATGCGTACCAAGTTCTTGGCGACGTCTTGCGGCGCGCGCCGGACAGCCAACTCTTTCTAGGATGGGAAGAGAAGTGGGACAATCTTGATTTCTCACACATTCCGGTGGGGGTTCTTAGTCAGGCATACGAGCTCTATCTACGCAATCACGCCCCAGCCCGGCAGCGTCGTGAAGGTGGATACTACACCCCTCGATCAATAGCCGACCTCCTCGTTCGTGCTTCATTCAGAGCTCTAGAACGGCAGGAGGTAACTCATCTGGCCCGTGTTCTCGATCCAGCAGCTGGGGCGGGCGTTTTCCTCCTTACTGCATTCCGTGAGCTGGTCGCGGAGCGCTGGCGCATTGAAGGGCAAAGACCAGACACTAGCGCTCTTCGTTCGATACTAGACGGCCAAATTGTAGGTTTCGATATCAACGAAGCAGCGCTGAGGTTCGCTGCCTTGGGCTTGTACCTGATGTCGATCGAACTCGACCCAAATCCACGGCCCGTCGACAAATTGCGGTTCAAAAATCTGCGCGGCAAAGTACTGCATCGCATCTCGGCTGAAAGTGAGGTGGCAGGTGCACGGCTTGGAAGCCTTGGTCCACTGGTTGGTGACGAGCATGGCGGATGCTACGACTTGGTGGTCGGAAATCCGCCATGGGCGAGTGGCACGAAACTACCCGATTGGCATTTGGTTTGTGAGACGGTTGCACGGATTGCCGCTGAACGCGGCATCACAGAAGCTCCTCCGTTACCGAACGAAGTCCTCGATATTCCGTTCATTTGGCGAGCCATGGAATGGGCCAAGCCAGGTGGCCAGATTACCTTTGCGCTGCATGCCAGGCTACTATTCCAACAGGGCGATGGCATGGGGGAAGCCCGTCAAGCCTTATTCGATGCACTCGATATTTCGTCGGTCATCAATGGCGTCGAGCTGCGCCAGACCAAAGTCTGGCCCGAAATTTCAGCACCCTTCTGTCTATTATTCGCAACCAATCGGAAACCGGAAAACAGTGCTGGCTTTCGACTAGTCAGCCCACGTATTGAATCGTCACTAAATGAGTCCGGCATTATGCGTATCGATGCATCGAATGCAGAAGTGATTCCGGCGCGCGAGCTTCGCGAGACGCCTGAGATTCTTAAGATATTATTTCGAGGAACGAAGGCCGATCTCGGAATTATTGAGAGGATACGCAGCAAACTACATCCGACGCTGGATACCTTCTGGCGGGAGGCGATTGGGTCTACCGATCGCGGATATCTCAAAGGAAGTGGCAACGGATATCAGAAGCTAAGGCCAAGCAGCCGTATACGTAAGACCGGTGACGGCTTGCCCGGCGTCGATGCGCGCTATTTGCATGGGCTACCGGAAATCACTGCGGCGACGTTTACGGACGTTTCTGTTGATCCGGCGGAGCTAGATTTGTTTTCGCAAGAGAGAATTCATGACCCTCGATCACGTGAGTTATTTGTCGGCCCTCTCCTTGTGGTCCATAAATCACCTCCCGCGATTAGTGGTCGCATTGGCTTAGCCGTCTCCGAAAAGGACGCCGTCTTTAACGAGACCTTTTACGGCTACAGTCCAGGTGACTTTGCAGATCCGCGCGGCCTGACGTCCTATTTGGCCCTCGTCATAGGGAGCAAGCTTGCTGTTTGGTTTGCTCTGATGACTAGTGGTGAATTCGGTTTTGAACGAGAGGTGGTCGAAAAAGCGACGTTAGATCGCATTCCCTTGCCAGATTTTAGAAAATTCAATCGGAAGAAAATAGCTGAGATCGAAAAACTCTACGAAGGTTTGCGCACAGACAATGTAACCTGGCAAGAGGTCGATGAGTGGGTTGTAAATTTGTACGGCCTTGGACGGCGTGACCTGCAAGTGATCTCTGACACCTTGGAGTTCAATTTGCCCTTTGCGCAAAACAAAAGCGATGCCCAAGCTATGCCATCGCGGCAAGAGCAGGTGCGCTTCTGCGAGGTTTTAGCCGAGGAACTCACCCCTTGGAGCAAGCGACTAGGCTCTGAGTTGCATGTTCACTCACTAGATCATTCGACTGCCTTGCCTTGGTATGGGTTGGAGGTGCGGACATCAGAGAGCGAGCTAGACCCCACTTCAAACAGTGACTGGAAAGGTCTCCTGCGTGCTGCAGACGACGCTGCGGCATCCGAGATTTTGGTGCATAGCCGATCGGGAACCTTGCTTATCGGACGGCTTTCCCAGCGGCGATACTGGAGCGAAACTCAAGCCCGTCTACTCGCCCAGCGCATTGTCTGGTCTCACGTGGATTTCCTGCAAGGGACGGCGAAGGGATGAGTTTACCTGCGATCCGGCCGCGTCCTGACCAGATAGCCGAGCTGACACGCGGACTCGAACTCCCGCTCCCGAAACTATCAGCTGTTCACCTTGAAATTATCGCAGAAGGGCTTCTTCACGCTTTCAGTCAGGTTCGCGCCTCTTCCCCCACTATAGTGATGTCTGGAAGCGAAGCGGAAGTTACCGCGCTGCTTGAGGCGCGCCTCAACGGCATGGTTGAGGAGGATCCGCTCTGGCGCCAGCTAGTTTTGTGCGTTGCTCGTGGGAAGGAAAGCGTCAGCTACGACGGTTCGCACCTTGAGAAAAGGCCCGACCTCTCGATTTACCTGTCGGGTAAACACCGTGGATTCCCGCTCGTGGTGGAAGCCAAGATCATCGATGCTGCAAACTCAAAAACGGAAACCCTATACTGTGACAATGGTCTTCGTCGGTTCGTCGATGGCGAATATGCATGGGGTAATCGCGAAGCATATATGATTGCCTATGTTCGCGACGGTTCGTCGATTGGTGCCAAGCTGACGCCCTTCCTCTCCAACGCGATGGCACAATCTCCGCCAGGCTATCTCATCGAAGATCTGCCTGCTGCCATAGGGGCGGGAAAGATGGACTTGGCACATTCGCGCCATGGACGCAATTTCATCTATTGCGGTTCGTCAGCGTTGGCGGCGCAACCTGGTCCGATCTCTGTCTGGCATCTTTGGTTGCTATGAGATGAGAAAGTTGATCGCAGACACGCCAACTCCAACTGCGCGATCATGCTGGCTGCCATATTTGACAGTGAATGCTGTGCTAACTGCCAAATATGCCATTTAGCGCGACATGACTTCGTCGGTGGGGCTCACTTCTGCTGGCCTTGATGCTGTTAGCATTGAAGCGATAGCGCTTCTCCGGGATTGCCGATCCAATGTGTAGGTGTTCCGCCTGAACTCCACGCCTTCCAGCAGTGCTTTCACATAGCCGGACACGGTGTCTGCCGCCATGATCAGTGTAGAATCGAGTGTGTGGACGTATTTGCTCGTGACTGATCCCTTGGCATGACCGATCAGCGCGGCAATCGTGATCTCGGTGAAGCCCAGATCGTTCGCGATGCTCGCGAAACTGTGCCGGAGCACGTGAGGTGTGACGTCCCAGAGCGGTGTGTCCTTGAACAGCTTCTTCCAGCTCTGCGGGAAGTTTCCGACCACGTTGTCGATGCCCTGGCCGGGAAAGACGTAGGTGCCGGTTCTCTGAGGCCGCTCCTCCTCTAGATACTCCACGACGGGGAGCCCAACCGGACGAACCGAGGAGCCTTCCTTGCTGTCGATCAACCGCAGGCAGCTCCCTTCGAGATCGACCTCGCTCCATTTGAGATTGACGATTTCGCCGCGCCGGCAGCCCGTCACCGCGATCAGCCGGAGGATCTCGGCATGTATCCTGTAGCGGTCGCTTCCCTGCGCCTCCCTGAGAATGCTGCCTAGAACCCGATACTCGGCTTCGCTGAGCCGGCGGTCGCGGACCTGATATTTCGGTTTGCGGAGGCCATGCGTGGGATTGTGCTCGATCACCCCAGCCTCGACTGCGTATGAGAAGATGCCGCCAAGCAGACCCATCGTTCGGATCGCGGTTCCGCGGCCGCCGCGGACGATGGCCTTGCCGCGGAGCTTTTCGGTCTTCACGGTCACGCGCGTCTTGCCGGCAATGATGTCCTTCATCAGATTGTTCATGTCCGGCTTGGTGATGTCCCGCACACGTCGTGCCCCGAGAAGAGGAATGATGTGCCTGCGGATACGGCCGACATCGGTGGCGATGGTGGTGTCCTTCTTTGGCCGGCCGCCTTTTCCCAGGATGAGGCCAGCTTCCATGTCGGCGATATACTGCTCGCAGAGCTGCTTGATGGTCAGCGCCTTGCGATCTTCCTCGCGTTCTTCAGCAGGATCGCCGCCATGCGCGACATGTCCGAGCAGGGCCTTGGCTTCGCGGCGCGCGGTCTCGGGCGTCCAGGCGCCATGAAGGCCAATCGTGTAGCGACGTGAACGGCCACGAGAGCGGTACTGGACGATGTAGCTGCGCTTGCCCGAGGGATAGACACGAAGACCGAAGCCCGGCAGTTCGTCATCCCAGATGACGTGACCTTTGCTCTGCGGCTCGGCGGTCTCTACGAACCGTTTGGTCAGTTTGGTCATGCTCCCGTCCCTCGGAAGCCCCGATTTCGAGTAAGCACCACGCAAGCACGCGGGCGGAAATCAAGGCGTATTCTCGGATAGAGACTTCGGAGAGCGGATTCTGAAAATCAATAATTTTCAGGTGGTTATCGTGCTCTGGCGTGCCCTATCGTGCAATTCGGATAGGCCCTTAGACCAGCTCCGAAGGCAGAGGTCAGAGGTTCGAATCCTCTTGGGTGCGCCATTTTACAATCACCCCCATCGAGACCGCCTAACACCTTGAACGGTAAGGCTAAATCTGGGGTTCGAAGTCCATTTTTCCGATCATACGTAATACCTGCTGGAAACACCATTTTCAGCACCAATTTGCGCACCGCTAAAGTGCCATTTGTCCATATTTCATAGGGGTTTGCGAGGAATTGGCAGGCGAGTTCGAACATCTCCTCGAAGGTGTGCGGTTTTTGGCCTACACGATTGGTCTGTTCCCGAAGCAATAGCTTATCTTTTTCGAATCCTTCGATCTTGGCCTCGTACGCCGCGATCACGCGTGAAGAGTTTGAATCAACGATCCGGTCAAGGAGTTGATCGATCTTCTTGTCGAGTTCCTTGATACGCGCCTGGGCTTCTTTCGCGCGTGACTGCTCTTGATCGACACGACCATCCCAGAGGTCTTTCAGCATCGCTCTCGCAAGCTCAAACAGGCTCTTGGCAGGCGTAACGCTTGCGAGCGCCGCTTCGACCTCCCCTTCGATCGCATCGCGTCTGATAGACTTTCTATGGCTCTCGCAGTCGCGGTTATAGCAGAGATAGTACGGATGCTTTGTTCCGGTCTTGCTCGTGGACCACGCCGCCGTCAGAGGGTGATCGCAATCACCGCACAGCGCGGCCCCGCGTAGCGGAAAGTCTTCGCGCATGTCTTTGCGGATAATTTGTCGGTCAGGGTTCGCCAGGCGCTTTTGAATTCTCTCGAAGGTCGAGACAGAGACCAATCCATCATGACGGCCTTCACGCATCGCAATTCCCCACTTCGGAATTGAGATCAGACCGGCATAGAGCGGCTGAGTGAGGAGATCGTTCACACGCTGATTGCGCATAAATCCGCCCGGCAAATCTTTCGGGAAAAGAGGCTGAGCTTCGAGGTAGCGCTTCACCTCCGCTTGCGTCCCGAAACGGCCAGATGCGAAGCCCTCAAGAGCTTCCTGAACGATTGAGGCGAGAGGCTCGTCGCGAACCAAAACCTTGCCTTCGTTGGAGCGCTCGAAGCGATAGCCTTTAGGCGCTGCAAACACCCAGTAACCGTTCATCGCGCGAGCGCGCATGCGGTTCGTCGTTTGCTCTGCGTTCTTTTGTCTTTGATGTTGCGACACCGAGGCCAGAAGGTTTTCCACCAGCACCGAATCTGAGTCCTCTCCAAATTCGATCGATGGGCTTTCCAACCGGCCTCCCGCGCCACCGATTGCCGTTCTCAATCGAATATGCGCGTCCAGCCCCCGTGCGAGACGCGACACATCATCGATGATAACAACCGGGTTTTCTGCATGGTGTTCTTTGAGCCAGTCCAGCATCTCCATCATGCCAGGGCGATCAGCTACGCCGCCGCTCATATCATCTGTGAAGACCTGCTCTACGCGATAGCCCTTGTAGCCAGCATATTCCCGGCAACGTGTTTCTTGGCTTCCAAGGCCATCGCCGCGCGTCGTCTGTTTGACGTTCGACACCCGGCAATAGATCACTGCGATTCCGCCGGTTTCGCTCTTCTTGTTCGTTAGATTCATCATGGTGTGCTCTCCGGCGTTTCGAGCTGCTTGCGCGGTTTGTCCTCGCGTTCAGCCTCTTGGTTTTCTTTATCAGCCATTGCCAGAGTCGGCCCATCGATTCCGAAGCCAGCATCCACGAACAGAACCATAAGGTCCCAAACAGTTCGCATGAGCGTAAGCTTCTGCGTCTCGGTGAGGTCGAGTTGTGCAATGTGGTGAGCGTACGCTTCAGGATCGAAACGAACCTTGCGAGCCTCCTGATTAAAACCGTCAACGGTTGACGATTGCAGGATGTTCTTGTGATCGTCTGGCATCCTGAACTCCTTTCTTGTGTCTCACGCACGCGAAGGGGGCTCTATTTTTATTATGCCGTATACGGATTAAAAAGTCCAGCATTTTCAGGGCTTTCAGCCCTTTTTGTGCATAACTTATCCGGCATAAAAGCACCGTTTCGCAATGTTCGAACTCAAAATGCGGTGCTTATTGCGATGCGACAATTACCTGTCCCGATCAGAGGAAGAAGAGTCGGTTAATCCTCTGAGATTAAATAATATTTTCTATGGCAAACCGTTACATCGCCCGCTCAAAACTGAGCAATGAACAGGTCGAAGCGCTCCTTTGGGCGGTTTGCTCAAACTTTTCTGTGCCGATTGCTAGTGAGAATGCGGGTATTTCTGAGCGATCAGCCGCTGAAACCATGCGCAAATTGCGTGACATGATTGCTCGCTCTGGCACGCTATTTCATCAAATTGGCCTACCGCTTGACTGGCCTGACGATGGCGATCCGCTTTGGCAGCGCCTTCACACCTGCGTATTCGACTGTCCGTCTGAAATCAGAGAGTCGTTCGAAGGGGTCGATGGTCCAGGAACAGCCCTTCTCGGCAACAGACGCCTTTGTTCAGCGTGCGAGTTCCTTCCGCTCGTCCAGCCGCGCCCGATGTTGCTCCGCACACTCCGGCATCTCAGAACAGAGCAACGCGGCCTTCCTACAGGAAGCTTCAAATCGGTGTTTCTCACGGCGTTGGTTTATGACCGTTTCCGCGACATTGAACTCGACCGTGCCCTCAAAGACGATGAAGCTATGAAGCGATTGGGATCGACCCGGCGCAATCATATGACGATGATGTTCGAGGCGTGTAAGCAAACGCTACGAAAAGCCTGAACGCCTCCTGTCAGCCGAGGCATCCGAGCCTGGGCAAAACCGTCCTCCGCTTTGAGATAACCGCATCCGTGGCGACTGGCAGGCCCACTGCAACCGACCTTCCGCACCAGTGACCGTGAAGGCAGTTGCAGCGAGCCTTTATTCCAGTCGCCCGAGCCTCCTGCGTTCAAAGCTAAGGAGGACAATATGCCCAACATCTATCATGCTACGCCCTACGACATTTCAGCGGTGGGCTTCTATTTCAAAACGCTCAATGAGTACCGCGAAAAAGCATCGCGACATCGCAACGAGTACGGCGATCCCGTCGAAGAATATGAGATTCAGTTCATTGATGGCGACAATTACGAGCTGTTCAAAGCAATCGGCGTGAACCAAGCAAATCTGCCGCTGTGGTTCGATCAATTTGAAGACCTCGACGAAGACGAGGCCGCCCGCGCCATATACCTCGCTGGATACGAATGTATCGCGCCGGAAGAGATCATCGATCGCCTGGACGAAGTGATGCTCTTTGAAGGCACGCTTCTCGAATTCGCCGAGGATTACGTCGAGAGCACCGGGCTTCTTGACCAGCTACCGGAAAGCCTGCGCTACTATTTCGATGTCGAGGCCTTTGCCCGCGACATGCGCCTGGGCGGTGAAGTCACCGAACTGGAACTCGGCAATCGTCAATGGATCGTCCAGCTATAAGCTGGACGTGACATCGCTCCTATACCGCGATTGTCTATTGAAGGATTTTACACCGGCTTTCGATGGCACCGGACAGCGCATCAATGAGCACTTGCGGAAATGATTTCGGCAGCGCGCGAATTGTTTTTTCAAGGGCAGGTGCGGCGTCATCCAAAATTTCTTGAATGACTTCCTGTATGGCCTCTCTGGACAAACCGGACTCTAAGCCGGTTTCTTGAATATGGTGAGCGCGTATATCAGTGATTTTATAGTGACGCGACTTTCCCCATTTCATCGCCAGTTTGTAATCCTTACGGCGAATGCGGTTCGCGGCATATTCCGGCTCTGCTGTCAGGACATCGTAAAGCGGCGACATACGGAACCGTCCGCCGGGAAGAATATTGATGCTGAAATTCTTCGCATGGCCATCCGTGGCACCAATCAGCCAAAAAAGGATGTTCGCTTTGAAGAAGTCGCGCTGATCTTTGTTCGGCTCGTCGCTGGCGCGTAGCAATTCCATGATCGCGGGGATGCCCGGCCCGCCGACATTTTCGTATTTCTGCGTAGGCGGGACTGACAACGCCTGGCAACAATCCTCCTGCGGCAAGCGTATCAGGCGCTTATTGCGCGTCCAAAGACGATCGAAGCGCTCCACGACAAGCGCTTTTTGTTTGGCAAATGTTTGTATCTCTGCCTTGGCAACCCGCAGTCCGAAATTTTCCATCAGCTTCAGGCATACGAACTCGTTCTCGACACTATTGGATAAATCCATGCCGTTGGGCAGCTTGCCAATCTGCGGCTTGATAATGTGTGTTGTTGGCGTTGTGCCAACAGGTTCCATCCATTGCCCTTCATGGAAGAGAAGCGCTGTTTTCTCCTGCGCCCCAGCAATCGAAATCCTGAAGTCATTTTCTGGTCGGATGCCAAGAGGACTAACGTCCAGGTTTTTAAGCAAATTGCCTATCTGTACATCCGTCAGGGGACGGCCTTCGATTTTTTCAGAAGGCGTGGCATCCGCACCCTCTGGAACGAATTGCAGGGCTCCCACACAATCTCTCCCGATTGCCGAGAGCATGCTGTAAGCGTCCGTGCCTTGCGCACCCGTGCGTTCGGCAACACGGCGTAGAATGGCTTCATTGTCCGGCAAGAGGTTTTCAAATACGGCGAGAACAGTGCCGCCTGTGTAGCGATCTTGTGTCAGCGGCAGTGACAGAGAAATGGGCATGCTCGCATCCCAATCGAGCCACTCCCTGGCATATTGAAAATTGATCGCGCCGCCCTTTTGACGTTCCATCTGTCCAACAAGCCGATTGTTGAGAAAGATATTGAGCGGTATGTAACTTCGACGCCGCCCCATCAGAACATATCCTCAAAATCGTCTGTTGATCCTTTCGAGCGTTCTTGCCCTGTAATCTCCAGATCAAGGGCGGCCAGAATCTCGAAGATTGTCTCCAGCTTTGAGCCCGCATGTCCATTCTCAATCTTGGAAATGGTTTCCTGCCAGACCCCACTACGAACGGCGAGCTGGCTTTGGGTCATCCCCGCCTGCTTACGTACATGGCGGATCAGTTGACCAAAATCTTTTGGAGAACGAATTATTTTTTGCATGGCGACTCCTTTATCAGAATTATGATCTAAAACTCATAAAATGTCAATATGATCTTTAGGACATAAAACTTAATTATGATCCAATCATCATAAAAACAAAATATGATAAATGGATCATAAGACTGTGACTTGAGGCCCATGCTGCCAGGTCGCCCCGCTCTCTGCCGGGCGACCCAATTCGAAAGAGCAGTTAAAGCCGTGGCAGACGGCTGAGCCGATTTCGACCCGCTAGCTCGTTTATGACGATATGCAGATTATGCGCAATCGCTTGAGCAAGCTCTGAACCGCATTCGCTGTTTGCAAGCTCTTCAGCGAGCAATTGATGCAGCGCTCGAAGCTGCGCTATCGGCATGCGGGCAGCTTCCGCCTTTGAAATGATTTGAAGAGACATCGCGTCGCTCCTTTACGTTTGTAATTGCGGCGACCGAACCGTTCGAGCACCTCGCCTGTCCCGCCACACAATTTTCAGGCAATGGGTGTCGATCGGTTCGGTTCAGCGCCGCGTATCCGTAAAGGCTGCGATGCTATGAGGATTTAGGTTTCACAGGCTTACTGGCCTTCGCTTGACGAAACCACCAGTGTTTTCGAGCGATGATTGGATAGTTGTTCTCCACGAAGAGAATCTGCAAATCGCGATGAAGCGTCATCATCTCATCTGCATATGCCAGCGGACGCTGCACATCGTCATACGAGATAGTTTTCGAATGGCCCGTAGTGGACGAGCTACTTGGGTAAGACGTGGTTGCTGATGAGGACGATCCGAAGCTGATGGAAC
The DNA here is from genome assembly GCF_027922185.1 of Maricaulis virginensis. Classification (NCBI taxonomy): domain Bacteria; kingdom Pseudomonadati; phylum Pseudomonadota; class Alphaproteobacteria; order Maricaulales; family Maricaulaceae; genus Maricaulis; species Maricaulis virginensis. The sequence continues at coordinate 3,168 of NZ_BSFE01000003.1, read as the reverse complement.
GCTTTTTCATCGTCGTCATGCCGGTCAAATGTTCGGCGTATTTCGCCGTCTCATAGTCGCGGCTTCCAAAATACTGAAACACGCCCGCATTGCTGACGAATGTCTGCCAGCCCTTATCGCCGTAGAGGCGCATGAGCTGGGAGAGGTCTTGCGTAACCGCCCAGAGCTGCACACCGAGGCCCGCCATCGTCCCGAAGGCCGTCTCAATAATCTTCAGCCTTTCGAGGGCTGCAAACTCATCCAGAATCACGCGCACCGGCTCAGTGTCCGACTTCGCAGGGGTGCGGGTCAGATCGATCATGGCGCTTGAGATCATCAACCGAAGCCAGCGGTTGAACGTCGAGAGACGATCGAGCGGCAGAACCAGATAAATCGTCGTCGGCGCATCGGCGGTTTTGAGATCGGAGAACTTGAAGTCTGACTTGGCCAGGCTGTCACGGATTTTCGGGCTATCGAGAAAATGCGTGTTTGATTGCGCCGAGGAGATCACACCAGAGCGTTCCTTCTCCGCCTTTTGAGCAATTCGGAAAGCGGCGGCGCTCACCAGCGGATGAGGCGAGACCGCCATCCGCATCAAAATCTCATCCATCGTGCCAGGAAGATTCTCATCTTCCGTATCCGCAGCCGGAGGCAGCGACAGGATATCCCGGACCCGGCCAAGCGTTCGGTTGCCCTCTTCTTCGGGAGCAACGACGACATAGAGTATGAAACCAGCAATCAGCGCTTTGGCCTCGTCACTCCAAAATGGCTCCTTGTCGGTTGAGACAACGAGCGCATCCGCGAGTTGCATCGCATCCGATCCAAGGTCTGGATCATCTGCGCGAAGAGCGCCCAAAGGATTGAAATGGGCATGGAAGCCCGCATCGGCCCCAGGGCCAAACTTGTCAGCTTCTTGAGCAATGCCCCAAGGGTCTACAATTTTGATATTGTGACCCATCGCAGCACGTTTTGCCGCCGTGCGCCGCGCATTCTCGCCTTTGGGGTCAATGACGAGAATGGAGCTTTTCGACCGGAGAAGGTTCGGAATGATGGCGGCAGCGCCTTTACCCGTACGCGTTGGCGCGACCGTCAAAGCGTGCATGTCGCCTCGATAGACGAGTGGGATGCCTTTTTCTTGCTCTTTGCCGAGGAAAAGACCGTCTCCCTTATCCATTGAACCAATCAGATCGGCATCTGTGATGTCATCGAACGTCGCCCACCGTGACGAACCAAAGATGTCCGGGATTTCCGTAGGCGGTCTGATGACGAGAAGAAACTTCGCCGCCAGGGCAATGCCCGCGCTAAAGCCAGTGATAAAGGCCAGCATCGACGCCATGGATGTTGTCGATGCAGAATCGCTTGTGTCTCCGATGAGCACGAGCAACGCGCACAAAACAACGAGCGCCACCCATCCATGCTTGTGAACAACCCAACGCCAAAAGGCTAGGATTGCGACCAATCCAACCCCGAGCACAAATCCGCCCATGAGGCTGCTCAAGGTGAGGCCGCGCATTGGATTCATAGAAGCGCCAAGATCACCGCCGCCGATTGGCATGCCATAGGCATCATATTGGATTTGATTGCCGCCGCTTTCTTCGCCGCTGAAACCAAAGCTCACGACGGCCACCGTGACGGCCACACCGAAGACAGCGATCGCGCCCCAGCCAAGCCATTTGAGAAATGGTTTGGGATCAGGTTTAACCTTCGATTTCGTCTCAGGTGACGATTTTGAGGGCGGCTTGCTCCTCAAAAACTTCTCAACCTTCCGCCTTGGGCTTGGCTCTCTGGAAAGCGCAGTGTCAGCTAAGTCTTGAATGCTGTCCCATAGAGAGCGGAACCACGAAACTATTGGGTCCATCGTTTGGGCACTCCTCTTACGTTGAAAAACTGTCAACGTGTGTGAGTGCCGTTTATTATCGAAAGTTAAGCCAATCGCCCGTTTTGCGAAATTAACCGCCAATGCCCGCAGATTTTTTCACTAACGGTCGCGTTCTCGATCTTGCTCTTTGCCGCGTTGCAAAAGAGCCCTCATACGATCGCGTGCAGCTTCATCGCGTTCGGGCGCGGCATACTTTGGAGCTGGCCGGATTGTTTCCCCGCCCAGGCTCAACGAAGGTGGTCTGGGACGCGGCTTTTCCAGTTCGGGAAGTTCGGCTTCCTCTTCCTGCTGAGCCTCGTCCTCAAGCTCTTGTGCAATGCGGTGAATGTCAGAGTTCCGGCGGTCCGGGACACCCGATCGCCGGTCATTGAGCCCTTCGAGCGCTTTCAAAAGGTCGCTCGACGGCTCCTCTTTTGGAGCGTCCGAAGCCTTCTCTCCGAAGGCATTTTTCGCCGCTCCTTTGTTCCGGGCGTGTTTCTCATCCCAGCTATCAGACACATCGCACTCCACGTCTCGATGGGAATCGACGTAGCACGGAAATCGTCAAAAGTGCAGTAAAGCCGGGTGTTTCGCGGTTTTCACCCGATTTGGACGCGTTTTTTGACGCGCAAGGTGTGCGTTGTACTACAACGCCGACCTTGCCAAAGGGGCTGCTGCGCCCCCTGTTGGATACCCCAAGCCTTGGCACTGACCAGGTATTGAACCTACTCAGCACCATCCAATCGTATCGCCGATTGATCCCTCATCAGAGGTGGAGAATGACCTCTCCCCTCCGACACCTCCCCATGTCCGAACAGCCTGCCGTTCGATCGCAGATCAAGGGAGCCTCCAAGCTCCCCCGATACCCCCATGGCCATGTCATGGAGACGATGTCATCGAGACCAACCGTGCGCCGTTTGGATGCCGCCAGCGTGCCGCCGCTGGACTACTCGCAGGTGAGATTTCTGCTCTCCCTGCACCCATCGATCAAAGGGCCTGTTGTCTTCTGAAACTGCCGTCGAAGTTGCTCAAAATCTGAACAGCGCAAAATTCCTATTATCTTACCAAGGACACTAGGTCGGCATGATCGGCATGTGCCAAGCCATAGGCATCCCGAAACTTATTATAGAATTTGAGCAAGATATCATCGATGTCCTGATCGCTCCACGTTCGTTGCGTGGTAGATTGAATAATGGAAGATTTCCGCGCTCGTGGTGCATGTCTTAAGCTGTTGCTAGGTCATAAACTCATAAACGGGATTCCGTTTTTGGCCGAAGCCTGATTCAACCTTCGCGAGGAGGATATGGATCATGGGCCGTCGCCGCTACGAG